>CAYFXR010000248.1:0-20551 GCA_964347155.1 uncultured Nitrospiraceae bacterium | reverse complement strand
AGCCCCTGAAAGTCCTCTTGATAGTCTGAATAAAGACGAATGAAATAAGCGGAAAGTTTATTTATTATAAAATCTCCCCTCGCCCCTCTTTGCCAAAGAGGGGGATTATATATGGAGGTTGTACCTCCATAGTTGTTACTCTGACAGTTCCAGATTCGGATACACCCTGGAAAAAGACACCAGAATCTTGACTGAACTCTCAGGATAGGTCATCGAAAAAGCTTTAATCCCCCCAACCCCCCTTTAAAAAAGGGGGGAATTAAGATTGCCTTTAAAGGGAGGGATTGCTAGATTTGCATTTATGAAAGGGGAGAATTATTGTATAGATTACGGGACAGGACCGGAATGACAATTGTGATACAACCTGCAAGTCAGGAATGAGATTGTCATGTATTCTGTAAATTCTTCAAAATCTCATCTGCGAGCTTATAGCTGTTCTCGACACAGTCGTTAATGCCGATTCCTTTGTATGCATTGCCTGTCAGATATAAACCGGGGTATTGTTTCAGTCTCTCGTCAATCATCTCCAATTTTTTGCCGTGTCCGAGGAAATACTGTGGTATTGCCTTTTCCCACCGGTACATCCTGACCATTTCAGGGTCTGTTTTTAGGCCGAGTACCGGTCTCAGCTCTTCAAAGACAACATTGATAAGTTTATCTTTGTCAAGCATTGCCATATCCGGAAACTGTGCGCCGCCGATCATTGTCCTCAGAAGGACATGCCCGGCTGTGGCCCTGTTTGGAAATATGCTTGAGTCCCAGAGCGTACCGAGGATTTTCCGTTTCTCTTTATGTGGAATTAAAAAACCGAAACCGTTGAGAGAATGTTTCACCTTTTCCTTCCTGTACCCGAAACAGACTACCGAGACATGAGGATATGGAATCTCAGAAAGGAGTTTTGAGAGTTCACTGTCAAAATCCTTCAGGATTTCAGCAGATACATAAGCGGGTGATGCAAGAATTACAATATCAGCATCTATCGTGTCTCTTGATGTATAGAGCTGATATGAACCGTTGTTTTTTGTAATACCATGAACTGCAATACCAACGTTTAATTTGTCTCCGAGTTTTTCAGCAAGGGCATCTGTAAGTGTCTGGGCTCCGTTATAAAAAGAAGTGAGTGTGCCCCCTGGTGCAGGGGATACCTTTTCCATTTTTTTTGCTGTGGATTTACTTTCCAGTTTTCTTTGTTTGCGAATCTTGAATAAGGCCTTTAGAAGACTGCCGTATTCCTGCTCAAGTTCCTTTATGCGGGGAAAGCAGCTTTTTATGCTCATTCTGTACGGGTCTCCGGCATATATGCCGGAACACATGGGGTCTATCAGTCTTTCAAGAGCCTCTCTTCCAAGGCGCCGTAATATAAAGTCAGCCACGGTTTCATCCGTAGGCCCTTTCGGTGCGTTTAGTTCCAATAGTAATCTTAATTTCCCGCTCCATGTGAGAAGGTCGGATTTTATGAAAGAGACAGGTGATTCGGGAAGTGCATTGAGTTTTCCATTGAAAAATATATATCGTTTCCTGGAGTTCTCGTTACTCCTTAAAGGATCAATGCCAAGGCTTTTGCACAGTTCAAGAGTCTTTGGCTTGTTGTCAAGAAACCCGTTTGGACCTTTTTCGCATAAAAAACCTTCTACCTGTTCACTCCAGATTTTCCCTCCCGGTCTGTTATCAGCCTCAAGGACTGTTACTTCTAAATCTTTATATAATCCCTCATTTCCCTCTATTCCGAGGGGGCTACGACTCGCAGAGGGGGCGGGGGAATTAAGCAGTGCATATGCAGCAGTTAACCCGGATATTCCCCCACCGACAATGGCTATTTTTTTCATTGTATTTCCCCTTATTTCCCTATTGTTTAAAAATTACCATATAAAAGAGAATTGTACAATCATCATTATAAAACAAACATTCATGCCCCTATGGGGCACCACGAAAAATGAAAATTACAAATCCTCCCATCCCCCCTTTACTAAAGGGGGGCAAGGGGGGATTAAAACCTATTTTCGTATTAAATAATGCAGAGTCGATTCGACCTCAAAAACATTAATTATCGTTATGCTGGTTCAATCTTTCAGATTGAACCAGTAGTATGTGCAAGCTTGATCGGTCTACGATAATATTCCTATCACTAGACCCCTTTAATGTATTTTTGACCTAATAAGTTCCTTCATTGTATGTATGAATTTTTCAGAGGTATTGAGGGCCTTACATCTCTTGAAACGTATGCCATGTTTTTCCGCAAGTTCTTTATAAAGAATATCTATTTCATAAAGCGTTTCAATGTGATCTGACACAAAACTGATGGGGATAACGAGCAGATTTTTACAACCGCTCTTTGCAAGATTTATTATGGTCTCTTCTGTTGTAGGCTCCAACCATTTTACAGGCCCGGTTTTACTCTGGAATGAAAGATGCCATCTCAACTTTGTGATATGGTAAGGCTCTTCGGAAAGTCTTTTGTTTGCTTTTTCAATACTCGTTTTAATGTGATCGAGATAAGGGTCGCCTTCCTGAATAAATGATTGAGGAAGACTATGAGCGCTGTAGAGAATTTCGTAACTCTTTCCTTTAAACTCTGATACACCTTCATCAATTAACTCGGCAAGAGCTTCTATGTACGGCGGGAAATCCGGCCAATGTTCAATATATTGAATGTGGAATTTGAAATGTGGAATTTGAAATGTGGAGATCACCCGTTTGAATTCTTCCAGGGAAGAGCCGGTTGTGGCTTTTGAATAATGGGGGTAAAGACTGAGGACGATCAAGTTTTCTATTCCTTCCTCCACAATCTTTTGCACAGTGTCTTTGATAAAGGGCTGCCAGTATCGCATCCCGATATAGACCTTGAAATAGAGTTCAGAGTTATGAGTTATGAGTTTGGAACTTAGCTCTTTACTCTTAACTCCTGACTCTTCATTAAGTGCCTTTTCAAGTGCCTCTGCCTGAGCAGCTGTAATATCCAGAATAGGGGATTTGCCGCCTATCCGGCTGTACATTTCTTCTGTTTTTTTCGACCGAAGCCGTGCGATTAACCATGCAAGAGGCTTCTGGAGAAAGGCAGGGCCAAGTCTGATGATTTCTCTGTCAGAAAAGAGATTATAAAGAAACGGCCTTACCGCCGTGAGGGAATCAGGGCCACCAAGATTTAGCAAAATAACGCCGATAGTCTCTTGATTTCTACTTGACAAACTTAATCCTGATATTTCTTAAGGTTTTGGAATGAAAATTATCTTAGTATATTAACATTTCTTTGTAGTCAAGAACAGGCTAACGGGATTTACTAAGCCTGTGAACCATCTCAACCAGTGCAATTACATTTTCAGGAGAAGTTTCAGGAAGGACTCCGTGACCGAGGTTGAATATGTGCCCACGGGCAGAAGAAGCCCTGTGTAAGATGTCCTTTACTCGCGGCTCTATTTTTCCCGGGGGCAGGAATAATGCTGCAGGATCAAGATTGCCTTGCACCAATGCGGTATTACCGAGTCTCTTTACGGCATCGTCCAAATTGATCCTCCAGTCAATACCGTACACATCAGCATTTGCCGTTTTTATTTCTTCAAGCAGTCCGCTGCATTCACCAACAAAATAGATAATTGGAACATGTTCCAATTTTTCAGCTTTTAACCAGCGTTTGAGTTCTTCAATAACTTTAAGAACATAAGGCAGAACGTATTCCTTATAGTCGGGAGGTGAAAATATTCCACCCCACGTATCAAATAAATGGACAGCCTGCGCGCCTGCGCTAATTTGGGCTTTCAGAAATTCGATGATGGTGGAGGTAATCTTATACATCAGGGAACCATACAATGCAGGAGATTCGAAAATCATCCTTTTTGTGTTCAGAAAGTTTCTGGAAGTACCGCCCTCAATCATATACGTTGCGGTAGTAAAAGGTGCGCCGGAGAAACCGATCAGAGGCACCCTGTCTGCAAGCTCTTTACGCAGGATACGGATCGTATCCATAACGAATTTCATTCTCTCACCGGGGTCAGGGACGGAAAGCCTGTTCAGTGTATTTTCATCTCGGACGGCAGGAGTTAATAGAGGGCCTTGACTTTCAACAAACGCAAGGTTCATTCCCATTGCTTCAACGGGAATAAGGATATCTGAAAACAAAATTGCTGCATCAACACCAAGTATATCGATCGGCTGTATTGTTACTTCAGCGGCAAGTTCAGGAGTCTTGCAGAGTGTCAAAAAATCAACTTTCTTTCTTACCTCCTGATACTGGCCTAAATACCTGCCGGCCTGCCGCATAATCCACACAGGCGTATAAGGAACATCTTCTCCTCTGCAAGCTTTCAGGAATGTATCATTCATTTTTCCTCCATAAGAATATAAATCAAGTAGTTAGCAGCTGGTAGTTAGCTAACTAACTAACTAACTATCTTTTTTAAATTTCCATGGTATATATCCGCAGAACGGTTCCTCTTCAAGATAATCTCCATATATAGCATAAGCTCTTGCCCTGCAGCCGCCGCACACGTTTATATACTCGCATGATCCGCATTTGCCTTTATATTTTTTAAAATCTCTCAATTCCTTAAATAATTCAGAATTTTCCCAGATATCTTTAAAAGACTGTTCTTTTATATTTCCGGCATGTTTCGGAAAATAACTGCAGGGCAGAACATTCCCGTCAACGTCAATTAACGCAATTACCTGACCAGCGATACATCCCTTGGATCCACCGGTAGAAAATTTCAGACTTCTTCGTTCGAATTTTTCGCCTTCCTCCTTCTGTTTCTGCAGCACAATTCTGTAATAATGTGGTGCACACGTTGGTCGTACGAGTAAATCTTTTTCATTCTTTTCCATCTGATAGTGCCAATTCAGTATCTCTTCGTAATCTTCTCTGGAAATCAGTTCATTCATTATCTCTTCTCCCCTGCCTGTTGGAACGATCATGAACATGTACCATGCCGTTGCCCCGAGTTCTCTGGCAAGTTTATATACCTTGGGGATTTCTTCCTGATTTCGTTTTGTAAAAGATGAATTTATAAGAAATTCAATTCCAAATTTCTTGAAAAGTTTTGCTGCATGTATAGTTCCTGCAAATGCACCTTTTTGTTTTCTAAAATCGTCATGCACATCATCTGTGGATCCGTCGAGACTTAGAGATACCATTTTCATGCCCGACTTCTTGATCTTTTCGCAAATCTCATCTGTAACAAGTGTTCCATTTGTTGCAAGACACATCCTCAGGCCTTTTTCAGTGCCGTAATTCGCAATGTCAAAAACATCCTTTCTTAATAAAGGTTCGCCTCCTGAAAGTACAATAACAGGTTTCGCATAACTTGCTATATCATCAATGATCCTGAAGGCTTCATGAGTGGAAAAATCAGGATGCGTTGACACTACAAGATCAGAGGCTGAACGGCAATGTATGCATTTCAGGTTGCATCTTCTTGTAATTTCCCACGCAATCCACTTGGGTTGGAATTCTTTGATCATATTTAATTTCCTACTCCCTTTACCCCATCCCTATCCATTAGGGGGAAGGGCGTATTTTTTAATAACGATTAATTTATTAACCCAAACATTATTATTGTAACTTTTTTTTTATCGTTATGTAACCAGGTTCAATTTTAATACTGTAATAATTCAGTTATGAGTGGTAAAAGTTTGTAAAAATGACTATCCCTTGTACGTCATTCCCCGACTCGATCGGAAAATCCAGATTTTCTGTGAAACCAGAGCCTGCTCAGTACTAGATGCAAGAAATCTATTTCCTTTAGGGGTTCCCTGCTGGAGTTTATCCCGTACCTCGATATGGGACTGAAACAATATCCGGATACTCAGGTCAAGTATGTCCTCCGACTCGATCAGGGGGCCGGAGTATGAAGATCTCCACCCGTAACTGAATGGTCACTCTTGCTGGTATAAAATAAAGTTGAAGATTTTGCTGAATTCCCGTACATTAGAATTGTTTTTATTGTTAAGAGAGATGGATGAATGAAAACTGGCCTGGACATATTTGAAAAGAATTGGCCCAAAAAATTAAAAGGTGCAAGGATAGGGCTCCTTGTGCATCCGGCATCAGTGAACAAAAGGCTGGAACATGCAGTGGATTGTTTTTTACATACGAGAAAATTCGAACTGAAGGCGATTTTCGGTCCTCAACATGGAATCCGTGGAGAGACTCAGGACAACATGATTGAATGGGAAGGGTTCAGTGATAAGAAAACTGGTCTTTCCATTTATAGCCTCTACAGTCATACCCGTAAGCCTGAACCTTTGATGCTGAAAGATATAGACGTAATGGCAATTGATATGCAGGATATTGGTTCCCGTTACTACACATTCATATGGACAATGGAACTGTGTATGCAGGCATGTATTGAGACGGGCAAGTCTGTGGTTATCCTTGACAGGCCGAATCCTTTAGGAGGAGCACATACCGAAGGCCCTGTCCTGGATATGGCTTATGCTTCTTTTGTGGGACAGCGCCCGCTGCCCGTACGCCATGGCATGACAATAGGAGAAATCGGCAATTATTTACAGAATGGGTTTTACCAATCACTGGATTGTCATATTATTCCCATGAAAGGCTGGGGACGAAGAATGTGGTTTGATGAGACAGGTCTACCATGGGTTATACCTTCTCCGAATATACCGACATTAGATACTGCTATTGTATATCCAGGCATGTGTCTCCTGGAAGGCACGAATATGAGTGAAGGTCGGGGCACAACAAGACCGTTTGAGATATTTGGGGCGCCTTTTTTCGATCCTGACATGCTCGTAAAAGAGCTTGTGGTTTTAAAACTTCCAGGTGTTGTTTTTCGGCCTATGTATTTTCAACCGACTTTTCAAAAACATGCCGGATGTCTCTGTGGACGGGCACAAATACACGTTACCAGCAGGAAGATGTTCAAATCCTTTAAGACAGGTGTGGGAATTATCAAGGCAATACGTAAGCTGTACCCTGATCACTTTGAATGGAAACACCCACCGTATGAATATGAAACAGAGAAGATGCCAGTTGATATCCTCGCGGGTACAAACAGGCTCAGAAAAGATATAGAAGATGGAAAATCGCTAGAGCATATGGAAGAATGGTGGAAAGAACAGTGTCAAGAGTTTAATAGAAAAGCAAGAAGAAAATATTTGATGTATGAATAAAATAAATATTTTCATACTCGCTGCCGGCTTAGGCGAAAGACTTCGACCAATTACCCACCATATTCCAAAACCGCTGATACCTATTTTAGGTAAACCTGTCTTGCAGTATATTCTTGAGAGCATATCAGCCTTTCAATTTCATAAAATTGGTCTAAATCTCTATCATAAAAGAGAAACTATTGAAGAATGGGTGGCACATTGTTCATTAAACGATAAGATCATACTTTTTCCTGAAGAGACGGTACTGGGTACCGGAGGCGCAATAAAAAATGCTGAGGGATTTTTAAATGAAGGAACTTTTCTCGTACATAATTCAGACATATTTACTGACATACATTTAGGAACATTGCTTGAACATCATCGTTCATCAAAGAATCTTGCAACACTTGCTGTTCATGATTATCCAAAATTTAACTGTCTTGTTCTTGATGATAAGGGATTCCTGGAGGATATAAAAGGGATACAAACTTCGCCATCACTTAATAGACAAAAATTGGCATTTACAGGAATTGCTGTATATGAACCTGAATTCCTGAAATTCTTGCCTCCGGGCACATCCAGTGTAGTGGACGCATGGATGAAGGCAATATCTGTCGGCAAAGAGATTGGAACATTAGATGTAAGCGGATACTGCTGGAGCGATGTCGGAACACCATATGCATATATATCTTCAGTCTTTGAAGCATTGAGGATGGATGGAGAAACTGTATATATACATCCCTCATTAAGGAAGTGTAAAAAAGTTGAAATGCAAGGAAATGTTGTGATTGAAGAAGGATGTTTACTTGAAGAAGGTGCTTTTCTCAAAAATTGTATTCTGCTTCCCGGCAGCCATATAGGAAAAGGTAACTCCCCCGTGCCCCCTCGGAACAAGTCGATACCGACCTTTAAAAAAAAGGGGGATATTATGGAGAGGACAGAAGGATTAATTGAAAACTGCATAATCGGACCCGGCTTTAAGATAAGCATCAATGAGTCAGAAATAACGGGATTATCTATAAAGGATGGAAGACAACTGATTGGTACCGGAGGGTCGGACAGGAAATACTACAGAATCAGGAAAGACAATGAAACCGTAGTGCTTATGCAATGTAATAGTGATGACCCTGATTTTGAACGTCACATTGAATATTCATATTTTTTTCTGAAACACTCCATTCCAGTTCCTGAATTAATAAAGGTAGAATCTGAAAGGACGCATGCCATATTTGAAGATGCAGGAGATATTTCTCTTTACAGTTATCTGAAATGTCCTCGTGAAAAAACTGAGGTGGAGAATATTTACAGAGAGGTTATCAATGTAATGATTCTGATTCATAATGTGACAACAGGATATGTGTCAGAATGTCCACTTCTTCAAAAAAGGGTCTTTAATTATGAATACTTTCGATGGGAGACGGATTATTTCATGAATAGATTTATTGAAGGTGTGATAAAGATAAAAATCAAAAATATCTCTGAATTGGAAAATGAATTTCATCGTCTTGCTATGAGGGCGGATTCTTTCCCAAAGACCGTAATCCATCGTGACCTTCAGTCACAGAATATCATGATCATGAGAGGACAGAAATTGCGATTAATAGATTTTCAGGGAGCAAGACTTGGTCCGCCTGCATATGATGTGGCATCATTACTATGGGATCCATATTATTACCTTGAGGAAAGTATGAGAGAAAGACTTTTAGATTATTACATTGAACAAATGAATATAATCCCCCCTCTCACCCCTTTAGTAAAGGGGGGATGGGGGGATTATGATGAAAAATATTTTAAAGAGTCATTACTTTCATGCCGGCTTCAGAGACATATGCAGGCGCTTGGTGCATATGGTTTTCTGTCAACAGAGAAAGGGAAAAAGTATTTTTTGAAATATGTACCAGAGGGATTAAGGTTGCTAAAAGAGGATATTTCCCTTTCAAGTGATGAATATCCAGAGTTGTATAAACTTATTATGAAGATATAATTGTTCCCCACAAACGCATACTATAAACCCAATAGTAAAATTGACAGTCCGCTCAGACATACTATTGCGCCGGCTATGGCATGTGTATATCTTTCAAATTTTACTGATGGGATAATATTGATACCAAAGCTTGAGATCAGGACAACCCCCAGCATAGTCAGGATGGTTGTTGCTCCAAATGTGCCGGTGACCAGTATTATTGCGATAATGCTGCTTTTTGCCGCTGGATACATCAATATGGGAATTAACGGCTCGCATGGGCCGAGTACAAATATTAAAAAAAGAACCCATGGAGTAATACTCTTCATACCCGGTTTTTCGTGGACGTGCACATGTTCATCAGTGTGAGCATGGGTGTGGAGGTGATCGGTACCATTTGAATGCGAATGTGAATGTTTATGGGGCTTACTCCTTAATGCTTTTCTCATGCCCCAGACAAAGTAAACCAGACCAAATGAGATGAGTGCCCATGTTGCCACATTACCGCGGAATGATTCGAACGCCTCTAATTTTGAAACAGCAATACCCAAAGCGATGCCGATAAAACCAATGAAGACGGAACTTAATACGTGACCAATACCGCACAGAACCGTAACCAATGTTGTTTTGCCCCGTGACCATTTTCTGGCCCTGGACATTGCAATGAATGGCAGATAATGGTCAGGCCCCAACAGGGTATGAAAGAACCCTATTGAGGCTGCAGCGCCGATAAGTATCAGTGATCCATCAGACATAATTGCTTTGCTCCATGTTGAAAACCTTATTGGTAATTATTCAACTCTTGATCACAATCTAATCATATATAATTTATATAGCATAAAAAACTGAATAAAAAAAGCCACGAAGGTTTTCCGGGCTCCTGACCGCTTGGGCCTTCATGGCTTTTTCATTTATATTGATACCACATAGGGTAGGGGGGTGTCAAGATTGAATTTATGGGGACTTTTTGCTTTCGACCATTAAAGCAATTATCGGTATTTTTATCTTGTCTTTGTGGGTTGAAATTTCGGTATTAATCATATAATCCTTCATAAAATAGTCGATAATCCTATAAAGGCAAAGATGTGCAGCTGCGTCAGCTGTTTTAACAGAAAGGCCGGAAAATTCCTGCCTGCCTTTGTAATGATAATGAGCGGACCATAATTTCTTTCCGTTAATGTCTCTTAAAGTTACTGACATGTTGCTGTTTTGCCAGGCAAACACTCCACCAGGTGTAATCTCCATTCCAATTGGCTGGTTATGAACATTAAAACTGAATGTTTCGTCACCTGTATACCATGAATTGCCATATATCAAGTTTATCTTATATCCGGCAACAGGTCCCTTCAACCATTTGTTTGAGGTACTCATAAAAAGTATTTCAATAAATCCTGTGAAAGGTTCTTCCTCCGAGATTGGCAGATATTTCCCAAATTGGATGTAGGCAAGTTCATAAACAAGTTTATCCATTGTGATATTGCCTGTTCTTACCCTTATCTGGTATTTTTTATTCTTGGTGATAGTTGAAAGACCTGATGCCCCTTTTCGGTTAATAACAGTTGAACAGGCAGTTAGACTGATAATGGTTGATAATACAATTAATAATCTTAAACAATTCATTGTCATAAGGAACTTAGGCACTTCGTGCCAAATGGAATGATGGAATAAAGGAGTGTAGGTGAAATCATGATTATAAGCTTAAAAATATTCTATTAATTCATGAGCTTGCAGAAGTTCCGAAACGTTAAATTATCAGCTCGACATATAATAAAAAGTTATATATAAACTTCGCTAGCCAATATTGTCACTGCGATTTCTTTTCTAACATTTTAACTGGAAAATGCCAGTGCAACAAGCATAAGAATACAGATAAACATTAATGCCGAAGTAAACGCTTTAAGGATCTTAAATTTCATTTCTACTATTTTGTCTATCATACTTTTCATTTTTCTCGCCACCTCCAAAAGGTATTTTTAAAAGCCAGGTTGTATCTATAGCGAGAAGCATGCCAGATGTATTGAGATTGTAACCTCTGTAAAAATAAAGATAATTTGAATTTGCATTTTTTTGATCAAGATGGGTGAGCGGTTTTGACATTATAAAGGATGTGTGTGAAAATAATTCAGTGAGAAAGCCTTCTGAATTTTTCACAATATTTCTAGTACTTAAGTTAGCTTTTTAAGCTAAGTTGATGGAAGTGTGCATTAGAGCCCGATGTGCGATTTTGACATGTTTCCCGTGCGAGAATGCCCCAACGAGACTTTACGTACTGGAATCCTCGAACCCTATTTAGCATTTGATATTAATTGCAAGTTTTATATTTAATTTGTGTTTATCAATTAAAACACGAAAGAGGGAAATATTTAAAACGAAAATTGGTTGTTAATATGAACCACTGATATTTTTAATTTGACAGTCAAAGCGATTAGTGATATAAGACTTTTATGAAAAGGAGGCGCAAAAATAAAATGACAGAGTTCCGGATGAAGTAATCCCGCCTTTAATTAATGAAGTTATACATTTTATCAAATCCGTCGATTCATTGTGTTTGTGAGGTATTCAGTCTCCTGATACTATCTATTTTGGATAGATGTGGTATGCTGAATTTCTAACGATAAAAGATTCATGGAAAGAAGAGCCTTTGAAAGAACTAATATGGAATTGAAGGTGAATTTTTTCTATAGTAAAAAGTTTGCCTCCGGAACGGTGGTTAATTTTTCGAAAAATGGTATGTGTATAAAAACAGACACCCGTATTCCTTGTGGTTCAAATGTTGAACTATTTATCATCTTTAAGGAAGGGGTATTAAGTATCACTGTTACAGTTGTCAGATTAAGATTTGATTTTTATAATACATTGGGCGTTGAAGTTTTGAATCCAACCAAGAAATATTTACAGTTTGTAAACGGTTTAAGAAAGAAGAAATAGTTTTCCGGTTGTCTCTATGTTGAGGATTAACAGGAACTGTTAATAAACCTTCAGTAAATGTAAGCATTTCCTTTTCCGTGATAATGATTTCTCGTAAAAAAAGAAAAAAAAGACGTCATTCCCCGACCCCCTGATCAAGTCAGAGGGCATGCTTGATCGGGGAATCCAGTATTTTTTGTATGGTTCCCTGCCACAGTGGGATGCCCCACGTGGTGTCCCACTTTCGCAGGGACGGCGTCTGGATTGTCCGGTCAAGCCCTGAACCGTATGGTACAGGGCAAGCCGGACAATGACAAAAAGAGTATAGCTATTCATCATCACGGATTTGGAAATGCTTCCTCAGTAAATTTAATACTGAAGATATGAATGAAAAAATTTATAATGGTGCAGAGAAAAAAAGAGGCAGAAAGCTAAAGTTTTTATTGGTAAATACCGAATATATAGATTGGATTTGTTGTAGGTAACAAAAGTTATAAAATAACTTACAATGAAGAAAGGAGTAAACATGGCAAAAGCAAAAAAAGCAAAATGTGCTGCAAAAACAAAGGAAGGGAAAAAATGCAAAAATAACGCAGCAGGAAAATCTAAATATTGCGCTACCCATAAGAAAAAATAAGTATATCACCATCTCGGTTTAAAAAAGAAAAGGGCTTAGAAATAATCTAAGCCCTTTTTATTACATCTTCTGAAATCAATTAACCATTGTTATTTCGACTCTTCTATTTCTCGAACGTCCAAGCTCGGTATCGTTAGAAGCTACAGGGCTTGAGTGCCCAAAGCCCTTTGTTTCCATACGTGAAGAGGTAACACCCCTCTGAATAAGTAAATTTTTTACTTCTGTGGCACGCCGAATAGACAAGTCCATATTGTAGGATTCTAATCCAGTGTTATCTGTGTGACCTTCCACTCTGATCAGAGTTTGGGGATATGTACGTAGTGCTTTTGCAATTCGTTCTATTTCTGAATAGAACTCTGGAGTTACAACATCTGAATTTGTATCGAAAGTAATATTCCCCTTGAGACTCTCAGAAGGAAGTTTGTCTTTTTTCATTGTTAAATTCCTGGATTGAGCATCCCTAGCAACGACTGACGTTCCCCTCTGCCGAGTGTGTTGATCAATTGCGGATTCTGTAACAGGTTGTTTCGCATGAGGTGGCGCAAGGAGTTCAGTTATATACATTTCTTTTTTGTCTGGTTTTGGTTTCTTGTCTATTGAAATTACAGTAGGTTCAAGGCCTAATTCTTTACCTATCTTTTTTGATATGATATCCCCTCTTTTTTTAGTAGGTACGTTCGGAATGATAATTAATTTAAAATTGTTTTCCAAAGCAATATAAGTTTCAGGATAGTCTTTTTGAAGTTGTGCCAAAACCGTATTTGCATAGTCAGAATTTTTCCATGTTCCAACCTGAATAAAATACTTTTTGTCTCCTGCTGTATCTTTCTGAGCTGGCAATTGTTTTGCTTTTATTATCTCTTGCTTTCTTTTTTTCAGCGTTTTCTGCGTTGGAAGTGATTTATCTAATTCCTGTAGTCCTGGACTCCTGGATTGAGCATCTTCAGCAATGAGTAAAGGTTCTTTTTTGTTTATATCTTGATTATTGATATCCGTTGCAGTAGAATGTTCCAATTGACCTGGCATGGTATCGGATCGGGCATTATCCCGAAAGGAAACAGTCTGTAGTTTGTCAGTAAATAGTGAAAAAATTGATTGTGCTTTCGGTATATAAGGTATGAGCACTTTTGCAATATTTTCAAAATTAATAAAAAAGATAACTGCCGGGATGACCGCAAGAATTGCTACTAGTAACATATATGTCCAGCTTTTTCCCCTTTGCCTTTTTACTGAAACAGTATCATTTCTAAAGGCTTTTTGATTCATATTCGGCTTCGTTTTTATCTGTTGCGGGCCATTGATTTTCACATCAGATGTCTGCTTATGTACATTTTCATGCACTATTTCTTTTTCTTTGAGATTTTTTGCAGCCTCTTTCACATGATCAGCTTCTTCAACAGGCCTTCGCAATTCATTGCTAATGATTGAAGGGTCTTCTGCAGCAGGAATTTCATTCTTTTTCTCGGGCTCTGCATCTACGACTTTATCAACAGATACATCTTCAGTTCCGGATATTTCACCATATTCATATATATCTTTGTCATCCTCTTGAAATGTTACAGGCGCCGGCTCCTCTTGTCGCCTGGTATTCAATTCAGCCGTGGGTTTTTCTTCTTTATTTTTTGTGATTGCTTTTTCTATTTTGTCGTTTATGACCGAATCGAGGGGCATATCCCTGACATTGGATATAAGCTCTGACAGATTCCTCCGAGTCTCTTCGTCCATTTCTTTAAATTTTATTCCCATCATGCATTTATACCAAGCTTCCTTCTTCCAGACTGTTTCACCCAGGACGAAAACAGACAAATCACGTCGAGGGTGCTTTAGTTTTAACTCCAGGATTTCTCCAGGTTTAAGATCAAAGCGTTGAGACTCCAGAGTGAACCCATCCGGAGAAAAATTATTCATAACACCCAATGAATATTCCTTTGTCTTTTTACGTTGTCTGAATTCTACAACAAGAAAGATATCGGATCTTTCAGATTCTTTTCTCTCAACTGTCATTATTGTTCTCCTTTGTTTCCTTTAAGCCAAGATTGAGAAAACAGGCCAGCCGGAGGTTTATCATTCTGCAACCAGTCCATTCACCTGCACCTGTCACTAATTCCTTAAGGGTAATTCAAGACAATCTTATATTCATCTTGACCTCTATAAAAAGTTTCACCGTGAAAAAAGTGCTCGGTTTTACCGCACTTATTATCATTGTCAAAATCAATGCAGATACCGCTATCTCGAAAGAGCCCATCATGGTTGTCCTTCTCAAAAGCGACTGCATTGTAAGAACGTCCATTTATTAATACCTGTCCCCAATAGTGGCACCGTGCATAAAAAAACGGTATCTTTTCTCGACGGTTGTTTCCCTTAATCCAAAACCAGATTTTGTACGGTTGTATTGTTTCTCGATTTTCTGAAGTAATAATTCCTATCTGTAAATTTACAGAAGAGGCAAATTGGCCTGTTCCCTGATTAGTATACGGGGGACCATCGTCAGTAAGATCCTGATTATTATTTTTGTCAAAATAAAGCAGCCATGGAGACGATCCAGTCCCGTCAACGGCAAATGTGATACGATTGTCTGATGTATTACCCATCTGTAAATATCCGTACAGCACTTCGGCATAACGGTAATCCGGTTCTTGTATCAACTGTTCGTAAGGCTTATTGGACATGCCGATTCCTCTTGTATGACCGACAGATAAACCGAATGGCATACCTTTATCTATATATTTAAAGTCCTTGTAAAGATCAACTCTTATAATATTTGCCCGGGATTCTATTTGTGGTAAGGAGGCGTGCTCAGGCGTTTTTTCGGTTGTGCCAACAATTTTAACTTTCAGGTTTGTATCTTCGGGAGGTGTATCGCTGAAATGGTGGACACCATGTTTATCAACCCAGCGGTACATATTTCCCGCCATGGCCTGCAGTCCTATAAGCAAAGCAATGATTGTAAAAAATAATTGTTTCATAGAACTTGCCAATATTCATTAATACTTATCGGTTCATATAATGTATACCTTTACTCCCCCCGGAAGGCCCCTCTGAGGCGGAAGATACCTAAAAAATACGTAATCTGTGTCCCCTGTACCGCTCCTGGTACAGGGTTCCGTTGTCCGTAAAAACGGATAACGTACTTTTAATCAAGGGACACCTGCACAATGTCAAGCAAAAAATTAGGAGGTTTGTAACCCTTCAGTTACCGGTGGTAAAATTCTGTAAAAAAAACTCTCGCTTGTACGTCATTCCCCGACTCGATCGGAGAATCCAGTTTATTTGTATAGATTTCCACTTTTGCAGAAACTATATCTGGATACTCCGGTCAACCCCTGAACCGGATGGTACTGGGCAAGCTGGAGTATGACGATCGCCACCCGTAATTGAATGGTTACGGATGCTTTGCTTTAATATTAAGGAAATTTTTACTTCAGGAGGGAAGAGCTGGCGTGAGAAGACAAGAAAATAAACACAATATCAATGTTACTCTTCAAAACAGATTTCGATAAAAAATTCACCGGCCTTGGTATGAAATGGAACAATTATGATTGGTGATTTGGATTTATGGCTGATCACATGGTCTTTTCCTGTAATAACCGACGGAATAGCCATGTCAAAACGGTAACCCTTTTCACTGAGTATTTTTTTTGCGCCCCCGGAAACCATGTTGGTAATTTCTCCAACCATATCGGTTACGGTATCGTTAATATTCGTTTCCTCTTCACCTAACATACGTTTTGTGATATCCAGAATCACCGGTTCAGTAAACGTTATTGCCAGTGTTCCTTTTGCCTGTTTCCCGGCCATTCCGATAAGACCGGTGACATCGCCGCATGCTACATTGCTCTTCTTAATGTCGGGTTTGCCGGGCTTGGCTTCTAACATTGCCATAGTTGATAGTACGTTCAATATTGAAGATAAAAAAGGATTTATAAATTCAACGTTCATTATTCCTCCATGTGTGTCTCACTAATTTATTTACTGACGAAAATATGAAACTTCCAGATTATACCAAAATCCTCAATTTATTTGTCATGAAATAATGAATTGCTAAAGCAGGAATAATTGTTTGAATGTCCTCCCGATATATGCGCATGTATGAATGTATCGCAAAAAAAGCCCGAAAAGATAAAACATCTTTTCGGGCTTAAAGAAATAGAGATCCCTGCTAATCATCCCATTCTGTATATCTGTTGTAAAAAATTGAAGTACGGTTGGAATCATAATCGTTAAAACTGTTGTCTCTATCTTTAGCGCACAATTCACCATTGTTATAAGCGTCAAGAATAGTATATAGCGGCTCTCCTTGCTTCCAGGCATGGGATCTGGCTGAAACACCACTACCAACGGGATGTGCGCACATCCAGTTATCAGCAGCAGCTATAACATCCGCAATGCAACTGTCATCGTTTCCGGCGAGTACATTCAGTTTTGCTGCTACAAGGGCTTTGAACATGGTTATCGTCTTATCACCTTTTACAGGTAGGCTCAATATGTTGATAGCCATTTTTTTAGAATAGGGAGTGCCACAAACAGTGATCGAATCAACCGGCCATGCCAATGGATGGTTTTTCCAGAAGCCGGGTGTTCCGGTTCCAGGAGGTGCTAATACTGAACAACTTGGGATGTAGATTAACCATTGGTTCCAAGACCAGTTCTGGGTATCTGTGATTTCGATATCATAAAATCCCTCTGAAGGTATCATGTACTCTATAAATGGAATATTTGTTTCGTCAATGGTTTCTCTATAAGATGCTGGGTCAGCGGGCAACTCGATTAAAAAATTTCCGTCGGAATCGGTAACACCAAAGTTAAAGAAAGTACCGTCATGGCTCTCAATATTTACAACTATGCCCTCAAGAACAGGATCTGGAGTTGGCCACCAATCAATTTCTCCATTGCGGTTTTCATCACAGTAAACACGTCCCATTGCAAAACCGGTGGCTCCTGCCGTGTCTGCATTTATAAGCAAAAGAATCACGATAAAGCAAAAAGTGAAAATGGAAAATACAGTTTTATTTTTTTGTAAATTTGATATCATACTAACCTCCTCTTTCAATTATTTGACTACGTGCTTTTAAGGAAATCGAAAACATAGCATATAAATATCACCCTCTTTCTGTTAAAAGAATTTTGCTTTGAGCGTTTTGAAAGATTATGCCTAGGCGTGTTTAGCAGCAGCTGTATTATTCAAAACTTACTCTGGAAAAACCGGTTTTACAGATGTACCACTATTGTCTGTAAGTTTTTGTAGCGGTTTCCATATAGTACCGTTGTCTTCAGACATTGCAAAATATATCTCATAGTTCCCTGGGGCATTGTCCTGCCATACAACATACGTATCTGAGTTTTTTGCATTGATTCTCGGATTTGTTGAGTGGTTACTATTTTTCGTTATCCTCTTCATATTCTTTATTGGCCATGTCTTGCCATGATTGTCAGATCTTGCAAAGTATATTTCGTAATTACCCGGAGTTTTGTCCTGCCATACAACATAGACATCTGGTTCATTTACCTTAATTTGCGGGTTTTTCGAATGACCCCTATTTTTCGTTATCCTCTTGATATTCTTTTTTAGCCACGTATTGCCATTATCATCAGATCTTGCAAAGTATAAATCATAGTTGCCCGGTGTTTTGTCCTGCCATATAACATAGACGTTCGAATCTAATGCATCGAGTCCTGGATTTTTCGATTGCCCTTTGTTATTTGTCAGCCTCTTGATAATCCACGTAAGACCGTTATCATCAGACCCCGCAAAATATATCTCATAATTATTAAGAACTTTATTCTCCCAGACAATATAAATATTTAGATCTTCCAGTTTAATTTTCGGATTCCTGGATTCTCCTTTATTTTCAGTAAGTATTTGCGGTTCTGGCAGCCATGTATCACCGCCGTCTGTTGATTGTGTGAAGTATATTTCATAATCCCCGGGCGAATTATCCTGCCATACAGCATAAACATTGAAGCCATGAGCTGCAATTTTCGGATTTATAGAATTACCGTTATTTTCTGACAGATTTTGAGTTTCAGTCCATGTAACACCATTGTTTTTGGACATTGCAAAATATATATCATAGTTCCCGGCAGTATTGTCTTGCCAGACTACATAGATATTCGAGCTTTCCTGAACAGATTTTTGATTTATAGAGTTACCAGGATTATTGGAGAGATTTATAAATGACTCATCGCCCGAAGACATTATAAAGCATATCTCGTTATTTCCAAAGGTATTGTCTTGCCATACAAGGTTTAATGTACAAGACTGATTATCAGGATCTGCATTACATTCAGTTCCTGTATAATCTTCACTGCAAACATACTCTCCGCTTGCCTCACATTCTCCCACTGAAACCGTACAAGTCGATCCCAAGTTCGAAAAGTCTTCATCTGTCTGAATGTCACAGTCATTGTCCTTGCCGTCACATAACTCAGAGTTACCGGGGAAACGATCTTCATCATTGTCATCGCAGTCGGTTTCCGGGCCTGATGCACAGGAAGGATCGCCCGGATCTCCATAACCATCACCATCATTGTCCATACACTCTAAATTAATCTCAACATAATCAATAGCGGAATATTGTTTATCAGCAAATCCGTCCCAGTGTTCGTGAACTCCTAAGCCAAGATGAGCTCCAGCATGTAACATTTCGTGGTCTTGCCAGCCCCTCTCTTCCATTATGTAATCAGTCATCACAGATGATATTGCCACTGGATCAACACTAAAGAAAAGAATGTTTGGATCATCGTTATTGAAGATTTGCCATTTTTCAACAGACTGCCAGTTAGTATGCGCGTTACCAAATAAACCATCTCCAATTACCAATCTTGTCTTATCTCTTATATGAGGATTATTATTAATATCAGCCAGGATATTTTCAGTATTGAGATTGCAGCCCGCGTTATTACTTCCTTGATTGAAATAGGCATGCATGGAACTTCTGTCAAAATTTTCATACAGTACGGAACCATAATGATTCTTTAAAGCTAACGTCACATATAAACCATGACTTTTAAGGATAGGAACATTGATAAGATGATCGGCATCAACGAATACTTGTGAAGGCAGAATCTTCTCTCCTTCAGGGCATGTGGCAGTTGAGGCATGTGGAGAACCTGGATCAATATAGTCAACCTTATGAACATTCGGATCATTGCAGGTTAGCCAGTTGGCATCAACATAATACTGAACATCGGGATTATTAATCTTTTTTCTAAACCGGTCCGGGATAGCCCTTGAAGGATCAGTAACCCATATTTTGTCTCCTGGAACACCAATAGAAAGTAACCCCTCTATTACCGCATTAACTGTTTCAGGATAGGCGTCAATACCGTTATCAGCGTCACCACAGAGATAAGCATTGTTAAAGTTTAGTTTTATTGCAATACTTTCCCCTGGCTGATAGGGAATCAATGCCTTCCAGGCATCCACAGTATTTGTTTCGCCCGTTAAGGCCTTTACCCCTCCGGCTACCATACTGTTCACTATATCTTGATCAATATACTCCCAATGAAATCCTGTAGAGTAATCCCAGTTAGTTGCATCAGAATCATGAACGGAAACCACTCTATGATCAAAGCCCTGCGCAGCAGCGGGTTGTATTGCGGAGCTTGTGATAGCTGATGTACCCAAAGGCACATGTTTTTTATGTATTTCAAATTTCTTTAAATTTTTATACATTACAGCCTTACCAAACAAAAATGAAGCTGAACTCACCAATAGTAAAATAATTAAAGCAGGGAACAATGTTTTATTAAATACTTTCCAGGAAAATTTATATTTGAAGAAATGCAGGACTTTCTTAAATTCAACAAACGGAAGCATATAGACAAAATAAGTGGAAAATTGCGTAACAGCAGCCTTCTGACAGGGGTAAACGGCTCTTGAAGGTTTTTCCCCTGATCTTAGTAAAAACCAGAATAATGAAATTAAAGAAATTATGAAAAGA
>CAYFXR010000247.1:0-1569 GCA_964347155.1 uncultured Nitrospiraceae bacterium | reverse complement strand
CATCACCGGAAAATTCGAATATTATTGATCCTGAACTGTCTTTATTATCGAGATTTAGATCTCTTCCTGATACATTGAAATTAACCTTGGCCAGATTAAAGTTATCGGTGGAACCAATTGCAATAGAAGGAAGGGTGCCCGGCTGCTTCAGAATGACCACGTTCTCACCATTTTTGTCATGGTATGTTTTAAGCTCCCAGTATTTGATTGAGGCGCCTCTTGATGTAAGTACAGCTGAGTAAAGTCTGTTTTCAACCCTGATTTCTTTATCATCGGCTGAAGTCGTCTCAATAACAATCGGTTTTAATGCAGGTTCAACAGTTTTTTGCTCTTTCTCAACCGGTTGACCGTTTTCTTTAACCGGGGAAGGTTTTACAGCAAAGAAATATTGGTAGCCAATGATTACTGCGATTGATAGTATTATTGCGAGAAGTGTCCTGTTATCCATGTTTATTTGACCGGGTCAAAACCCCCTGGATGAAAAGGATGGCATCGTAATATTCTTCGGAAAGATAGATAAACCCCCTTTAATGCACCGTATTTTCTTAATGCTTCAATTGAGTATTCAGAGCATGTAGGTGTAAATCTGCAACTTTGAGGCAGGAAAGGGGACATCATATATCTATATGCCTTGATTAACGTTATTAAAATTCTTTTCATCTGCTAATCCTGAAGAAGTCGGAAATATTATTATCCAGATCGGCAAAGTCAGCTTCAACCGAATTATTTTTTGCGAAAATTACAATATCATATTTTAAAGGATTATCCTTGAAAAATTTCCTTAAAATTTCCCGTAAACGCCGTTTTAGCTTATTTCTTGCTACAGCCCCCCCGATTTTCCTGCTGACAGAAAGTCCGAGCCGGCTGTGAGACAGTCCATTAGGTTTTGCGTATATAACAAGATATTTAGATGTAAATTTATAACCCTGTTCAAAAACTTTTTTAAAATCCCTCTTTTTATTAAGAGGGTAAAAAAGCTTTTTGCTGTTTAAACGGCCAGTCTTTTCCGTTTTTTCCTTCTTCTCCTGTTGATTACTCTTCGACCCCCGACAGTACTCATTCTTTCAAGAAAGCCGTGAGTCCTTTTCCTCTTTTTGTTATGTGGTCTGTAAGTTGTATATGTACCCATTTTTTACCTGAATTTAAAGTATAATCATTTGATTTATTTAAAGTCAAGCAGACCTGAAACAGCATATAAATTGATAGTCTTACATAATTTTTATCTCTACAAAAAATGATTCTTATCAAAACACGGCAATGTCAACAGTGCCCTTTACGGTTATCGTTTATCGGCTACGTCTTTATAAATTCACGAAGAATTTATAAAGAACTTTTAACGCTAAACGATACGGGCCATGTTAAGTAGTCTTTTTCACTTAACACTTAATAGGAAATTTTTGTATTTAGGCGGGATTTACCCCGTTATACGGATTTCAATCCCCCGTGTTCGCCTTCCCTTCATAAGGGCGAAGGTCTTCTAACGGGGTTTACTATTTCCTCAGAATTAATTAAACTTAGATCAGTTTGTAATCAGTTGAAAATATTTTTTATAATTTATCCCGTTAGAGA
>CAYFXR010000246.1:0-2416 GCA_964347155.1 uncultured Nitrospiraceae bacterium | reverse complement strand
TAGAGGTGTTTTATAATCGATTCAGGAAGCATTCGGCGTTGGGTTATAAAAGCCCAGAGCAATACGGTATGCTATTAACAGCAACTTAACTTAGTGTCCACTTTTTTGGGGAAAGTCCTCCATCTTATCTACAGTACGGAAATGCAATTAAGATTATTGAAAACACCATCTTATGTTCAGTACGGAAATGCAATTAAGATTACTGACAACACCCTCTATATGGGTGCAAGTCAACAGTTTTGTATGAAATTGAAATTGGCGATAAAAACTATAAACAAACAACTTTGCAATATTTACGTTTTGCGATTGACACCAATTTGAGATTTTAGTTAGTATTCTTTAAACTGAAAACCTTGTTACTTACAAACAATGAAAATTTTCCCAAAAGAGACTGATTTTTTTAGTATATTCGAAAAAGCAGCCCTGAATGTCAATAAAGGTGCGAGCCTGCTTGTTGAGATGATGGAGGACTTAAGCGTTGCTGAAGTTAAGGCTAAAGAAATATATGATGCCGAGCAGGAAGGTGACATGCTTACCCATGATGTAATGCAAAAGCTGAATAAAACCTTCCTTACCCCTATCGACAGAGAAGATATTCACACCCTTGTAGGCTGTATAGATGATGTCCTTGATTTAATATGGGCTACTGCAGACAGGGCAGTTTTATTTAAATTAGATTCTGCTCCGCCTGAGGCTGTTGAGCTCTCTAAGACCCTTTTCGAGACCGTAGAGTTCATCACCAAGGCTATAGGATGTCTTAAGGACAAAAAATATTCATATATCAAGGAATACTGTATTGAAATAAACAGGCTTGAAAACAGGGTAGACAAAATCTACAGGGGAGCGCTTGTCAAGCTCTTTGATAATATAAAAGACCCTATCCTTGTCATAAAGTGGAAAGAGGTCTACCAACACCTCGAAGATGCAACTGATACTTGTGAAGACGTCGCAGACATCCTCGAAAGTATAGTCCTCAAGCATGCCTGAAGTAATAATTACCCTCATTGTTATACTTGCTTTTACCAAATTACGCACATAACAAAAACAACGATTAACATCTGAAATCTTGTGTAAAAGGCAAGGTTTAAAAATGAATATTTCTGTAAGTTATTTTACTTTTTCAAGCAGATACGGCGAATTCAGTAATAGAGGATTACTAAAGGAATCGAGACCGAAGCAAAAAACAAGATAATAACGGATTTTTGATAACAGCTGAATACCTGTAAGTATACAACATATCTTCCTATAATCAACAAGGGGTGAAATATTCATAAAAAGGTCTGGAATAACAAAGCCCCTGAAAATAATTTATACTTTATTTAATTTATTATGAAATTAAAAAATACCTGTTAATCTTTCAACAGTTTTGCGCAAACGAATTGCAAGAATCTGATTTAAATTTTTTAATATCTTTATCCCTATATATGGATATTTTTGAAGAATATATTCCAATTTATCCCGCGTAATAATAATCAGTTCGGAATCTTTACGAGCAACTACAGTTGCAGAGCGAGGATCTCTTTCGTTTACCAGTGACATCTCACCTACAAGTGATCCCTCTTTAAGTGTGGCAATTATTATCTGCCTTTCCTTAAATTCAGTATGCTTTTTTACCTCTAAAAGACCTGAAAGAATAATTCCCATAAAATCGCCTGAATCTCCCTCATTAAATACAGTTGATCCTTCAGGATAAGGGATTACTTTAAAATAAGGAATAATTTGTTCTACTTCATTTTCAGTTAATAAATGAAAGAGTATTAACTGATCCTTCATACTGGAAATAAATTTTTTTACTATATCTTCCATAAAAAACCAAAAGAACCATGATACAGCATAAATATATAACTCGTTCCTAAGCTGAAAGAAATAAGGAGTTTAGTTCTCTTTGTTTATTAATTTAAAACCTAAACAATTATATCAAATTCTAATTTTAGAAGTAAGATTTATACTGTTGAAAATAGAATATACTCAATGAATTACTATCTCCTTATAAACCTGCAGCAAGGGTTCAGGCACAGACAGAGGACGAATAAGAGAAAAGTGCATTTTATAACTAATTTTGGGTAAATTATGTCTATGGGGAAAATAAATGAAATAACGCCGGTCAAGCTGTTTGTCGGAATGCTCTCGCAAGACGTTCCCCTTTTCGGGGAAATGAAAGAAAAGCTGTCAGAACTTTTTGGTGAGATTGACATTGAAAGCGATGTCTGGCCATGGGAACATACAACCTATTATGAAAAAGAAATGGGATCAGGGTTACAAAGGAGGTTTGTTTTTTTTCGCGAATTAATAAATCCAGGGTTTATTGCTGAAATAAAATTGAAAACCATTGAACTCGAAAAACAATATCTTAATAAAAATAATCCCCCCGTCCCCCCTTTTCGAAGGGGGGTCAGGGGGGATCCCGGCCTACATG
>CAYFXR010000245.1:0-7131 GCA_964347155.1 uncultured Nitrospiraceae bacterium | reverse complement strand
TGACGAAGTTGATGATGGATGGACTCACATGAGAGGAACGTGGCTGGTTGAAAGCGGAGAATACAGCGGCTTTGGCAGAGACGGAGAGGTAGCCATTTCAATCTTGGATGTTTCCGTGACAACAGATACCATGTTTATTGAAGCAGATTACTACAGCCAGCCGGATGGGGTTATCTGGAACGGATTTATCATCTTTGATTATCAGGGACCGACTGACTTCAAGTATGCAGGGGCAAGGGAAGGCGCAAACTACTGGACCATTGGGTATTATAACGGCAGTTGGAATGATATGGCCATATACGGTGAGACAATAGAGACTCTCTGGTGGTATTTCATGAGGGTGGAAGTCACCAGCACCACGGTAACGCTATATGTAGATGATGGTGCTGATGGAAGCGGGTATGTTTATAAGGCAAGGTACAATTTCAGTACAATGGGATCTGGCAAAGTTGGCCTGGCTGCAGACCAGAGCCATGCCCATTTTGACAGTTTTGTAATATTTATAAAATGAGTCGATACCGAAACGTTCAATATATCGAATGAGCTGCTTTCATTTTAAGATGTGTTAATGAAATAATCATCGCAGAGGCAAGGAAACTACATAGGAAAAACCGGATTTTGATCTCAATTTTTAAATAATAAGTTTTCCGAAAAAGACAATCTTTTACAAAGAGGGGCTAAAACAGAGAGTTTTAAATGGAAAGAAGAGCTTATAAAAGAATGCCTGCCCATCTATACGTAAGATTTTACTATGGTAATTTATCGTATACAGGAATCGTAAAGAATCTTTCAGAAAACGGTATGTATATAAAAACGAGGAAATGTCTCCCTTTTAAATCAAGAACGAAATTACTTATCCCTTTGATAGAAGATGTTTTGAAGGTTTCTATCGAAATTAGCAGGTTATCAAGGACGGATAATGGCATGTGTAAAGGTATGGGCATTGAGCTTTTAGATCAGCACAAACACTATTTGGAACTTGTAAACAGTTTCTGTTAGATAACTAGTCCAGCAAATTTTATTTTTGACAGCTGTTCAGGGGAAAGAGGATTTCTCCTCTTTCCCCTATTTTTTCGTCTGTTTGCTTTATAAAATCTATACCTTCAAATTCAAAATTTTATGTGTGTAAAATAAATGAAATATTGAGCGATAGGCAGTGAGGTTAAGTACAAATTTTAATATCAGGCTTTATCTGAATTGTGAGAAGGCTTAGCATTTCCTTTTGATGTAATTTGAAAGGAAAGGTTGCTTAATTCAGAATCGATATAAGACATTAATGCATAAATAAAAATCAAAATACCGATCATCTCCAATAACTCTTCAGTCATAGTTAAAAATTCATAAGTGATAACATTTTTCTCCCTGTTTGGATCAAAGTAATACCCCCCAATCATGTCAAATATAAGGGAACCAGTGATATATATTGCTCCGGAAATAACTACGGGACGCCGTGTTCTTGGGGGAAGGCCTATCAGAAATCTCATATATAGTAACAGTAAAATAAATGAAGCGGTACCATAAGGTATCACCCAGGCAAAATAGAGAAATCCGGATGTATTCAGAGCATTTCTTATCGGTACGGAAAGTTTCTCGTGAATACAGGCAATCTCATCAATAGAAAAAAAAAGAAAAACCACAGCAAGCACGATCCAATATATATAATCACGCTCTCCTTTTCTTTTCCTCGCGATGCCAATAACAGAAAGAAGACCTGTACATAACAAAATTGATACCGACGAATAGATCGTCGGGATATTATGCTCCTGATCTAAGTCGAAAAGCGGAACAAGTCCGAACACATGATCATTGCCGAGCCAAAACGTTGAAATGAGACCCAAAGTATGTGCTAAGAAGAGTATGATAATTATCGTCCCCAAGCAAATAGCTACATTTTTGGGTTTGTATATGAACGTCATAATTTGAGTCTCATAAATACAAAGTCCCCCCGATCATTTATATGGCAGGCAGTTAAACACATTATAACATTTAATGCTTATATTTTAGTAGTTAAAATATTAACTGACTCAATAAAGTTTAAGACAGCTTAAGGAAACCTTTTTTTATCATCATGTCTTCTATTTTGTCGATATGCAGTCTTTCAGCCATGAGTATTTTCTCACTCAATGATTCATAATCAAAGGCGAATAAATTTGCTATTAATTCATTCGCAAATGTCTCAACCATGGACTCTTCAAGTTTCAAAGATATCTTGAGAGCATATTCAAGAGTAACGGGATTAGCTTTAATGTGTCTGCTTATGTTCTCAGCAAAACTAAGACTGTTTTCAACAAATTTCATTGATGGTAGCAGATCTGTTGATGGCAGCAAGTCAATTGATTCTACATAGTTAGCTTCTGATAGCCAGGATTCATGTTGCATTTCATCTTTAAGGAGGTCTTCCCAAAAAAACTTTTCTTCAGGAAATAGCTGCAGAAAGGAACTGTATATGGACGCAACAGCTTGCTCCATCGCAATGCAGTTATTTATCAAATTATGTAATTCCATAATAATCTATTAAGGAGTAATCGGATTATATCAAAATTTATTTATATAATCCAGAAGCTAATTTAGTATGGGGTCTTGACATCTATACCTGAATTTACTATATTCTCTTCAAGCAATTTTAAAGGGGATGCTGACTTGATTTTGAAAGATTATTTCCCACCTCAATGAAAGCCAATCCCTTATATATTTAAACCATGTCCCCTAAAAGGTCAGCATCCTCTTCATTCCCGTGACCCTTTTACCAATTGATACCTACGTCTTCAGATGGAGTCTGGATATTCAGACCCTTAGCAAAAGCCGGATATTTTCTCCTGGCGCTCACATGACGGATTGGAGGTGGATCTGATCATCAAACCTGGCAAAGAGCTGTGTCCTGTCGAAATCAAGTTAACTGCTACACCCATTGGAAAGCATCTGGAATCGCTTAATAAATTTAAAATTATAGCAGGAAAAGACTCAGCTGAAACCGGACTGCTTGTATGCCGTATCAATAAAACGACCCGTCCCTTTCTTTATAAACATGGACAAAACCCGTTTAAGGGATGTGTCCAAATATCAAATGCTAAGGGGAGGTTTGTCTGGCAGGTTTAAAATCACAATTCAAATCAGGATGTCACCTAAAACTTCTTGGCCTGCCTGTCGGCAGACAGGTATCAAGAACGGCGGAAAATATTCAAGAATTTCATCTTCGTATAAGTTTCAGATTTGTTATAATGTTATATAATATTGTTTGTCACTGAATATCTTTTCTTTAATATTTCTACAAGCTGAGAAGCTCTATATGAAATATCATAATAAAACAAAAAAGCAACTTACAGATAAACCGGCAAAAATGAACCAGCTGACTCCTGAATTGAAGATATCAGGAGAGGAATGCGGTAAAACAGATCAGTTCTATAAACTTTTTTTCAACCTGTCCAATAATATGCTTTGTATCGCAGGTTTAGATGGTTATTTCAAGCTGTTGAATCCCGCATTTGAGAAAGTGCTTGGATACACGAAAAAGGAACTGTACTCAAGACCTTACTATGAATTTATTCATCCAGAGGACCGCGAAAAGAAATGCCAAAAGGAAATAAATATGGGCAGCGGCAGACCTGTTGTCTGTTGTGAGGAGCGCTATCTGTGTAAAGATGGTTCGTACAAATGGCTGTCATGGACCGAATATAAAGACATTGATAAAGGTCTGATTTATGCTGTTGCTCGCGACATTACCGAGCACAGGCGAGCAGAAGAGGCGCTGCAAAAGGCCCGTGATGAGATAAGCGCTCTTAAAAAGCATTTTTTGAAGGGTGAACTGGAGCAAAAAAAAGCATTTTCATCAATCATTACAAAAAGCAAAAAGATGGTGGCTATTTTTCAATACATTGAAGCAATTGCACAATATCTGAAACCAATATTTATTACGGGGGAAACAGGGGTAGGGAAAGAGCTCATTGCAAGGGCGATACACAATGTGAGCGGATTGAAAGGCCCCTTTATCGAGGTAAATGTTGCCGGACTGGATGATACAATGTTTTCGGATACCTTGTTCGGACATAAAAAAGGGGCATATACTGGAGCTGCCAAGGACAGAGAGGGATTGATTGTCCAAGCGTCGGGAGGCACTTTTCTTCTCGATGAGATAGGCGACCTGAACGAGTCATCACAGGTTAAACTCCTGCAACTTTTAGAGGAAAAAACTTATTACCCTCTTGGATCAGACAAGCCTGAAAAAAGCAATACACGCATCATTGTTTGTTCTAACCAGGACATTCAAAAACAGATAGTGGACGGGAAGTTTCGCGGAGACTTATATTATCGACTCTGCACCCACCAGATTAATATTCCGCCGCTTCGCGATCGCCTCGAAGACGTCCCTCTGCTTCTTGATTATTTTATAGAAGACGCTGCACGATCTCAGAAAAAGAAGAAACCCGCATATCCCGGTGAACTTATCATACTGCTCTCCAACTATAATTTCCCCGGCAATATTCGTGAACTGAAGGCAATGGTTTTTGATGCCGTTGCTCAGCATAAATCAGGGATGCTCTCCATGGACAGTTTTAAAGTATTTATCAAGCAGAAGAAAGCTTTCTCCAAAAACGGTTTCTCCCTTCCGGTTCAGGACAAAGCCTCAATGATCGATATTTTCGGACATTTCCCTACCTTAAAGGAAACTGAAGACTATTTAATATCCGATGCACTGAAACGCTCTGATGGAAATCAAAGAATTGCCGCATCCCTTTTGGGTATTCAACGACAGGCCCTCAACCGGCGATTAAAGAGAAAAGCTAAATCGTCTTAACTCTTCCCATTATATAGATTGCAACATTTTCGTGCAATTGCAACATATGTTGCGTATCGAAAAAACTTAATATTTGAGCTGAGTTTGCGCTTTCGGGGCAAACTTTTCATAAAAAACTGTTGCAATACGTTGCAACTCTAAACATCATCATTATTATTGTCTATCTTTTTAATTTTAAAGAATAAAAGAGAATTTCGCGGTAATGGCATAGTTGTTGCTCAGTTTTAAGATAATTACAGCTATTTTAGAAGTAAGTTATTTAAACATAAGATCAAATAAAAAAGGAGATGAAAGATGTTTAAGCTGAAAAAAAGGAAAAGACAAATAGTGACTCTAATAATGAGTCTTTTTATCACAACGTTAATCTTAAATAGTTTTGCAGAAAACGCTTTTGCTTGCGGGTGTCCAGCGGTAGCACCTTCCAGTGGTAGGGGCGCGAATATCTCTCCGCCCATACCTCCACTCATCATACCGCCCGAATTTTTTCATACATGGGGTGCTAAAGATGTGATCGAGTCATTCAATAAAAATAAGCTGGAAATTGAAGCGGTGAGTCAGGTTACCGAGGTTGAGAAAAGACCTTTGCCCGTTAAAACCAAAGAGGTTAAGAGATTTTCTGTTCCATCATCAGGAGACGGTACATGGGGGTATATTTTCACTTTTGAAAAGAAGAATAACCTTAATAAGAGTCAGAAGCACTACCTTGAGCTGAATGAAAAAGGTGATCTTTACACGTGGTCTTTTGTGAAAGATAACATTCTTCTTTTAGTCACAGGAACTATACCTGAAGATATAGCAAAACAGTATCAAAGTGCTTTGAATGATTTAAAAAAAGAATGAATATCATATAACCTTAATCCAGAAAATGCGACTTGTGTATGTCATATTTGTATGGAGCACTACGAAGGGGAACATGACAAAAAATAATCAAAGACCTTTAAGAGTATGTATATTATCGCTTTTGGTAATGATGCATATAATTTCATGTGGGAGTGGTAATAGTGGAAACGAATCTTATAATATTAATATAGAAGAAACCGTTAGTGGAGACTACCGATACACAGAAATAGAATTAACACTTTCAGGGGGTGGAAGTACAAGACCTAAAAGCATAAATGATAACGGTGACATTATAGGAGTAGGGACACATCCGGCGCCATCGTCTTGCGGGTGCGGTTCATCCCTTCTGAAGGGCTTTCTTTATGGTGGTGGCATATACACGGAATTACAGCCCCCGGGTTGGGAATATGTTGGCGGTGTTTTCGCAATCAACGAAAAAGGAGAAGTGGTAGGAGAAGGCATAGTACTAGATCATTATTTTAATGGTAAACCTTCTTATACTACAAAGGGCTTTCTTTATAGCGGTGGATTATACACAGAGATAATCCCTCCTGGCTGGGAAAGCTCAAGTGCTCAGGATATTAATAATAAAGGGGATATAGTGGGGACCGGTGATAACAAAGGCTTTCTCTATAGTGATAGGGAATATATTGAGATAATTCCTCCGGGCTGGGAATATGTGGGTAATATATCTATAAACAATAACGGAGATATAGCGGGCTCGGGCTTTGACAGTAATTACACACGTAAGGGAGGGTCGCGTCTTTCATTTTAGCACTTCCGCTCTTTTTCACTTCCGGACTTCTACTCTATGGAACTGAGGAAATGGTAGGCGATGGTGGTTTCGAACCACCGACCTCTGCCGTGTGAAGGCATTTTAGGTAAATTTCGTAAGTGGGCTTCTTATCAGCGTTTTTCCAATTTATTCTTTAATTACAACGTATTAAACCATTCCGTCCATTACTATATTTTCAATCCGTTACGGTTCTTTAGGACATTTTCGGTGACATTTTGGTGATAGTTACAGTATAAATATCTTGACAAATATAAAGTTGTTTTTTAGAATTGTCATATGTATATTGAGCGCCTTCTTTCAAAGACTTTTAATCAAACTGTCAGGCAGTTCCCCTCTGTTCTGGTTACAGGTCCCAGGCAGGCTGGAAAGACAACTTTCCTTATCCATGAAATGGGAAAGCGGGCCGATTATATCAGCTTTGATGATCCGCTGGAACGCAACTTTGCAATTACCGATCCGAATGGATTTCTTGACAGGTTTGAAAAGCGACCGGTCATCCTTGATGAGATTCAATATGTGCCGGAACTTCTGCCTTACCTAAAAATAAGGATTGACAAAGACAGAACGAGATTCGGGAAATGGCTTTTGACCGGCTCGCAACAGTTTCAGCTTATGAGGAATGTAACAGAATCTCTTGCCGGACGAATTGCCATTATTGAACTGCTCCCGTTCAGTTTTCTTGAACACAGGAAGAATATGTATG
>CAYFXR010000244.1:0-2216 GCA_964347155.1 uncultured Nitrospiraceae bacterium | reverse complement strand
CCTCTGTAAATGGAGGATGAAATAATATAGCATCGAATTTAATTTCAGGATTCAATGGCGCAAAAAGGTCGCCTTGGCGCACAGTTATGTTGTTCAAACCATTCCTTCTTACATTCGCTTTTGCACAACGAACTGCTTCGGGGTTGATGTCAATGGCGATTACCTCTCGGGCTACTTGTCCGGTAATAATTGCAAGTATCCCTGAGCCTGTCCCCATATCAAGCACACGATTATCAGCATTTACGTCTATGTGTTGAGCCATAAACTTGCTTGCACCTAACAATAATGGATTATGTACATTCCCGTAAATTGCATAATTCACACCAAGGATGTTTATTTTGCGAGGTAATAACTTCTTTAACAATATTACAAAATACGGGCTGAAATAATGTATCAAATTTTGTTTCAAAGCCCTAATTGTCATGCCTTTACCACCGTTTTACATGTGAATTTATGAATGCTGGCATCAATGAATTGAGTAAATTTGCATGTTGACGCTCCTGGGAAGTCAGTATCAGCCAGATAGGAGCGGCTTTACTATTGAATGCTTGCTCTGATAAATATCCACCTCAGGTGGACAATCTCTTTAATATTTTCTTATATCCCATATATTCGTATAAATTTTACTTTCCTTTAGCAATTCAAAAAACCCACCAAAAATCATCGAAGCTTCAGATAAGAATCGTTTCAAATTGCAACTATAATAAATCCGACAAAAAATATAAAGGAAGAATGAATAAAGGGTCTTAAAAAACAAAAAGGGTGAAAGAACATGAAATTGTCCAGGGAATCTGCAGTAAAGATCAATTTCTTTCTTGACCAATTTATACCACCTATCATCAGGGATTCAGAATTATTTATGAACATTTTACTTAGAATGATAAGTAAGGGGAAGTCTCATGTCTACAAAGATTTTAAGGTTAAAGCATTTAATATGAGTGAAAGAGATTTTAATAATGTCTATGGCGAAGTTGAACATGTTCACATGAAAAGAGAAACCCATTTGAATAATATGTGCATGAATGAGATTCTTAAACATTTAAAAGGGCCAAAAGTCCTAGATGCCGGTTGCGGCAATGGATATCTTGCAGGAAAAATAAGTAAAAAGTATCATGTTACAGCGTCCGATATTATCATTGATCCCGATTTGGAAAGATTATATCCTCATATAACCTTCATTCGAGCAAACATAGAACGATTGCCATTCATTGACCAGGAGTTCGATACTGTTGTCTGTACTCACACTTTGGAACATATGCGAGATATATGGTCCACAATAGATGAGTTGAGACGGGTAACAAAGAAGCGATTGATTATTGTTGTTCCAAAACAGAGGCCCTACAGATACACCTTCGATCTGCATCTACACTTTTTTCCATATGAACATTCTTTATTGGCCATAATGGGCCCCGAAAGGAAAAATTCATGTAGAACAGTGGGCGGTGATTTATTTTATATTGAAGACGTATAATATGTTGTTCCAGGCCCACTTTTATGTGATTTTAGTTATTTTTTACTTGAAGTATTGTCATAATCATACATTTGCAGTAATAAAGGTGAATTCATGTCATAATCCATATTTTCATTCATGAGTTTATCCTTTTTTCAGGATAGAAATGGGTAAATAAAAAACTGATTATCAAAAAGATACCAAACGATATCAAGAGTATTTGAAGAATGAGTGCAAGGCTGCTGTGGTAAAACCATATTATCGTGATTTCAACAATAAAAAATAATGTTAATAGGTAAATAAAAACATACCTTTCAATTGCTAAATGGTAATACGCAAAGACCGCGATTATTGAAAAAAAGAACATGGCCGGAGCATATAGCCTTACAAGGGGAACAGCATCAATATACTCATCTCCATAGAATAATCCTAGTAAGAGTCTCGGAAATAACCATACCAAAAGCATCAAAAAAATCGTGGGTATGACTGTATATACTATGCTGCGGGTTAATAAATTCCTTGTATCATGTTTCTTCGAATAAGCCTCTACAACCTTGGGAGACATGGCTGTGGTAATGCCAACTGGGAAGTAAAGTACAATTCTTCCATATACCGAAGCGGCAGTATATAATCCCGTATCTTCGCTTGTAAAGAAGTGTTTAACCAACAATATATCGATATTTGATGGAATATGAAGGCAGATAATCAATAGTAATACATTTAAAGAGAATTTATGCATATCCTTTAGATTAATATCAATACTCGT
>CAYFXR010000243.1:0-5348 GCA_964347155.1 uncultured Nitrospiraceae bacterium | reverse complement strand
GCACCAAATACCAAACAATTTCCAAATAACAAGCACCAAATACCAAACAATTTCCAAATAACAAGCACCAAATACCAAACAAATTACAAATTCCAAAAAACAAATAAAGAGCATTTGTGTTTTTTATTTTTTAAAATTTAGGTCATTAATTGCTTTGGATTTGTTTGGGATTTGTAATTTGGTGCTAGGGATTTATTTCGAATTTGTGATTTGGTGCCTGGGATTTGTTTGGGATTTGTGATTTGGTGCTTGGAATTTATCAACTACGGTATTATCTCCTTTTCTATTATCTCAGGAGAAATACGTCCTTTGTCAAACAGTTCTTTCAGTTTTCTTACATAATCTCCTGCTTTTTTATATCCTTCAATCCTTGCCTTTTCAATGAGATCCCAGTTTTGTGTTTTTGTGAATTCTGTATACGCGGGGAGTATATCCGGGAAGATGATTTGTCTGTATCCCCCTATGAATGCAATGAAAAAACTGAGGGAGCCGGCTTTTTTGTTTTTGATTATATGTGAAAGCATTCCTGAATTACACGTGTCGGAGAGGACGTCCTTAAGGCCTCTCAAGAACGATTCTGCCCTGCCATACGGCATTTTCAAAAGTAAATGTTTCCACCATCTCCCGAGGACCCTCCTCTGTGATGCCTCACCGAGTTCGTGGTATATATAAATGGACAGTTCTTCCCGGGTTATCATGGAAAACAGTTTTTCAAGTTTTTTATGAGAAAATTTACTGTCTGCATCTTTTGAAATGCCGTATGATGAAAATGCATGAAAAAGAGCGCCATCGCATTTTTTTGCCTTCATCTCTTCAAATTTCTCCCATAAAAATAAATTCATGGTTTCATGCCTTGCGAGGATTGTGTTTCCCTGAATCATTGCAGGGGCAGTTGAAAGGTCGCGCGCGATTTCTCTGCCTGATATGTAAATACTATAATTGCCAGTCCAGGATTTTTTAGAAAGTCTTGCAAGGATAAACACAGGTTTTAAGAGATTGCCGTAACCTGCACCGTACACGAATCCATGGTCTGTGAGAATGGAGTTTATGCCTTTTATATCAAACGGTTGATATAGTCTGTCTTGAATTTCAATGTGCTGAAAATCATGAGTATCGAGTTTTTGCCAGAGCCTTTCCCTCTTGTCTATCCATTTCCCTATGTCTTCATGACGTATTTTTTCCCATGGCCTAAAATGGTTTTCAATTCTATACAAATCTCTTAGTCTGAGCAGAATACCACATGGTGAGTAAAGACCCCAGTATTTGGCATCTGAGATATTGCAGTTGTGCTTGACCTGAGAGGCGATATAATCAATATCAATCATTTTAAAAGAAGCTTCCTGACTTCTCCTACACGCAGTGTGATTTTATTGCTGTCAAGGTATTCAAGAAAGGGAATGGCATATTTTCTTGATGTTCCCAATATATCCCTGAATTCACTGACTGTCATTTCATCCTTTGTATCAAAAAAGGTTTTTACCCTGTCCATCATATCATGGTAGCTTGTTACGGGAATATAAAGGGAATCGTTTATTCTGACCAGACTTTCCTCTGAAGCCATGATTCTCAACAATTCGTTAGCTTCTTCGTTTTTTATTGAAACGGATTGTGCAATTTCGTCTTTAGCAGGAGGTTGAAATGCTGCCTCTTGAAGAATTTTTAATATCTTGTTTTTTAAAAGTTTTTTGTCCTCGTTCAATAATATCTTGAATGTTTTTAACCTCACGGTATCTTTCTCGATTACCACTTGATTATGAAGACCAAGCAGGATCTCAAACAGTCTCTGTTCCAGTCCTTTAAAAACAGCTCTGATGGCTTCTTTTGACATGCCTTGTTTCAGGGGATTATGTTTATGGAAATTGTTGAGGGTTGAAACCACCTTGCCCGAGAAATCGTCGAAGATATTTTTATGTAAGAGCCTGCTTTCGCATTGAATTATTTTACCTTCTGAAACAAGAGAATCCAGGCCGTTTTTTATTTCAGGTAATTCTGCTTTCATCCAGCCTTCAATATCAGATTGAGTAGTGCCGTTGAACCCGGAAAGAAAGATCTTTGCAGAGAGTTTTTCCTTGAGACTGCCCTGTTTAAAGGTTTCAAGGTCTTTTCGTTTCTCGTCTCTTTTTCTCCGACCTGGCGATACGTCCAGTATTTCTCCCCCGCCGATTGTTACGAGTGGAGAAAATCTTCTTATAATATATCTGTCGCCAGCCATAACGGCAACCGGTGTTTTAAATCTGAACTGACAATACGACTTTTCCCCCGGTTTCAATTCTTCTCGGGGTCGAGCCGTACCAACCATGTCATAAACGCCGCTGGAAAGCTCAGAAGGGGTTTCCTTTCCAACGGGGTAGATAATAATTCTGCCTGTGAGTTCAGATGTGCCGGTATGAAAATGTACAAGACTCCTGCTTTTCAATACGCTTATGGGGGCATCTTTCAACAATTCAATTTCAGCATCAATTACATAGGCAGTCTTGATCTTATCCGGTATCGTTATCACGTCCCCTCTTTGGATCTCTTCCTTTGAGATACCCTGAAGGTTTACCGCTACTCTCTGCCCCGCGTATGCTGTTTTTAGTGTTTCACCATGACTCTGCAATCCCCGCACTTTGGCTTTCATTCCTTTTGGAAGAATTTCAACAGGATCATCTAATGATATGCTCCCAGAAATAGCGGTGCCTGTAACAACAGTTCCAAAGCCTTTCAGGGTAAATACCCTGTCTACGGGGAGTCTTAAAATGCCGTTTGCCGATTTAGGCTCAACACTTAAGGCGAGCTCTTTTATTTTTTCTTTTAACAGTTCCATATTGTGACCTGTTTTTGAAGACACGGCAATGATCTCTGTATTTTCAAGAAAAGACCCTTTTACAAATTTATGTATATCTTCTTCTATCAGGGTGAGCCAGTCTTCATCAACTAGGTCTGATTTCGTTACTGCAATGAGTCCTCTTTTAACTTTTAGCAGATTACAGATATCAAGGTGTTCTCTGCTCTGTGGCATAATCCCTTCGTCAGCGGCAATGACCATGAGAACGATGTCTATCCCGCCGGCTCCGGCAAGCATATTCTTTATTAGTTTTTCATGACCTGGGACATCGACAATACCAATCTTGAGATCGTCGGGATAAGATAGATACGCAAAACCCAGATCAATCGTAATGCCTCTTTCCTTTTCTTCCTTAAGCCTGTCAGGGTCTGTGCCTGTGAGTGCCTGGACAAGGGCGCTCTTGCCGTGGTCAATATGCCCTGCTGTACCGAGAATTACGTAACGATCCATTTTTTTCTAAAAAACGTTATCCGGAATCCGTAGTCCGTGATCCTTTTTTTACGGTCTACGGGTTCCGGATTCCGAAAATGCAGTAACTATACAATTTACCAAAACCTTAATTTCCCTGTCTAACACTGTCCTTGCATCGATAAGGAGCACCTCTTCTTTGATCCTTGTAATTAAAGGAGGGTTGCCAAGGCGCAGTTTCTTCTCCAATGTATTGATAGAAATATGCTTTGGTTTTATCGACAGCACGAATGTTGGAAAATCGGTTTCAGGCAAGGAACCTCCTCCTGCACGTGATTGTTCAGGCAGAATCTCCAATAATGCGTGGTTGTGAATGGATTTTTTTAAGGAGGACAAAATTTTTTTTGCCCTTTTCTTTATCGATTCCTGAGATCCAGTCAACATCCTGAGAGTGGGAATATTTTTAACTGCTTTTTCCTCGTCAAGATACTGCATAAGAGTTGCCTCTAATGCAGCAAAGGTCATTTTGTCTATTCGCACAGCCCTTAACATGGGGTTCTTTTGAATTTTTTGTATTAATTTTTCCTTACCTAAAATAATACCTGCCTGCGGTCCTCCGAGCAGTTTATCTCCACTGAAAGTTACAAGATCCGCACCTGCCTTGATAACTTCCTGGACAGTCGGTTCACCAAATACGCCGTATTTTTCAAGGCTGACCATGCAACCGCTGCCAAGGTCAGCCATGACCGGTATCTTGAACTCTTTTCCGAGTTTTACGAGTTTCTCTATCGTGACTTCTTCTGTAAAGCCGATAACCTTATAGTTGCTCTGATGAACCTTGAGTAAAAGACCGGTATTACCGCATACAGCATCCTCATAATCAAATACATGTGTCTTGTTTGTTGTACCTACTTCTCTTAATATGGCCCCGCTTGACTTCATGACCTGGGGAATCCTGAAGGATCCGCCTATCTCCACAAGCTCTCCCCTGGAAACAATAACTTCTTTGTTCTTTGCGAATGTATCAAGACAGATGAGTACGGCAGCGGCATTATTATTTACAACAATTGCATCTTCTGCTCCGGTTAATTCTTTAATAATGTCTTTTATATGGGAATACCTTTTTCCCCTTTTGCCACTGGAGATTTCATATTCAAGGTTAGAGTAACTTCCTGCGGTTGCTACTACATTCTCAATGGCCTTGTCGGATAGTATCGCCCTGCCGAGATTGGTGTGGATAACAACACCCGTTGCATTGATTAAAGGTCTGAGCTTGTAAGCGGAGTGTTTTTTGATTGCCTTTTCAATGTCTCCTGAAATAGCGTCAATCGTTACGTCCGGTGTTGAGCCTTCAAGAATCTCTTTGCGCTTTAGTTCAATGACCTCTCTGATGGAACGAATGACTATTTTCCTGCAGTATGACGAAAGCCATCTCTGACCGTGTGAACTTGTTAAACATTCATTAACTTGCGGTAATTGAGAAAGTTTTTGCTGGATCATCATCTGTTTTTTCTACCACAGGAGGGAGTGTCTGGTCAAGTTATAGTTAAAAGAGCGGAAGAGCGGAAGAGCGGAAGTACAAAAGCGGAAAAGTTCAAAATTATAAAAATCTCATTATATGTATTGATTTTTTTATTCTGTGGTACTTTTGCCCTTTTGCACTTTTGAACTTGAATCGTGACAGGGTGTTTTTAAAATGCTACAATAGCATTTGCTAAGATTTGCCCTGTTTTGTTAACTCAAAAAATGCATTTAAATAATGCAGATGTTGCGAAAAAATTTATTTTTCGATACATTAAACGCATTTTTAATCAATGTACCAGTGCATATTTTCATTCAAAGCTATATGCGTAATTTGATAAAAAATCAATCGAGTTAAATAAATTTTTGAGCAATGTCTGCATTATTTGGGTTAAAGAGAATAAATTACGGCGATTTGCCCGTTAGTTAGACCTGTTTTGGGGCTTACTTGCCCGGGAGAGATTACATGAGCCTGATACATTTTTATCGAACACCTGCATTGTCTGAAGCAAAAAAGAATGAACTTTTATCAGTTGTAAGGCAAAAAATATCTTCAGAAATAGATGATATAAAAACAGAGTATTGTTTCAAT
>CAYFXR010000242.1:0-15056 GCA_964347155.1 uncultured Nitrospiraceae bacterium | reverse complement strand
GATACCTTAGACGCAATTTCAACTAATCTAAGGGAATATTTTTTATTCAGGGACATATGCACAATTCAATAATAAATCCATCGAATTAAATAAATTTTTTTCCAATGTCTGCATTATTTGGGTTTAATAAAATTATGTGATATTCGTTACTCATTGATAATTTATAATTACTCATTAACACTTGAATCCTTTTCATTAATCAAACAATCACCTATAATTATATTAGGTATGTACAAAGTTTGATAATTGACGAAGAGGTAATTTTTATGTCTATTGAAGGTTTACGGAGGATTGACAGTACAAGGCTTGAGGTACCAAGGGGATACAAAAACGGCATGAGGACAAATGGAATCATTTATGTTGATGAAGTTCTTGAAAGAGAACTTGAATCAAAATCAGTAGATCAGGTTGCAAATGTCGCTACACTACCGGGTATTATCGGTTCATCTCTTGCAATGCCTGATATACATACAGGATATGGTTTTACAATAGGAGGAGTGGCTGCATTTGATTTGAAGGAAGGAATTGTTTCACCAGGTGGGGTAGGGTATGACATAAACTGCGGAGTGAGGCTTTTGAGAACAAATCTCAGTAAAGATGAGGCAGCTCCTAGAATTAAAGAACTTGTTGAGGGCTTTTACAGGGTTATCCCGACAGGTGTCGGGTCAAAAGGAAAACTCCGTCTCAATGCTGATGAGCATAAAAAGGTTCTCTTGAAAGGCTCACGCTGGGTTGTTGAGAAGGGATTTGGAGATAAGAAAGACCTTGAGCATACAGAATCAGGCGGATGTATTGAAGGAGCAGACCCTGACTTGATCAGTAAAAAGGCATATGAACGTGGAAGCGCTCAGCTTGGTACCCTGGGTTCTGGAAATCACTTTACGGAAGTTCAGTATGTGGAAGAGATCTACGATGATGCAGCAGCGAATGATCTCGGTTTATTTAAAGACCAGATCACCGTTATGATTCATACAGGCTCGCGTGGATTTGGACACCAGGTTTGTACTGACTTTCTTGAAGTAATGCAGAGGGCAATAAAGGAATATAAGATAGAACTTCCAGACAGGGAGCTTGCCTGTGCACCTTTTGACAGTCCCGAGGCAAGAGACTATATCGCTTCCATGAGGGCTGCGGCAAATTATGCATGGGCGAACAGACAGTTCATTATGCATTGGGTAAAAGAGTCATTTTTAAAAATATTTCAAAAAGGGCCAAAGGCAATCGGATTGAGTCTTATTTACGATGTTGCACATAATATCGCCAAGGTGGAGGAACATATTGTTAATGGCAAGAAAAGGAAAATCATTGTCCACCGAAAAGGTGCAACAAGGGCATTTCCCTCCGGCCATCCAGAACTTCCAGACGCTTATAAACATTTAGGTCAGCCTGTTATAATACCGGGTGATATGGGAAGGGCGTCATTTGTCCTTATCGGGACGGAAAGGGGGATGCAGGAATCATTCGGCTCAACATGCCACGGAGCGGGAAGAGTATTATCAAGGCATCAGGCAATAAAGAAGGCGAAGGGACGGGCTATCTGGAGAGAAATGGAAGATAGAGGTATAATTGTACGGGCTACAGGAAGGGGCACACTGGCAGAGGAGATGCCCGAGGCATACAAGGACGTCTCAAATGTCGTAGATGTTGTCCACAATGCAGGCCTGTCAAAAAAAGTAGCCAAGCTTAGACCACTTGGAGTTATAAAGGGATAAACTCATTTAAATTTCAAATTCCAAATTTAAAAAATAAATAAGATATGGTTCAATCGAGGACGATTGAACCAGCAGGAGAATAAGTTTCAGTAGTTCAAACGGTTGAAACGGATGGAACGGTTTAAAATGCCTGCATTATTTGAAATGCATTTTTTGGTTTAATTTAACTACGAAATAAGGGGAGATATTGAAAGATACCAAGCTAAAGATTGGCATAATTCAATATGCAAACGTATTCCCAATTTTCTATTATCTCGACAGGAAATGTGATAATTCAAAATATAAATTTATTAAAGGTGTGCCATCCAAACTCAACAAAATGTTGCGTGATGGGGAAATCGACATCAGTCCGTCTTCTTCAATCGAATATCTGAGAAATAAGAATAAATACCTCATTTTGCCATGGTTTTCCATAAGTTCCTCTGGTCCCATAAAAAGTATATTATTGTTTTCAAAACTCCCATTGCATGAACTTGGTGGAAAAACAGTAGCTCTTTCTTCAGAATCAGAGACCTCTACGGTTCTTTTGAAGATTATTCTCAAGGAATTCCTTTCATTACAATGCAGATTCAGGCCGACAAACCAGCGCAGTGTAAAAAACATCCTTTCGTCCTTTTCAGCAGTTCTTCTTATCGGTGATACTGCAATGGTGGAAGCTAAAAAGCTATCAGCGGTCAGCAGTCGGCAGTCGGCACCAATTATTTATGATCTTGGTGAATTGTGGTACAAATACACTGGTCTTCCATTTGTATTTGCCCTCTGGATAGTAAGAAAGAGGGCAATTTCTGAGAAGGGTGAACTCGTTAAAGCGTTTGCCAAGGATTTGATAAAGGCCGCCAAATACGCGGATAAAAAATTATCCTCAATAGCCAGAGAGGCTCCACACAGGAAATGGTTCGGCGAAAAAGAGCTTGTTCATTACTGGAAAATAATATCGTATGACTTTACAGAAAGATACCTGGAAGGGTTACGATTGTTTGAAAAATATGCAAAAAAAATAAGATAAGAATTTAAACGCAGCTGATTTTACCTGATGAAGATATAAGGCTGTTTGCCATTGTTTTGGACAGCTTTGATCTGTGATGATCAGTGATTTTTTACATCGATTCAACAACTGCCTTATGCATTATCTTGCCTTTAAAGGTATTTAATGCAGTCTTTAAAGGCGTGTCTTCTCTGGTTGCATTTTCAATACCTTTATTTGCAAGCATTTTAATATACTCAAACGTTATATTCGTAAGTGCTAATGTGGAAGTTCTTGGATATGCACCTGGCATATTGGAGACAGCATAATGAATTACTCCGTCAACGACATATATGGGATTACAGTGTGTTGTGGGCTTTGTAGTTTCTACACATCCACCCTGGTCAACAGAAACATCGATAATTACAGACCCTTTTTTCATTTTTGATACGAGTTCTTTTGAAACCAGCTTCGGGGCCTTCGCACCTGTTATTAATACAGCACCTATTACAGCATCAGCCTTTAATACTTCTGCATCTATATTTTCCGGAGTTGAAGGGAGGGTGTGCACTTCTCCTGCATACATTCTTTCTATTTGTTTCAGTCTCTCCGATCCTTTATTTATCACCGTAACACTTGCACCCATTCCGTAAGCCACTTGTACAGCGCCCATGCCAACGGAACCTGCTCCCAGTACCAGAAACGTGGCAGGTGCAACACCATCTGCGCCTGTAACCAGTATTCCCTCTCCCTCATGTATCTTTTGCAGATAATACGCAGCCATAATAGGCGCCATCTTCCCCGCAATTTCGCTCATGGGTTTAAGGAGAGGCAAGGTGCCGTTTACTTCAAGTGTTTCATATGCAAAACCTGTGATATTCTTTTCCAATAACATATGTATAAGTCCCGGGTCAGAAGCGAGATGAAGGAATGTGAATAAAGCCTGTCCTTCACGGAACTGGTCGTACTCTGAGGGAATGGGTTCTTTTACCTTTATTATCAGTTCAGAATCCCTGAACAACTGCTCTTTGTCGGTTATTTCAGCGCCTGCATCATGATACTCCTCATCAGGAAAGCCGCTCCCGATACCCGCTGATTGTTCGACGAGTATCTGATGACCGTCTTTTTTGAGTCCTCTGACACCAGACGGTGTTACACTCACTCTGTATTCATGTTTTTTTATTTCTTTAGGTATGCCGATTATCATTTAAAATGTATTTATTACCTGAATTGAGCGATTTAATTTCATAATTTCATAAAGATGTGCAAGGCAGGTGAAAAAATACATAGCGATACCTTTGTGCAGGTATTGTCTTGCTTTTATAATCTTCACTCTTTAAGTGAAAAACTAAATAGAGCATTAAGACAATTCCAATATCCAATCGCATTATGAATTTTTGAACCTGCATTGCACATCTATCTATATAAGAATCTTTCAATTTAGGTTTTAGAAAAGTGAATCTCCCTATAAATTATATTAACCCAAAAAATGCATTTAAAATAATGCAGATGTTGTGAAAAAATTTATTTTTCGATACCTTAAAAGCAATTTTAATCAATGTACCTGTTCATATTTTTATTCAAAGCCATATGCATAATGTGATAATAATTTCATCGAGTTCAATAAATTTTTGAACAATGTCTGCATTATTTGGGTTAATCAAAATCTGGAAATACCTTTACCTCAATACGTTTTCCGTTTTCGATGGTATTGATCGCAGTTAATATGCCTCCTTCTATATATAAAAGTTTAAATTTTCCAAACCCGTGCCTTACCAGACTTTTGGCATCGGAAGGGCACTCGGCTTCGCAGCCTGCAACTCCTTTAATCATTCTTGGAATAAGTTTTTCCATTTCAAGCGGAGTAAAGTCAACATCAAACTTATTGCCAAAATCGATAATATTTTTTGTTACTTGAGATACATCAAATCTATACGGATTTTCAATATTAATGTTTAAGGACTCTTTATCAATTCTTACATCGATATCCATTCAATGCTCCTTGTTTCAAGTAAATCCCGTTAGAAGGAAGTGGCTTCCTAAAGGCCTTTTAAATAATATTCGGTATATTTTCAAGACAAGTTAAATAAACATTACTATACACGCTTATATTCATTCTGCTGATTCAATCTTGCAGATTGAACCATTTAGATCCGCTTTTTTTTAGATACTTCTGAAGTTCCTTTAAAGCCCTTCCCCTATGGCTTATGGCGTTTTTTTCGTCTTCACTCATCTCGGCAAAGGTCCTCTCTTGACCTTCGGGATAAAAAACAGGATCATAACCGAAGCCTTTTTTCCCTCTTGGTTCTGTGCCAATTCTTCCATCTACATATCCCCAAAATGTTGTAACGCTTTTATGTAATGCCATTGCGATACAACAGACAAACCGCCCGTTCCTCCTTCCCGGAGGTATATTTTCCATCTCTTTTAAAAGTTTTTCAACATTCGAACTGTCATCTGCGGATTCCCCTGAATATCTTGCCGACAGAACACCCGGTGCTCCTTCGAGTGCATCTACTTCAAGACCTGAGTCATCTGCAATAGCGGTCATTCCGGAACATTGTGACATATACAATGCTTTCTTAACAGCATTTGCTTCGAATGTATTGCCATCTTCTTTGACGTCCTTGCATTTAGGAAATGTATCAGGAGTATAAATATTCAAAGACTCGTCTACTCCCAAGATTCCACTATCTTCAATTATTTTCTTAAGCTCTTCAACCTTCTTTTTGTTTCGTGAAGCAAGAATTATGTCCATGATTTCAATTTCGAAGCAAGTTTTATTGCTTCAAGCATACTTGAAGGGTCTGCCATATTTTTCCATGCTATATCAAACCCGGTGCCGTGATCAGGAGAAGTCCTTATGATTGGAAGCCCTACCGTAACATTTACTCCTGTATCAAAGGCAATCATTTTAAATGGGATCAACCCCTGGTCATGATACATGCACACAATTATATCGAAATGACCGTTATATGCCTTGTGAAAAATTACATCGGGTGGATAAGGACCCGAGACATCGATCCCTTCTTTTTGTGCTTTTTTTATTGCAGGAACTATGGTGCCGGATTCCTCCGTCCCCATAATTCCTGATTCTCCTGCGTGCGGATTAAGTCCTGCTACAGCAATTCGCGGTTTTTCAATTCCGAGGATATCGGTTCCTTTTTTTGCGAGTCTGATTGTCTTTAAAACAAGTTTTTGATTAACTTTCTTTGGAACTTCTTTTAAGGGTATGTGTATTGTACTGAGAATAATTTTTAAATTTTTACTCACAAATATCATCCCAAAATCTTTTACATTGGTAAGTTCTGCCAACATCTCAGTATGTCCCGGCCATGTATAGCCAGCCATTTTAAGGGATTTTTTTGATATTGGAGCTGTTACGATTGCCTTTACTTCATTTTTCAATGCAAGTTCTACAGCCTTTTTTATGTATGTAACCAGTGCCCTGCCAGCGCTCTTGGAAGGAGATCCCTTTTTTGCAGGCAAACGGGAATGGATGTTCATTACTTCAATTGTGCCGACCATGGGTTTTGTATCTGAAATACTGGATATAGATTTAATTCTTAAAGGTAGCCCCGTTAGCTTTAAAGCTTCTTTCATAATTCCGGCATCACCGATAACTATTGGATTGCAGTAATTCCTGATTTCGGCGCAATACAGTGCCTTGATAATAATTTCAGGGCCGATTCCGCCCGGGTCACCCATGGTTATTGCTATATTCATGATACTTTTTATTTAACCCAAAAAGTGCAATTAAATAATGCAGGCATTTTAAACCGTTCTATCCGTTTCAACCGTTTGAACTACTGAAACATATTCTACTGCTAGCTCAACTGTCCACGATGGAACCGTCGTCCGTTATCCCCTGTACCGCTCTTGCTACAGGGTTCCGTTGTCCGTAATTCCATAATGTCTTTACGGATCACGGTTCCCGGACATGGATAACGATAATTAATGTTGTTGAGTTCGAATCGACTCTGCATTATTTGGGTTAACATAAAAAATGTATTATCTGGGTTAATTAAATTGCCTATGAAACAAGGAATTTCATCTTGCTTTATGTTTCGGCCGTTTGTCATTCCTGATCCGGTGGTATCTCTGTCTTTTAAAGGGCAAAGCAGCAATTGCATCCATCTCAATCTGAACATCCAGAGGAAGTTTACCGGCCTGAAAAGTGGTTCTTGCCGGAGGATTTTGCACAAAATATTTTTCATAAACATCATTAAATCTTGCAAAATCTTCAATATCAGCGAGATAGCAGGTTACCTTTAATACATCTTTCAGGCCTGCTCCCGCATCTTCGACAATATTCTTTATATTATTAAGCACTGTTTCGGTCTCCTCTTCAATAGTTGACCGTACCAGTAAACCGGTAACAGGGTCTATCGGTATCTGTCCTGATATATACAACAACCCATTATGAATGACTGCCTGAGAATAAGGCCCTTTTGTTTTTGGAGCCCTATTTGAAAAAAATATTTTTTTTGCCATGAGCTCAAACTCCTTTTCGTTTTATATTCATTAGAGTACAACAACAGGAAATCCTTTACAACATTTATATATAATGTTTATGTGCTTATTTCTAAACGTAGTGTAAGAATGTGAAGCTTTATGCACGTGCGAATGAAACTATATAAAGTGAGATTTATCAGGATATACTATAAAAATTATTCTGTCGATTATGCGGAGATAGAAAAATTACGGTTCTTATCTCATTTAGTTGATAGAAAGAATTTTACCAACTTTTTGGAGATGATCTAAAAATAGAAGGTTCAATCGTGGACGATTGAAACAGCAAAAAAATATTATTTTTATTGTTACTTTTTTTTTGGCTTCATCTGTTTGCCGCAGCAGATGATGTCACAGACATCAACGCATCCGCATACTTCATCTACTCGAACGGCAATACCGCATACACTGCACTGGTATTTAGCGCCTTTCTTAATCTTTGGTTTTGCTGTTTTCTTTTTTGCCTTTACCGCCATTTCTCCTCCCCCTGTTACTCCGTATTCACAGACTTTTACAAACTAAATATTAGTATGTAATTAACCTACTTCCCTAATGCCTGTTCCAAATCCATTGCATGCTCCTGCTCAACAGCCAGTATATTCCTTAGCTGATGGGCAAGATGATAAAGATTTAGTTTCTCTGCCTGTTCTATCCTCATTATATAACGGGCTATTGCATCATTTTCACCGTCCAGATCCTGCTGAAGCATTGTTACGTTATCGTCTGAACTCTTTGCAGGAGGCATTTCAACCGTCGGTACCCCTCCCAGATAGTCAATCTGGTTAGCGAGGATGATTGCATGCTGAAGTTCTTCCTGTGCATGAACTGCTAATTCTTTTGCTATACTCTGGTACATGGCGCCTTTTAAGACCCCCTGATGCTGTATATATTGAACCATTGCTGTGTATTCAAGTCCGAGGTCTTTATTCAATAAATCAATTAACTGATCCTTTGTAATGCTTCCCATTTTCTGCCTCCTGAACAGGTATCGATAATACAGATAAAATGAGGGCTGCTTACTCAAGTCAGCCCTCTTCGCATTTATTTCTTCTTTGCCTTTGTCGGTTTTTTCGTTTTCCTTGTTCCACCTTTTGATGTCTTTTTGGTTTTTTTTGGGCTACATGTTCCACACCCCATATGCGGGCCTCCTTTCAAAAATATTTGTATTTATTTTAACTTAATTGACATTTATTATTATATAAATTTTAGCACTTGATTTATCGTTGTCAACTGATACAATAGGATTTATGAAAGGAGATATCAAATGGGTGTAAAAAGTGTAGGTGAGAATTATAAATGTAATGTCTGTGGTAATGAAGTTACCGTAACAAAGGTTGGCGGAGGAGAACTTGTCTGTTGCGGTCAGCCAATGGAAAAAATATCAGGATAAGGAGGTTAATAAGTGGCAAAATCAATCAAGGGAACCAGGACTGAACAAAGTCTTTTGAAAGCATTTGCAGGAGAATCTCAAGCAAGGAACAGGTATGCCTATTTTGCAAGTGCTGCCAGAAAAGAAGGGTACGAGCAGATATCATCTATTTTTCTTGAAACAGCTGAAAATGAAAAAGAACATGCAAAGGTTTTCTTTAAATATCTTGAAGGCGGGGATGTAGAAATCACTGCAGATTATCCAGCCGGTATAATCGGCAACACAAGGGAAAACTTGAATCATGCAGCTGCCGGTGAAAACCTTGAATGGACATCAATTTACGCTGACTTTGAAAAAATTGCAATGGATGAAGGTTTTTCTGAAATCGCACAATCTTTTAGAGAAATTGCAAAAGTTGAAAAGTTTCATGAATCAAGATATAGGAAACTTTCGTCAAATATTCAAAATGGATCAGTCTTCAAGAAACAGGCGAATGTAAAGTGGCACTGCAGAAACTGTGGGTATATTTATGAAGGTGCAGATGCTCCGGATGAATGCCCTGCCTGCAAACACCCACAATCCTATTACGAAGTATTAGCAGAAAACTATTAAATCGATTTGAATCAAAACCCTGGAGCTGATCATTTTCTGAAATGTATCAGCTCTTTTTCTCTGCCTTAAAGAGCTCATTTAATACTATATCTATTTGCTGCGGGGTTATCCAGCCCCTGTCCAATAAAATTCTTCCTATCAATCTGTGGGGTCTGTCAGCAAGGTTATCATCTATTTGTTCGGATAATGCTGTTTTAACCTGTTCTACAGTCACAAATCCCTTTTCTATCGCAATCATACCAAAGCGGGGGCAATATTTCTCTGAGAGTTCTCTGTCAACATCATTTGACATTCTTTATATCCTCCTGCCATGATGAATTAAGTACTCTTCGTAATTTTACGCATCAATATAACACATCGTTACCTGATCGGTAAAGGAGAAAAAAGTCCATCTAACACTCAACCAGTTTATAATTCAAGCTTCCCAGACCGATTTTCTGGGCATATGTAAAGAGGTGAAGATGTGCCTTTATTTTGCCTTCCCGCGAGAATACATCCTTTCTTTTTGTCAGCCCATCAAAACATGCCCTGTCAGCAGCTAAAAGATCCGGGGAAGCAAAGATTCCCAGGTCTTTTGCTATAATGGGGTCGTTCCCTGAAATACAGTCACATTCTTCTGTTATGTCAAAAGCAAAATTAAGAAAGACCTTCCGTTTAATTTTAGACAAGATGCTGCATGCATATTCAACCATTCTCTCTACAAATATATTTGTATCTTCACGCCAGTTAATCTTTACAGCATCAAACTTGCAGCAGGCAATACATTCACAACAACCTATACACAGATCTGTATTAATAAATGTCTTACTGCTCTCTTCGGAAATAGCAGATACTGGACATATCTCCATACAACAGCCGCAGAGAGTGCAATTTCCTGTATTGATTGAAGGTCTCAATGAAGAGTGCTGAATCTGCTTGCCTGCACGAGATGCCATGCCCATAGCTACATTCTTAATACTACCTGCATATCCTGACATGATATGACCTGTAACATGACTGAGGACTATTAAATCATCCAAGACCATTACAAGAGAGGGCACCCTGATTTCCTTGATATTCTTGAAATCTACCTTTATGGTCCGGGAATCACTTCCGAATACACTGTCAGCAATAATATAAGGGCATCCGAGTTTATTCGGCGTAAATCCTTTGCGATATGCAAGATTCAGGTGGTCAACCGCGTTTTGCCTTTGACCTTTATATATTACATTCGTGTCAAAAACAAAAGGTTTAATGTCCCGCTTTTTAAGATAATCAACCAGTATTTTTACCAAATCCGGTTTAATATTGCTGGTACTTTTTTCATCCCCTATTGTCATCTTGATCCCCACAAAAGAACCTTTTTGAAACTGAGACAGATGCGGTTCGATGCTGTGCATAATCTTTTTCATACATTCTGCGCGGCTTATATTTGTAACTTTACTAAAATATACATATGGCTTCATATGAACTCCTCTTTTTTTATCGTTTTTTTATTTTGTATTTCTTTATAAACCTTTTCGGATTATATGATATTTTAGCAGTTCGTAAACCCTGAATTCCCAAATCCTGCTGCCGGTTTACAAAAGTACAATCACCAGCCTCATACATCAGGAACTCCTGATTAATAACCTGATAAAGCCCCGGAATATCGGGATTTGCCTTTTCTACATGAATAACTAAAGTATCCGGCAATAATTTTTCTCCCAGTGTTAATGCTGCTATTTTATTTTCTATCCTGATTAAACCGCCTTTTATATTAAGCGGGTCAAAATTATTTAGCATCTCCAGAATTGCACACCGCTCTTTTTCCAGTCCAGGATACTTCCCGCATTCCTTTACTTCACACCAGTAATCCTCGAATTCAAGACATTCTTCAATGAGATCAGATGTCAGCGTTACATATTCATATTTATAAAGACTCCTGAACTTATTTACTTTGTTTTTTTTGTCGTGAAATTTATTCCCCTTCAGTTCTATAAGCTCTTTGATATTGTATATATAATCAAAGTGGTTCCGTTCTTCTTCAATGATGAAATTTTTATCGTTTTTTAAATATGTAATGACGAAACTTTCAGGGATTCTTTCTAAACAAGGTTCAGTTGTATAATTTTTCAGATAATAAAATATCTCTTCCAGGACGTCTGAAATCTGAGAGTTTCCTATTGGACAAAATGCAGAGACAGGTGCTGTATTTTTGAGGATGACCAGATTATTTTTCAAGAGGGAGAGTTTGAAATTATATGTAAGCCGGAAGGCAAAAATATTGGTAAATGTATATTCAGACGCTTCAAGAGGGTATCTGTATAAAAAGTCTTTTAAAATATCCTTGCATGATAAATCTATTTCTCTAAAATAAGGAAACAGAGATAATTCCAATAGCTTGAATCCTTTATGAAAAAAATGTAACCCCCAAAATGCATTGTTTGGGTTAAATAACCTTTAATATCTTTGGGAATTAATAACATAGTTAATTATATCTCAAACAAGAAACATTTGTGCTATTTTAGAAACTATGAAGTTGCCAAGTAATATAAAAGAAGCCAAAGAAATACAGTTTCAGCTCAAAGAAAAGATAAGAATCGTTCCTCTTAAAAAGAAACCTGAATTTATCGCAGGAGTAGATGCAGCATTTACCGGGAACAATGTAATCGCAGCAGCATGTCTTTACAAATATCCTGAAGTGATTTCTCTTGAAGATGTATGTGCCATATCGGGAATTTCCTTTCCCTATATACCAGGTTTTCTATCTTTTCGAGAAGGACCTGCAATTATAAAGGCAGTAAATAAATTGAAAATAAAACCAGACTTGATCCTTTTTGATGGCCAGGGCATAGCACATCCGGCAGGCATGGGTATTGCGGCACACGTGGGTGTGCTTCTTAAAATACCTGCTGTTGGCTGTGCAAAATCCAGATTGATCGGCGATTACGTTGAGCCGGGGGATGTTAAAGGACAGCACGCTCAATTGAAATATCAAGGCAAAATAGTCGGTACAGTTTTAAGGACAAGGGATAATGTTAAACCCCTTTTTGTATCACCAGGACATTTGATTGACCTGAAAGGAGCAGTCAATGTTGTGCTTACATGCATCGATAAATACAGAATACCTGAACCCTTAAGAAGAGCGGATCATCTATCAAAAAAACTAAGGCAGAAACGGTCAAAGTGATTGTTGCCTTAAAGCAATGTTTCTGATACCATAGTTCTGTTATAAGCCTGTTTTTGTTAATTAAAAAATGTATTTACAATAATGTCTGTATTATTTGTATTAATAATTACATCGGTATTTTCTAAACGGCAAACCATAGATCCGGAGGATTAAGAAATGACTGATTTTACCTTGGATACCTTGAAGCCTGCTGCAGCAAAAAAGATAAAGCCCTTTCTGGAAGAAATACTGGGTAAATATCGAGAGAAAATTCATTCAATTCATGTAACAGGAACTGCTATTACGGATGATTTTGATGAAAAGATTTCAGATGTGAATTCTATTTTTGTTCTAAAAGAGATGGATGTAAAATTTCTTGAGCTTCTCGCACCCCTTGGCAAAAAGTACGGTAAGCAAAAGGTATCTGCGCCACTCATTATGACTCCGGATTATATAAAAACATCACTTGATGTCTTTCCCATTGAATTCCTGAATTTCAAGATTATTCATTCAACAGTATTTGGAGAAGATATTTTCGCAGATATGGAAATAAATAAAATGGATTTGCGGCATCAATGTGAACGGGAATTAAAGGTCAAACTCATATGGTTAAGGCAAGGGTATATCTCATCTCAAGGAAACAGAAAAATATTGACTGAAGGATTTGTAAATTCGGTTGCTGGTTATATTCCCCTTTTTAGAGGGATCATTTTCCTGCTTGGTGAAGAACCACCGGTGAAACATAGTGAAGTGATAACCGTTCTCTCCAGAGCTGCAAAGATAAATACGGATGTCTTTGCCAAGGTTCTTAAGGAGAAGTATGAAAAGGTGAAACTTTCTATTGAAGAGCTTAATACAATCTTTGAGGATTATTATGCAGCTACAGAAAAATTAGGGAAAATTGTAGATGAGATTAAGGAATAAAATAATAATTCTTCTCTTTATTTTCTGCCTTTTAGCATCTAATATATTTGCTGAAGTTGTAATTCCGGACAGACCGGTCAATCATGTAGTTGACCTTGCCGGGATTATACACGACAATGTGGAGGCTGGTCTGAACAGATATCTTCTGGAGCTTGAGCAAAAAACCACTGCCCAGATGGTTATTCTTACCATTAACAGCCTTGAAGGCGAATCTCTTGAAGATTTTTCAATCAGTATAGCTCATGATAAATGGAAACTGGGACAGAAAGGTAAAGACAACGGTGTCCTGCTCCTTGTCTCGCTTCAGGACAGAAAATACCGGTTTGAGATAGGCTATGGTCTTGAGGGCTTATTACCCGACAGCTTAGTTGGCAGTATGGGGAGACAATACATGGTACCGTATTTTAGAAAGGGAGATTATTCTACCGGGATATTTATGGCGTCATTAGCCGTTATCAGTGAAATTGCCTCTGATGCGGGGGTTGAAATAACCGGAATGCCAAAGTTACAGGGTCGTCCTGCTTACAGTAGAACCGAGAAAAGGAAACCATCTCTGCTAAGTGGTATTTTCAGCATACTCTTCTTTCTCGGGTTAATTTATCTATTTATCAAACATCCGCGCCTTCTCCTTTTTCTCCTCATGTTTTCCATGTTAGGCGGGGGCAGAAGGAGCGGTTGGGGAGGAGGAGGCTTTGGCGGTGGTTTTGGCAGCTTTGGCGGAGGCGGAGGCGGCGGCTTCGGCGGAGGTGGCGCTTCCGGAAGATGGTAATAAAACAGTTGACAGCCGTCAGTTGACGGTTGGCAATTTTCAAGTGAAAAAGGAGGGACTTATGTCAAAAGGTTTAAAGATCGCATTGATTGTCGTTGGTATTATACTGCTTATTGGTTTTGGCACGTTTCGTTGGCTTGTGAGCGGGTATAACAATGTCATTGCAATGGATGAAAATGTTAAAGGCAGCTGGGCGCAGGTTGAAAATCAGCTGAAAAGAAGATATGATCTCATACCGAATCTTGTAGAAACCGTGAAGGGATATGCCAAACATGAACAGGAACTTTTCAAACACATTGCAGACGCAAGAACAAAGTATTTCCAGTCCGGGACTGTAAAAGATAAAATAGAAGCCGCTAATGGGCTGGAACGCGTGTTATCCAGGCTTCTTTTATTACGTGAAGCATATCCTCAGCTCAAAGCAAATGAAAATTTTCTGAAACTCCAGGACAGTCTTGAGGGGACGGAAAACAGGATTGCCGTTGAAAGAAAACGATACAACGATGCAGTTCAAATATTGAATACATATATCAGGACGTTTTTTGGAAGATTCTTTGCAACATTTGCGGGTGTATCAAGTGGCGAATATTATGAGATCCCTGAAGCTGAAAAAGAAGTGCCAACGGTAAAGTTCTGACATTATCACTATAATTTCCCGGCGATTGATCTTCCACTGTCAAGCTGATTGATAAAATCATCATCGCTGTAAAAGCCTATAAATCGGTAGACTTCTTCACCATTCGGATCGAGAATAATAAAGGTAGGCGTTGCTGTTATGGCATACCTCAGGAACTGTTCAGCATCTGTGCCGGATTCATATTTAAGCGGGATGAAATGATGTTGTACATGTTCCTGAATATTTTTCTGTAGAAACGTACCTGTTTCCATCCTGTTGCAGGCACCTCATGTGGGGCTGAAAAAATCAACCAGTATAAGTTTGTGTTGATTTTTCGCCAACTCCAGGGCACGGCTGAGGCTTTTCTCCCACATAATTTTTCCTTTCATGGATACCTCCAAAAAAAAGAAGCATGGCCAGTATAGACTGGACCATGCTTCCTGTTATA
>CAYFXR010000241.1:0-20699 GCA_964347155.1 uncultured Nitrospiraceae bacterium | reverse complement strand
CATTTCACATAATGCAGGCTTTGTGAAAGAAATTATTTTTCGATACCTTAAACGCAATATTAATTGATCGAGTGTGAATACTTTTATTCGAAGCCATATGCACAATTCAATAATAAATTTATCCCGTAAAATATTTACTATTAACGGGATAAATCGAGTTACATAATTTATTGATCAATGGCTGCATTATGTAGGGTAAAGATAAAAATATGTTCAAACATCCTTTGATAATAATCCTCTGGGATGAACCATAAAATATAATCATGTGCATGATGCAATTTATAGAGAAAAGAGCTTATGAAAGAACATCTGCAAATTTGCATGTCAGATTTTTTTATGATGATGCAATGTATACCGGGACAATTACAAATCTTTCAAAAAATGGCTTATATATTGAAACTGAAAGGCGCCTTTATTATTTTAAATTAATATTTAAAGTTCATATACTATTAGATAATGAAGTATTGGAAATCCATGTCAGGGTAAAAAGATTGGCAAAGACAAATGGTTTTTATAATGGTATAGGCGTTGAGTTATTAGATACGCCCAAAAAATATTTAGAATTTGTTGATAGGCTTAAAGCAGTTGTGTAAATCCAGCACATCCTCCTCAATTATCCTTTCACCACTACCAGATTATCTCTGTGTATTACTTCATCTGAATATTTATATCCTAAAATTCTCTCTATTTCCGAGGTCTTTTTCCCTTTAATTCGATCAATGTCCTTTGATGAGTAGTTGGTCAAACCTTTTGCTATTTTTTTCCCATCCCTGCTTACACATTTTACATAATCTCCAACTTCGAAATCGCCCTCTATCTTTGTTATTCCAGAGGGCAAAAGACTTTTGCCAAAATCTGTTAAAGCCTTTACAGCCCCGTCATCAATAAGAAGTGCTCCTTTGGATTTTACCCCATAGGCAATCCATCCCTTTTTAGAGGATAGTCTCTGTTTCTCGGGTTTAAAATACGTCCCGACTCTTTTACCATCGAGCAAACGCTTAAGGAGTCCTCTTTTTTTCCCGCTCATTATTACCACCGGAATTCCATGATCATTAGCCTGTTTGGCTGCGAGAATTTTTGAATACATTCCTCCTGTACCAACTACACTGCCTCTGCCTCCAGCCAGTTTTTCAATATCGGGCGTAATCTTCTCAATAGTTTTTATAACCTTTGCACTTTTCTGTTTAGGGTCTTTTGTATAGAGGCCATCAACATCTGAAAGAACAATAAGCATATCTGCCTCAACAAGACCTGCCGTAAGAGCAGCTAACATATCGTTGTCTCCAAATTTTATTTCATCAACAGCAACAGGGTCATTCTCATTTATTAAAGGAATCACTGCATAGCTCAACAGGGCAAATAATGTATTCTTTGCGTTTATGTATCTGAGACGGTTTGTAATATCGTCTCTTGTAAGTAATACCTGTGCAACCTTTTTGTTGAAATGAGCAAAGTTCTGTTCATACGCCCACATAAGGCTTGATTGTCCAATTGCAGCTGCAGCCTGCTTGAGCTTAATATCTTTTGGTTTTTCCTTGAGTCCGAGTTTTTTCAGTCCCGCTGCAATAGCTCCTGAAGAAACAATTACTACTTCACAACCCATGTCTATAACTTCAGAGATATCTTTTATTATTGCTCGAAGTCTTTTAGTATCCAGTCCCTGTTCTGCTGAAGCAAGAATATTGCTGCCAATCTTTATAACTAACCTCTTCATATCAGTTGTCAGCTCCTTTTATGTTCCTCCACTTTTTTAGCCACATATTGTATCAAATCTATTATTCCTTCCCCTTTAACAGCACATATCGGGAAAAAATCATAGAGTTTATCTTTACAATAATTGGCAAGTCTGTCAAGTCTTATTCCGTCACCCTTTATATCAACCTTTGTTCCGGCCACTGCCTGAGGCTTCTTCATAAGTTCCGGGCTATAGAGTTGGAGTTCTTTATTGATTTTTTCGAAATTATCTACAGGATCACCATTTGCTGTCTCTGATATGTCAACAAGATGCAGGAGAACAGATGTCCTCTCAACATGCCGTAAAAACTGAAAACCTAATCCAGTCCCTTTATGCGCTCCTTCTATTAAACCCGGTATATCGGCTATTACAAAGCTTTTAAATACACCGTATTTGACTACCCCAAGAACCGGGCTTAACGTTGTAAAGGGATAGCCGGCAATTTTTGGCCTTGCAGAAGACAAGGCAGAAATTAAGGTAGACTTGCCGGCATTCGGAAGACCTATTAATCCCACATCTGCAAGAAGCTTTAATTCCAAAAACAAAATTCTCTCTTCTCCTGGTTCTCCGGGCTGGGCAAACCGTGGGGCCTGTCTTGTAGAAGATTTAAAATGGGCATTGCCAAGTCCTCCCTTCCCTCCCTTTGCCGCAATAAATTCCTGTCCTTCAATCGTAAGGTCAAACAAAACTTCCTTGGTTTCAGCATCTTTTATGATAGTACCGGGAGGTACAGGTATTACAAGATTCTTTCCGTTTTTACCGTGCATATCTTTACCCATTCCGTGTTGTCCTTTTTCAGCCCTGTATTGCTGCTGGTACTTAATATCTAGAAGGGTATTAATATCTTTCTTGGTTCTAAAAATAATATGTCCACCCCTCCCTCCGTCACCACCATCGGGGCCGCCTTTCGGAATATATTTCTCCCTTCGAAAGCTTATACAGCCCCTGCCTCCGTCTCCTGCCTTAACATAGACCTTTACCTGATCAACAAATTGCATGGTTTAACGATACACGATTTTTTATGATACAAGTCAGTAACAGTTAAAATTAAAAAGAATTTTCACTGAAAATGTCAATTACCAAAGCTCAAATTAATCACTAAAAAAGATTCTAGGATTTAAGTGTTAAATGAATAATTCTCATTGAGTAATGAAGAATTGTATAAATTTCTTAAAATAATATTCATTCTTAATTGATCGTTTATAATTGATAATTCACCTGAATCCCGAAAAGGGACGTGGTCCCATCGGCGAAAAGCCGCGTTGCGGCCTCGCCGCTTTACGCGGGACTATACGTCCTTGTCCCCTAACCACTTGAACTTTTTTTATTGTTTTGGCATTTGGCCTAAGACTCATGGAGATCTTGATGTTACCGTATGGAAGGTATAAAAAAGGCGGATAGGAAATCCGCCATTAAACTGCTCGTTTACGTTTTACAAGCTCAATGAAGTCTACATTACTGGATATACGCTTATCTGCTGCTTTGTCTTGCTTTTACGCTCAAACTTTACAATACCACTGATTTTAGCGAAAAGTGTGTCATCGCTTCCTTTGCCAACATTAAAGCCAGGGTGAAACTTCGTTCCCCTCTGCCTGACCAGTATATTACCTGCCTTTACAACCTGTCCACCAAACATTTTTACACCAAGTCTTTTTGACTCACTGTCACGACCATTCCTTGAACTCCCTACCCCTTTTTTATGAGCCATTTTTATCCTCCAATACTATTAATTAGCTTGAATCTTATTAATTTTTACTGCTGTAAACCGCTGTCTGTGTCCTCTCAGTTTTCTGTGCCCTTTTCTTAGTTTCTGTTTGAACACAAGTATTTTTTGGGCCTTGCCTGTTCCCAGAATATCAGCGGTTACCTTTGCTGAAGAAAGAAAAGGATTGCCATATGAAATCTTATCACCGTCTGATACCATTACCACATTATCAAAGGTCACGGTTTTATCGTTCGTATTTTTTAGTCTCTCAACTTTCAGGATATCACCCTCTGAAACCCTGTACTGTTTTCCACCTGTTTCGATTATTGCATACATGAAGAATCCTCTCATTAATATGATAACATTAATTAATAACATAAATTTCAGAATAAAGTCAATTTATCCATAGCCAGGAGTTCCCCCAATTTTTTAGCTGTATCATCATCTAAAAATTTTAGCAAATATATATGATCTCCCCTTTTGGAAAAGGGGGGTTAAGGGGGATTTTATGGAAAAATTTCTTATAAAAATCTCTCCTTACCCTGTACCAGAAGCGGTTCAAAGCTTGCCCCTCTTTGCCAAAGAGGGGGATATAACTTAAATAATGTTGCCAATTATGCAATGTTTACTATACATATGCATTCACATCTGTCCAAAATAGATAGTATCAAGAGACTGAATACCTCACAAACACAATGAATCGACGAATTTTATAAAATATATAAACTCATTTTGCTTGCTCTCATTGTAGAGGATTTACAAAATTCATATTCTTGAAGATCAGCTGAGATCAATACCTGAGGAGTCGTCATTGTGTTTGTTCGGCATCCAGTCTCCATTGCGACATTATTTTGGACAGCTCTGATATGCACTGGTATTACAAATTAATGTCGTATGAAGGCTAAGTTCTGGCTAATTGTTTATAATAAGACAGTGAGCAAAAAAATGAAAAAATTAATTCTCTTTGATATTGACGGTACATTAATAAATGCCGGCGGGGCAGGAATGAGATCTCTTAATAGGGCCTTTTACGAGCTTTTTGGGAAGGAAAATGCCTTTGACAATGTTGCCATGGCGGGAAAAACTGATACTCAGATTATAAAGGAAGGGTTAAAACTTCATGGATTTCCCTATGAAGACGGAAATTTATCAAACATGGTAGACATGTATCTTTATTTCCTTCTAGACGAGATCAAAAACCCTTGGCGAAAAATAAAACCTGGTATCAAAGAAGCACTCAATATGTTTAACCAGATGGGATTGCCTCTTGGCCTCTTAACTGGGAATCTTGAAAAAGGAGCCAGGATTAAACTTAGTCCTTTCGGATTGTACGAATATTTCCTTGACGGGGCATTTGGAAGTGACCATGAAGACAGGGATAGGCTTTTACCTATAGCTATTGGTAAATTCTTAAGAAAAGGTTTTAATTTTTCTGTAAAGGACTGTATTGTAATTGGCGATACCCCAAGGGATGTACAATGTGCCAAAATCCACAGTGCTTACTGTATTGCAGTGGCTACCGGTCCATATACAAAAGAAGATTTGCTTAAAACTGATGCGGATATTGTCCTTGATTCCCTCAAGGATGCAGAAACGTGTATAAACTTTATAAGAAGTTGCTGACCCAAATAATGCAGGTTAGCCATGTAAATAATTCCATGAGAATTACGGGATAAAATCTTAAAAGTTGTTCAAGACTTCAGGGTATTGTACTTATAGGAATTCATATAGGATTCTCGTGTTCAAGCCTGCCGGTTGGCAGAAAGGGATTCGATGGTTAAATGAATAATTATCAATGAGTAATGAAGAATTGTGTAAGATTTCTCAAAATAATATTAATTCTTAATTGATAATTCATAATTGATTATTCACCTGAGTCCTTGAAGCCTTATATTTGAGCTTTGGTAATTGACACAATATGAAACTTTATTATTACGTGTTAGTGATATTTCTTATCATATGTATCACCGGCTGCCTAATCTCTCAGTCACACCTGCAAAGGGGGAAGTATTATTTTAATAAAAAGAATTATAATCGGGCAATAAGGGAATTGCAAAAAGCAGCAAATGAAAAAGGAAATATTTATTATTACATCGATGCATATTCCTATCTAGGTGATGCATATGCTGAAACCGGGCAAATAATGAAAGCAATTTCTACATATAGAAGTGCATTACAAATGATTCATCTAAGAATGCGTGAAATCTCTGCACGCCGTTTTGAACTCCGTAGAGAACTAAATTTCACATCACATATACAGATTCAAAAATTACAAAACGAAGACATGCAACTGTCTGACGAACAGCGGAACTGGAAGGAAACAGGAAAAAATTTAAAAAGAAAGATTGAAGATTTGTTGGATAACCTTTGAAGCATACAGCTACAAAAATTACTATTCCTTAAATTTATTCCCACGGTTATTATTATCGTCTTCCTCTTCTTTTTCCACCACCCGTGCTATGCTTACAACCTTATCTTCTTCGGCAAGGTCTATCAGTCTTACTCCCTGAGTAGCCCTGCCTATAATACTTATATTCGATGCCTTTATGCGTATCAACTTGCCGCTGCTGGCAATAATGATTATCTCGTCCTCATCCGTTACGCGAAGCATGCCAACAACCTGACCGTTTTTAGGCGTTACTTTTACTGTGAAAATGCCTTTTCCTCCCCTGCTCTGAATTCTGTATTCTTTTGATTTCGTTCTCTTGCCATATCCCTTTTCCGTTATAGTTAACAAAGTTGTATCTTCTTCTACAACTCCGACCGATACAACTTCATCGTCCCTCTTCAGTCTTATCCCTATCACGCCACGGGCAACACGTCCTATTTTTCTGACATCTTTTTCATTAAATCTTATTGAAAGACCTTTCCTGGTGCTAAGGATAATGTCTTTTTGGCCATCCGTCAGTCTGACACCGATAAGCTCGTCGTCCGGATCGATTTTGATTGCATTAATGCCTGTTGACCGTGGATTGCTGTATGCTGTTAAAGAAGTCTTTTTGACAATACCCTTTTTAGTTGCCATAAAGAGAAAAAGATCTTCCTTAAATTCCTTTACCGGGAAAACAGCGGTTATCCTCTCCCTTGGAGAGATTTGCAGCAAATTTACTATAGCCTTTCCTCTTGCAGCCCTGCCCATTTCAGGAATTTGATAAACCTTAAGCCAATAGAGACGTCCAAAATTTGTAAAGAACAATACGTGATCGTGAGTTGATGCAGTAAAGAGGTCCTCAACAAAATCCTCCTCCCTTGTTTCCATTCCAAGGAGTCCTTTCCCGCCTCTTCGCTGGCTTCTGTAAAGATCTAGGGAATTTCTTTTAATATATCCCTGATGGGAAATGGTTATGACCATTTCCTCTTCAGATATCAGGTCTTCAATGGTAATCTCTTTTGCTTCAACCGTGATTTCTGTGCGCCTCTTATCGGCATATTTTTTCTTTATTTCAAGAAGCTCATCCTTGATAATATTGTCAATAAGCGCTGGATTGCCAAGTATTGTATTAAGACGTTCAATATCTTTAATGGTATTTTTATAATCTTCAACTATCTTCTCTCTTTCCAGTCCTGTCAGTCTCTGGAGTTTCATATCAAGAATTGCCTGTGCCTGAATTTTCGTCAGAGGGAATTTGCCCATTAATCCATTGAGTGCATCTTCCGGGGTCTTGGAACTGCGAATTAACTTTATTATACTGTCAAGGTTGTCCAGGGCTACTTTCAAGCCTTCAAGAATGTGGGCCTTTTCTTCAGCTTTCCTGAGTTCAAATTTTGTTTTCCTGACCGTGACTTCTCGTCTGTGCTGGAGAAAAAGAGAAAGAAGCCTGGTAAGATTTAAGACCCTTGGCTGGCCGTTGACTATTGCAAGCATGATAATACCGAAGGTAGATTCCATTGGTGTATGTTTGTATAGCTGATTCAAAATAACCTGAGGGATTTCGCCGCGTTTTACTTCAAGCACAACCCTTATCCCCTGTCTGTCAGACTCGTCCCTAAGATCAGACAGCCCTTCGATCTTCTTGTGCCGGACAAGCTCTGCAATCTTTTCTATAAGCCTTGCCTTGTTTACCTGATAGGGCAGCTCTGAAATGATAATGCTCTGACCTTTTTTATTTTCCTCAATATCCACTTTTGCCCTTATTTTTATCAGACCTCTGCCGGTGTTATAGGCATCAAGGATGCCCTTTTTCCCATGAATGCTACTGCCTGTCGGGAAATCAGGGCCTTTGATTTTTTTCATCAGTTCCTTGACCGTAACATCAGGCTTTTCTATCATCATTACGATCCCGTCAACTACTTCGCCAAGATTATGCGGCGGGATGTTGGTTGCCATACCGACAGCAATTCCTGATGAACCATTGACAAGTAAATGAGGTACTTTTGCCGGCAGGACTACGGGCTCTTGTGTCGTTTCATCGAAGTTTGGAATAAAATCCACTGTTTCCTTGTCAATGTCAACGAGCATCTCTTCTGCTAGTTTTGTCAGGCGGGCCTCTGTGTAACGGTATGCTGCCGCTGGGTCGCCATCAACTGAACCGAAATTGCCTTGACCGTCAACAAGGATATAACGCATATTAAAATCCTGTGCGAGTCTCACAAGGGCGTCATACACTGCAGAATCTCCATGAGGATGATATTTTTTAAGCACCTCTCCTACTACACCTGCACACTTGGAGTATTTTTTCCCCGGAGTCAGTCCTTCCCTGAGCATTGCATAAAGTATCCGTCGTTGAACAGGCTTAAGCCCGTCCTTCACGTCAGGCAATGCCCTTCCCACAATTACGCTCATTGCATAATCGAGGTAGGACGTTTTCATTTCTTCTTCAATGTTTATCGCTAGTCTCGCCATCAGTCTCCTTGTTTCAATAATAATTACTTTTCACAATATGTGGAATTATTCCTCGGCATTCCTTCCGGTATATAGACTTGCATAAATAAGGCTACATATTGTCATTCTCCGGCTTAACCGGAGAATCCAGACTCCTTCTCTGGATTGCCCGATCGAGTCGGGCAATGACGACAGAGCAGATAAGTTTTTTATGCAACATCTAAGAATAATATTTGTGTCGCCTAATTTATGCAAAGATATATAGCACTATAAAAGGCAATAAATTATATCATTTTCCTTGCAGAAATAGCACTCTTTCAACTGCCCTTTTCCATGTCCCCTCCCAACCTTGCAAGGTATTTTTCTGTTATAATTTATACTTTCTTAACTGCGACTGTCCCTCAGGCAATATTGTAACATTTTCGGAAACCCGATCCTCACGCTCCTTCTCCTCGATATTGAACGGTTAAGCTCTTCATGATAAAGTTTTTATCCTAATATTTTAAGCAGATGGCAATTGAGTGTCACACCTATGAATCTTCAATCTTGTCCCACTAAAAAATTGATGATTATCAGAAGAAAGTGTGATTAACAGATTTATATATTTCTTAAATATCTGATAAGATTGATTTCTTATATCTCTTTATAATCCTATTATCTTTTATATAGGCTTCCAAAATCATGGTAGGAGCGATTCGATGTTTAATTGTCTGGAGAAATTTCTCGGCAGTGGCATAGTTCTCAAATTTGCCAATCCGTACAGAATAAAATCTTCCGACTTTTTCTATCCTGAGAGAATCAAGCTCATTTCTATTCAATCTTTTCACGATAAGATCAAATTGTTTTTGAGCATCTGCTGCACTATGAAAGCTCCCCGTCTGAATGGTATTAATTAATTGGGTGGTACCGGGCATTATGTGATGAGAAGCATGAGTATCCAATATATCAGATTTATCACTATGTTCTCCTGAAATATCGTTATTTTTCTCTGGTATGATTTCCGTGTCTTTATTTTCAAGGGGTATATTTGCATAATAAGCAGATTCTTTCTCAACATCAGAATCGGTACCACTCCTCCAGATTACAACTGTTATACCACTTATAAGACACAGTGACATTATACAAATGCTCAATATAAACGATTTATCCATATCTTGAAGAATTATATAGTTATAAGGTCTCGGCTTTGTCGGGAAAAAACCTTGAACCCCTGGACCCTTGACCCCTCGAACCCTTGAAGAGAAAAAGTCAGGAAAAGCGTTTACAATTCTCGTAAACGCTTTTAGTGTTTAGCGCACATTAAATATCCAGATTCCTCACTTCCAGAGCATGTTGTGCAATAAATTCCTTTCTTGGCTCAACATTGTCTCCCATAAGTGTACTGAAGATTACTTCTGCCTTGATGGAATCCTCAACGCTGACCTGTAACAAAGTCCTCCTTTCAGGGTTCATTGTTGTATCCCAAAGCTGTGTAGGATTCATCTCGCCAAGCCCTTTATATCTCTGTATGCTGATCCCCTTTTTTGCAATAGACAATATATAGTCAAATAATTCTCTGGAACTTCCGAATTCGTTTTTGTCTTTGTTGTGTTTTACTTTATAAGGAGGATGCCCCAGCCCTCTGAGTTCTGAAAAGAGGTTTTTTAATTCCCTGAATTCAGGAGAGGCCAAAAATTCATCATCAATCGTTAATTTAAGCCCGCCTCTTTTTAACTCAATTCTGAAAGACTGATGTTCTTCATCTTCCCTGAGTTCTTCGGTCAACTCAGGAAATTCTTTCTTGAGTTCCCTGATCAGGGCATTAATGTCCTTTTCCATTTTCAGTACGTTTTTGTCTAAGTCATAATGCAAAAGTGCCCTGATTACAGTTGTGTCATTTTTTCTTTTGGTAAACCAATCAAGGAGTTTTTCGAACTTCGAAAGGTTCTTTATATACGGTATTATCGCTTTGCCAGACAGAAGACCGCCATTGCGTATTTCAATTTCATCTGCAGCAAGCTCAAAAAGCATATTCTCAAGTTTGCTCTCATTTTGTATGTACCGTTCTGATTTGCCTTTCTTAACCTTAAAAAGAGGCGGCTGAGCAATATAGAGATATCCTTTCTCTATAATTTGCGGCATCTGTCTGAAAAAAAAGGTGAGAAGCAGGGTTCTTATATGTGCTCCGTCCACATCGGCATCAGTCATAATTACAATTTTATGGTATCTCGCTTTTGTGATATCAAAATCATCTGTACCGATTCCGGTACCAAGCGCCGTTATCATAATCTTTATTTCATCAGAACTGAGCATTTTATCAAATCGTGCTTTTTCAACGTTCAGGATTTTCCCCTTTAAAGGTAAGATTGCCTGAGTATGTCTGTCTCTGCCCTGTTTTGCAGAGCCTCCTGCTGAGTCACCCTCAACAATAAATAGCTCACTTAATTTTGGGTCTTTTTCTGCGCAATCCGCCAGCTTGCCGGGTAGGCCTGTATCTTCAAGAGCACCTTTTCTTCTCGTAAGCTCTCTTGCCTTTCGCGCGGCTTCTCTCGCCCTTGATGCCTGAATGGCTTTTTCAATAATCTTTTTTACTACCGACGGATTCTGCTCAAAATAATAGCCAAGGCCGTCATTGACAACAGACTCTACGAGGCCTTTTACCTCACTGTTGCCAAGTTTGGTCTTTGTTTGGCCTTCAAATTGAGGATGAGGAAGCTTTATACTTAAAATCGCCGTAAGTCCCTCTCTTATGTCATCACCTGAAATTGTATCTTTCGGACTTTTCAGCAAACCGGCTGATGTAGCGTAACTATTCGCTGTTCTTGTCAATGCGGATTTAAACCCGACAAGATGGCTGCCGCCTTCTTTTGTATTGATATTATTTGCAAAAGAGTGAAGAGTCTCTGTGTAACTGTCGTTATATTGTATCGCTACTTCTACGGTGATACCATCTTTTTCCTTTGCGATATAGATAGGTTTTGGATGCAATGTAGTCTTATTCTTGTTGAGATGTTCGACAAAAGAAACTGTCCCCCCTTCGTACAGGAAATTTTGTTTTTTATTGACCCTTTCATCAGTGATCGTAATACTAAGCCCCCTGTTTAAAAAGGCAAGCTCTCTGAACCTATGTGCAAGGGTATCATAATTAAATTCAACAGTATCAAATATCTCGCTATCGGGCTTGAAGGTTATTTTTGTTCCCCTGTTTTTAGTCTTTCCGACCTGCAGAAGAGGTCCTGTTGAAGCACCTTTTTTATAATGCTGCTCCCAGACCTGCCCGTTTTGTTTTATTTGAAGATCCAGCCATTCAGACAGCGCGTTAACCACTGAAACACCAACGCCATGAAGTCCGCCGGAAATCTTGTATGCCTTGCTCTCAAACTTTCCTCCTGCGTGAAGTTCTGTCATGGCTATTTCTGCAGCGGTCCTTTTTTTGGTATCACCAGGATGCAGCCCTGTTGGAATCCCCCTTCCGTTGTCGATGACGGTGATGCTCTCTTCTGTGTGAATAGTAACCTCTATCTTATTGCAAAAACCTGCCAATGCCTCGTCAACACTATTGTCCACTACTTCGTAGACAAGATGATGAAGTCCTTCGAAGCTTGTATTGCCTATATACATGGAAGGTCTTTTCCTGACAGCTTCAAGGCCTTTCAGGACTTTTATGTCTCCCGCTTCATAGTTTTCTTGATCGATATCTTTCACTTTTTCAGTCATTTACTTCCTTTCATCACATTATCTAAAAATCTATTGAGATTTTGATAAGAATTGAAAAACAAAAAAGCACATTGCAACATGCAAAGCGCACATTTCATCACTATTTATTTTACAATTTTTGGCTGGAAATTTGTATGTGCACAGTTATGTTCTCATTGGCATAACGACACACGTATAGTCTTTATTTTCAACTTCAAGCAAAAGCGTTGGACTGAGCGGTTCCTGAAGTTCGAGACTTACTGACTCTCCTTCCATTGCCTGCAGTATATCCATAAGATACCGGGCATTATAACCAACCGTCATTTGTTCTCCTTTATACTGAGCGGTTAATTCTTCCCTTGCCTCACCTATATCAGGGTTCATTGAAATCAGTGTTATCTTTCCAGGTTCCAAATCAAGTCTTACTGCATTGGTTCTTTCTCTACTCATTATGGATGTTCTTCTCAGCGCCTTTAAGAAAGCAATTGTTTCAATGACAACCTTTTTCTCGTTATTCTTGGGAATTACTTGTTCATAGTTTGGATATGTTCCTTCAATGAGTCTGGAGGTTAAGACCACCTCATTTATGCTAAAAAATATATGATTCTTGCTAATATACAACGTTACATTTTCCGAGATTCCCTCAATAAGTTTTTTCAATTCCATCGCAGCTTTTTTCGGTAGAATGAGTTTCTTATCTTCTGATACTCTTCCTTCTATATTCACTGCAATCACTGATAGCCGATGTCCATCTGTTCCGACAACTTTCAGATCAACATTTTTTTTCTTTGGCTTCAAGTGCATGAGAAGGCCATTCAGGGTATATCTGGTATCGCTCTCACCAGTTGCATAAATAGTTTTTTCAATCATATCTTTTAGCTTCTCTGCTTTTATTGTTAGCTCCTCGGCCTTGCTGACCTCCGGGAGTGCTGGAAAATCCTCTTCAGGAAGGCCCATTAATTTAAAGGTGCTTTTCCCTGAAGTAACCTTGATCCAATTGTTTTCCTGTGTTTCGAGTAATAAATCCCCCTCTATTTCCCTTGCTATTTCAAACAACTTTCTTGCAGGTATACAAAGACTGCCTTTTTCAAGAATCTCAGCATGAACAGGGCCTTTCAGTGCAATATCAAGATCAGTTGCCATTAAAAAGGCAGTTTTGTCAGCCTTTAATAAAAAATGGCTGAGAATTGGCATGGTGGTTTTTTTGTCAACGATTCCCTGGATACGCTGTAATGCATTTTGTATTTCTTCCTTTTGTATTTTAAGCTTCATCTTATCCTCCTGGGATTAATACCCATTAACCCGACTATACCGACATAGAAAAATATTCCAAAGATAAAAATCAGAAATCATTTTTCAATACTTAAATATATTATTACCTAAATTGAGCGATTTAATTTCATAAAGATGTGCAAGGCAGGTAAAAAAATACATAGCGATAACTTTGTGCAGTTATTGTCCTGCTTTTATAATCTTCACTCTTTAAGTGAAAGACTAAAAATAGCAGTAAGACAATTCCAATATCCAATCGCATTATGAATTTTTGAACCTGCATTGCACATCCAGCTATATAAGAATCGCTGAATTTAGCTATTAATAACTTTTGATTTTCTTTACTAAGTAATCTATTTTTTTATTAAAGTCCTCATCTCTTTTTCTTCGTACGTCAATCAGCTTGCAAGCGTGTATTACTGTAGAGTGATCTTTGCCACCAAAATTTTTTCCGATTTCGCTTAAAGAGGAATCGGTAAGCATTTTACTTAAATACATGGCAACTTGCCTGGGAAAGGCAATATCTCTTGTCCTTTTCCTAGCCTTTATGTCGTGTACTTTTAGCCCGAAGTATTCACATACCGTCTTCTGAACGTAATCAACTGTCAGGGCCCTTTCTTCGTCATGAATCAGGTCTTTGAGAACATTTTTAGCCATGTCGATAGTGATAACCTGCCCTGTTAGAGAAGAATGTGCCCCGATTCTTATCATACATGCCTCAAGGTCCCTGATGTTTGACTTTATTCTGCTTGCCAGAAAGAAACTGACATCTTCGGGCAGGTGTATGCCCTCCATCTCAGATTTTTTCCCTAAAATAGCCATCTTTGTTTCAACATCAGGACTCTGGATATCAGCAATAAGACCCATACCAAACCTTGACCTAAGTCTCTCGGTAATAGGGGAAATATCCTTTGGCGGTCTGTCGCTTGAAAAGACAATCTGCTTATGAGTGTCATAAAGGGCATTAAACGTATGGAATAATTCTTCCTGTGTTCCGCTTTTACCGGCAATGAATTGAATGTCGTCAATGAGAAGGGCATCAAGAGTTCTGTATTTTGTTTTAAACTGATCCATCTTATCGTTTCTCATAGAGTAAACAAATTCGTTTGTGAATTGCTCGGCAGGAGCATATAACAGCTTGCTGTCATGATGGTTATCTATTATTTTATTGCCGATCGCATTCATAAGGTGTGTCTTTCCCAGACCTACGCCGCCAAAGATAAACAGAGGATTATATGCCTTGCCAGGTGCATCAGCAACTGCCCTTGCTGCAGCATTGGCAAATTGGTTGCTCGCCCCGACTACAAAGGTATCAAAGGTAAATTTAGAACTAAGAAATATGCCGCGGCTTGCCAGTTTCACCCTTCTGTTTTCCTGCCTTATCTCAATCTTTTTGAGAGCGGGGTCTTCTTTCCTTTCATGAATCTTGAATTGAACGGAAACGTCTCTTTCAAGAAATTCTTTTATTGTTTCAGAAATTAATCCCGGGTAGTGATCTTCAATCCATTCCTTAAAAAATTTATTGGGGACCTCAAGAGCAATCTGCCGATCTTGAAGTTGTATAAGTTTTAATGGCCTGAACCACAGATCAAAGATCTGATTGCCGACTTTGATTTCTATGGCTTCAACGGTTTTTGTCCAGGCTTCTTCTATATTCATTGTTCCTATATGAGTGATGTACCAGATTTTATGAGATGGCAAATATGGTTATTAACACATGTTTATAAACTGTTGATAACTTTCCTGGGAAAGAGAGTGCGTTAATTATATATCATATCATTTATCATAGGCAAGCTTTTTTTATAATTCCTGATACAATTACAATATATTGTTATCCTTATAAAAAAGTACGTATATATTGTATATAAATGTAATTTTTACTTGCATTAACACTATGAGATAGTTTAACATAGGCGAATGCCGGAGGTGCTTGAAGAGGCTACATCAGATCAGAATGCATTAAAAGTTAATGGCGATCCATCACTTCAAACCCCTGAAAAAACTGCCGAGTCACTAAGCAGCTTTCACTTCAAATTACCTGTTTTTGAAGGCCCGCTCGATCTTCTCCTTCATTTAATAAAAGAGAGCAAAATAGATATATATGATATTCCCATAGTTAAAATCACGCATCAGTATTTAGAGTACCTAGCGCTGATGAAGGAGCTTAACCTTGAGATCGCAGGTGAGTTCCTCGTGATTGCAGCGACGCTGATCCATATAAAATCAAAGATGCTGCTGCCGCCTGATGAGGAAGAAAAAGAAGAACCTCAAGAGGATCCACGGGCAGAACTCGTGAAAAGACTTCTGGAATATCAGGCATATAAGGATTCCTCAGTGCATCTCAGAAAAAGGGAAGAAATATGGAAGAATATTTTTAATAGACGTTTTCCTGATAAAAAAGATTTTGAATTTGAACCGGAACACATGCTCTCTGAAGTAAATGTATTTGACCTGATCTCCATTTTTAAGAAACTCTTGGAAAAGGCGCCGGAACAAGTTATTGAGATAACTCGGGAGACCCTCACGGTAGCTGACAGGATACATTTTATTATGGAGCACATTGAAAAAGAAGATGGTGTAAAATTCGAGGATCTTTTTAAAGAGGAGCTTACAAAGCTCACCCTTGTCGTGACGTTTATTGCCCTGCTTGAGGTTGTCAGACTTGGACTTGTAAAAATATATCAGGAAAAGACCTTCGGATCAATCTGGATTTTACGTCCTCAGAATGAGGCCCCTGCAAGATTATAGGTTATCTTTATCATCGTATTTTAAAGCCACTATAGCTTCTTCTATCGTTTCCTTTACCAGTTTATCTTCATCACCAGAAGCATCTTCTAAAAAGGACAAGGCATCTTTATGGCCTATGATACCGAGCAAATAAGCAGCATCGCCTCTTATTGTAGCTTTTGTGTCTTTTAAAAGCTTTGCAATTCCCGGAATAGCTAATACGATATTGTCTATATCTTCGGTTTTGAGAGTTTCAACAAGAGCAACCGTTCCGATCCTGACACCCATTCTCTCATCGCCAAGCATACTACCAATAAATGGATAGTAACTTTTATCGTGCTTGAACAGGTCAATGATATTCTCAAGAAATCCGTTTTCCATATAATCCGCTATCATTTTCATCGTTGATTCAATTTCTGAACGATGTTCCATCACTTCACAGCAATTCTTCCCCTGCCCTTTACAACTTCACCGATAATCCAGTATGTTTTTTTCTCTCTTCTCATTATCCGGTCAAATTTTTTCATACCGTTACGAGGAAGCGATATGAGCAGGCCGCCAGACGTTTGTGGATCAGAGATGGCCAATTTATCTCCATCACCAATATTTTCAGAAAACGACACGCACTTGCTACAAAATTCCAGATTGTTTATTGCCCCTTTTGGCACTAAACCCCCTGAGGCTAAGTCCTTTGCTTTACTCATTAACGGGACTTTTTCATTATAGATTACCAGATTAACTTTAGAGCTTTTTGCCATGTTCAATGCATGACCGAGTAAACCAAAGCCCGTAACATCAGTTACAGCTTTTGCTCCAGCTGAAACAGCGGCTTTGGAAGCGGTTCTGTTTAGAGAGAGCATGGAAGCAATGACTTTGTTCAAATTCGTATTTTCTGCCTTTCCTTTCTTGAATGCGGAAGTAAGGATTCCTGTTCCAAGCTTCTTTGTGAGAATGAGAATGTCTCCGGCTGATGCACCGCTGGCTTTTAAGAGGTTGTTTTTATCAACAACTCCCGTTATGGCAAAACCGAACTTGAATTCATTATCTTCAATGCTATGTCCGCCAATCAGGCATGTACCTGCCTCGTGGAGCTTCTTAACCGCGCCCTTTAAGAGTTTTTTTATAACATCAGGCCCGTAATCACATGATGCAAATCCGAGAATGGCCAGAGCGGTAAGAGGTGTTCCTCCCATTGCATAAATGTCACTGACTGAATTGGCAGCACAGATGGCGCCAAATGTATAAGGGTCATCAACGATAGGTGTGATGACATCAACTGTCTCAACAAGAAAAGTGTTCTTGTAACGAAATACCCCTGCATCATCACCGGGGCCTACAACAACACCCTTATCTTTGCACTTGTATACATCTGCAAGAATTTCGTTTAGATCCGCCGGACCCAGCTTTGCCGCTCAACCGCCCGCTTTCACCTTCTGCGTAAGCCTGATTTCTTTCATAACTGTTTATGATACTGAAAAGATTTTTTAGTGTCAAAGAAAGATACGTTTGAACCAAAGCCCTTTTGCTTTTTTGCACTTCCGTGCCTTTCCAAAATTTGACTTTGATTGCGAAATTCTGTTACCTTGAAATCTCTATTTTTTAATCTCTTTTCTTTCAGGCGGTGTAGCTCAGTCGGTCAGAGCACGCGGCTCATATCCGCGGCGTCGCTGGTTCGAATCCAGCCACCGCCACCATATATTCTTTTTTGAGCACATATTAATTTACCCTGCCCCCCTCACTCAAACTATTTAGTAAAAAAATGATATATTTTATTTTGGTAAATCTTTTGAAATTCCTTCTTTCAATTTTTCTAACTGATGTAATATTTCATCACTTTTTATAAAATAATCTTTTACCATATCAGCAACTAACCGATCCTTATACCTCTTTGTTCTGAAGTACATTGAATGCAGAATTTCAGGTATGGGACAAGCACTTTTCAGAGGTTCTTTTTTCTACATCTATGAATTGTATTCGGCAGAATTTCTGCGCTTGTCAGCAATGCGCCAACAGCTTTATGTAGCAAACAAGAGAATTAGGGGAGATAAAAAACTATTGTCAAAACACGGAATTTATGATAATAAGAATATATAAACTCGATCTTTTATGATTGAAATTGGAGGAATTAATCGTGAAAAAAGTTTTCTTCGTCCTTTTTTTCATTATTCTTTTTTACGCATCATTTGCTTTGGCGTCATTACAAGCAGGGAAAACTCTTTTTGAAAGCAAATGCGACAAGTGTCATTCCCTTGAGCGTGCATTAAGCAAAAGCAAGGATCTGAATGCATGGAAAAGAACGACGATAAGGATGTCTAAGTACTCCAAGGGTGCAATTACAGAAGAGGAGGCGGAAAAAATTGCAGAATATCTAACAGAAAGGGGGAAGGCCCCGATTGTGAAAAAAGAAGTGGAAGAAGAAATTAAGGAAATAAGGGAAATCGAAGAACATGAAATATTTGATTTCAAAAAAGTACGGGTTGAGCAGTTCATCAGTCCTGACATTTGCGAGGGATGTCATCCCGAGCAGTATGAGCAGTGGAATGGATCAATGCACAGCAAGGCTTTTGTTGACCCGCTTTGGCGTTCAGCATCAAAGCTGTTTCTTAAGGACGCAAAGAAAAGCGATGAAATCCTTGAGATGAAAGCATGCGTTAAGTGCCATACTCCTCTTGGTTTTCGTTCATATACCATTACTTCACCAGCTGATGATTACGATAAAATCTCAGGACTTCCTGCGCAGGGTATTTTCTGCAACTGGTGTCACAACATAAGTGAGGTGAAACATCTGGGCGATGCAGCATATGAAGTAGAGCCCGGAGGGGGTGAAGATGATCCCTCTACCATGCTCGGCCCTTTTAAAGACTCAGATTCGCCTTATCATCCGACAAAATATTCTGAATTGCATACGAAGTCTGAATTCTGCGGTCTCTGCCACAACGTTTCGCATGCTGCAAATAAGCTGCCTATTGAACAGACATTTAATGAATGGAAAAACAGTCCTTACAACACAGGAAATCCTGAGACAACTGTCAACTGCCAGGACTGTCATATGAGGCAAAGACCGGGGATTCCCGCTACAGGTAAAACCGCAAGACCTGACAATCCCGGCAAGGCATGTGTCGACGGACCGGACAGGGCGCATATATGGACACATTATTTTGTCGGGGCCAATGCAGTCATTACCAAACTCCTGGGAAGCGAACTGCATGCTCAAATGGCAAGAGAAAGGCTGCTGAATGCCGCAGATTTGGAAATAATAAAAAGCCCCCCATATAGCAAAAACAAGCTTTCCCACATTAAGATCAAGGTGATAAATTCTGGCGCAGGACATTATCTTCCCACAGGCTTAACCGAGGTTAGACAGATGTGGCTTGATGTAAAGATAACCGATACCAACGGGAGATTGCTGTTACGGTCGGGAGAGCTGGATGAAAAAGGCGATATTGATGTAAATGCCGTCGTTTATCATACAAAGCTCGGAAACAAACAGGGGGAACCAATTATGAATGTTGCACTGGCTGACAGAATACTGTATGACCATAGAATCCCCCCAAAGGGATATCACATTGAGCGCTATGCCTTTTATATCCCGGATGATGCGGTGTCTCCGCTGAACGTTGAGGTGAAGCTGCGATATCGCAGCGCCTCGCAATCTCTCGCAAACATATTGCTCGGCAGCAACTCTTTCGCTATTCCTGTAATCGATATGGCAAGAATTGTTGAAAAACTGGAGTTCTAAATACAGGAGGTATATGTATGAATAATAAATTTATACTCTCGATTATTTTTATATCTTTCATCGGATGTTCAGTCACCCCATCAGGAAGCACTTTTGAAGAGGCAATAATAAAACATTTTGAAGCAAGAAAATATAAGGTCCTTGAAATAATTATCGGAAATGTCAGGACGGTACCACAGGGCGAAGAACAATATATGGGTACCGAAGGTTATATTATTGACGTGCCATTGATTACTTTAGAACTTATGAGAGATTCAGGAGAGCCGTGGAATTATAAAAAAGGACAACATATAACGTTTTACAATGCAATTATCAGAACGAAAAAAGGTGCTGATAAAACCAATGAATGGATGATCACAGATATTTCCGGAGTCCCTCTCCCTTAAAAAAAAGGTCTATAACAAGGAATTTACATCTAGAGTTAATGAATCAGCCCTTAAATTGATAAGTAAACGGTTATTAATATAAGATTTTTTACATTTTAAATATCTTCCTTGTCAGTTTTCCGGTAAGTGTTTCCCGGGCTCTCAATGACCCGTGTGGACATACCTCAATACAGCAATAACACCTAATGCACCTGTCATAATCGAAATGAATTGATTTCTTGTCGTTTGTTATTGCTTCAGCAGGACAGTATTTCCAGCATTCCCCGCAGAGCTTGCACTCGGAATCATTGCATTCCGGTCTTTGAATGAGATGTCTGCGCATAAAGCCGTGCAACACTCCGGGTCCGAACACGAGCGGGGTAATGTCTGGAAGTTTAAAATCCTTTATTTCTGGCAGACTGCCGTCGATAGATATTTCATTGCCAACCAGGCCTTGTTCACGGGCTATTTTATTCGTAAGTAACGTATCCGGCTCGATGCCAAGCATTTTGCATACAGTAACATCAAGCGCCGCCGTGTATCTGCTTCCCATAATCACTCCGAGCTGTCGCGGTTTGCCGCCTTTGCCCGGCCCCTGTCCTTCCATTGCCAGAATTCCGTCCATTATGGTGACGGTCGGTTTCACGGCCTGATAGATC
>CAYFXR010000240.1:0-37581 GCA_964347155.1 uncultured Nitrospiraceae bacterium | reverse complement strand
AGATTAACCGGTCTCTTAAATTTTTTGCGTTGTAGATCATTTCATCCACTACCTCCTTGTCAAGAATTTTCCGAGCTTTCTGTGGCGGGATTCTATATGTTTTTGACATCATTGAAGAGGAACAAGGATTTTTTATATTCAAGTCGAATTTATCAATAATGAAATTGAAGAATGTTTTCAGTTGTGCATACCTCAGTCTGCGTGTTGCTTTAGCCCGATTTCCAGTTTGATTCACCAGGAATTGATAAACTTCATCTGATCCAATGGATTCAAATTGACGTTCCGCATAAATAGCCTCAAATCGATTCAATATGTACAAGTAACTGTTTATTGAACTCTGTTTCAAAGTTGCTTTTAGGTGATTACTATAGAAGTCTGTTGCTTCTTTAATATTCATGATAAACCTCCTGAGTTTTTTTAAGTCTTTGGGGTATGGATAATTAAATTATGACGGAAAATTTACAGGAGAGATATGAAATAAAAAGGAGAGATTTAAATATTGATGACGCTTGCAGATTTAAACTGAAATGCTCAGATTTTGAAGGCTTAAAAATTAATCAGTTCACCATCTTTTCAACAACTTTAACGAAATGAAATTTTGAGGATTATTGGATGTAATATTCATAAAAAAGGGTAGAGCCATTTCTGACCATGTCTCTAATGCTTAACAGGTGATTATCGTTTGTACTTTATTGGCATCCAAGGTTGACTCTCAATTCCTGTATCATGCCGTTCAGCTCAGATACTGCCTTTCCGACAACAAGGTCATGGGGTCTTGGTCGTCCGTCTGAACGTTTATCAGCACGCAGTAGCTGACTGCAGGCCGCTCTAAACCGCTCCTTCTCAATGAGATAACCAGCAATCTCAAGCGGACGTCTCATAGCCCTTAACCTGGCATCTTTCACCATGCGTAGATGGCCTTGTCCCTCCAATGTCCCTTCCTGAACAGATTGGTCAAAGAAGTTCAAAATTTCATCAATATCTAAAACCTCTGGTTCAAAGATGGCGAAATTCGAAAGAGAATCGGTAACGCCACAGATTATGTGATTCTCTGTATCCAGCGAATACGTGATGTCTATCCACCCACTATTTTCATTGTGAAACAGCACCAATGCCTCTTCGTTGTCGAAACTGGTTCTGCTATAGTCAATACATACTTCTATTTGGCCGGAGACACCAGCTGTAGTTGTCAGGTCATAGTACGTGGGCGGTTCACCAGGTTTGAATCCTAAAGGAGGTGATTCACCCTGTTCCGAGATGCTCAGATTGGTTGTACCGGATTTATTGACTTGACTAAAAGTCAGAGTAACAGAATTCGTTAATGTCACTGCGTCCGTTGGGTGGAAAACGATGTTATCACCCACTAAGGTATTTACTACCGTGTAGGTTATAAAAATGAAGTCCTCATCGGGAATGGATACACCTGTGCAGCCGAAGGCGGTTCCACCTGAATAGGGATCATCATCAGCCACAACCCATGTTAGTATGCTACCTCCTTCTTCGGGACAAATCCACTCAATGACATAAGTATTTCCGGGGATCAAAAGGATTCGCGGTGAGAAATCGAAGCGAACATTTAATTGTGTTCCAGTAGTATGTGGACCTGGGACAAAGGTCGTTGCAGTTCCGAGCACAGGACCGTCTGGAGTGCCAGATCTTATCCTGATTGTTGTTTCATACCCATTGGCCGGAAAATTCCCCCCTGCCATTAATCGGAGTTCCACTGCATCCAGGGATGAAGCAGAAGGCGTGAAGCTTTGAAACATACTCCCCAACCCACAAGGCGGGGTCCCACATCCACGGCTGCCATACGGAGGAACATCATTTGCCTGATCTTGCTGATATTCTTGCTGAAAATCTTTAAGAGCTTCATCAGCACCTATATCAGGGGCTACATCTATTATTCTGGGGTCTTCTTCAAAATCAATATCTGGAAGCTCCGGTGCATGTATGTCGCCTGCATCTGTGCAAGGGGAACCTGCCTGAATGTGATAATCATTGTTTGATGGGTCAATAAAGAGAGGATCCTCATTATTCAAGTTGCTTGGGTCAATACCGGCAGGTAAAGGTATCTTGATATATATCCCCTCGGGACCCTGGTCAAAATCATTATTAAAAAGGTTGACCGGAGAGTACAAGTAATTGCCATTTCCATCATTATTTAGATAGAGGTCATTACCTGAATTATCTGCGCTGTTATTCAAAACAATGTTATTGTACAAATCTGCAGTATCATTATCATATGTAAGTTCAATATATACACCACCGCCATTCTCTGCAAAGTTATTGACAATAGTATTGTTAATTAACTTTGTTGAGTTAAGCCATTTAGCCCATATGCCACCGCCATCTCCTTGGGCCTGATTACCTGTAATTATATTATTTGTTAAAATCATTTCAGCGCTGGTGCCAAACCTTCTTAGATACAGGGCACCACCATTATCACTCGCTGAATTATTTGATATGATATTGTTTTTTAAAATCATTACTCCATCAATAACGGCAAAGATCCCAGCTCCTCTTCCTGAATTAATATACGCGCTTATAGATGAATTATCCATTATTATATTATTGGTTAAAACAACTGTTTTCGGTCGCGAAAATGCGTCCCAGTATAAATATATTCCCCCTCCAGCATTCGAAGCTATATTATTTGTTATAGTATTGCCCGACAAGGTTACAGTTTCAGCAAGAATTGCCATGCCTCCACCACTTTCAAAGGCACCAGAACCAGAAAAGTTATCTTCTATAATATTGTTCGTTAATGTCACTTCTTTATATCTTATGTCCAAACCTGACCCTGGACCATTATCTGAAACAAGGTTGTTGGTTAAATTTATAGTTCCAGGACCTGTTACATAATCAGTTCTTGCATACAAACCATCTGCTGAATTATGTGTTATGACATTGTCGATTATATTTACTGTCATAAACGTCCCAATAAGCGAGATCCCAACGCTGGTGTTACTTGTTACTGTATTGTTTGATATAGTTATGTTTTTCTCGCCTACTTCTTCCCTTCCATATACATATAAACCAATTCCATCATTATTTTGGATAATGTTGTTTGTAACCACTGTTGTTCCATTTTTGTTATAAATATGCAATCCAGCACCATTTGACAAATATGCACCAGGGCTTGGATCAGCGATTCCTTTTTCTAAAGTAAGACTATTTACAGAAATATGAACGCCTTCAGAAGTTAACACAAGGACAGCGCCGTTACCATTGCCGTCAAGTACCGTATTAGCAGGATCTGCTATGCGTAAATAACAGCCCCCAATGCTGTAACCTCCCTCTATGGTCAGATTATTCTCTTCATATGAAGAATAGATAAAATTACCATTATAGGCACCCTGAACAATCTTAATCGCATCATCTTCTCCATTAGTTGCTGCAGTTGTTAGGGCTTCCTGTAATGCACCAGAATCGCTCACACAAAAATCAGATGCCTTTGCCGTACCCAATAAAGACAAAATAAAAAATAAAAAGAGAAAACCAATGAAATGATGTAATCTTTTCACCTCAAACCTCCTAATAAAAAATTGAGTACCTTCAAAGAATTCAACATTTTCTTACGCTTCATCCCTTCTTTTTATTGGAATTAAATATAAAAGTCTTACATATCATAAACAAAAAGGCCGAACCCGTCAAAGGTTTATACTTCGGCAGCCAAGTCATCCTATTTAATAAATAAAGAGTCCCCCAGCACTTGACTACTTCATATAAGAATAGAAATTGGTTGGGATTAAATATATTTTATCACATATTTTATTGAACGGGGAAAAAATTTTCAGGATGAACAAAATAAAATATGATTTATTGGCATGTGAAATGTTGTATAAAGTTGAATTCAATAGCATGATTTCAGCTTACCGACTCGATGTTTCGGGATGGCGGGAGTTTCTATTTATAAACTCTTGTTACTCTCTGTCCAATCGATGTAAGCACTTCATAGGGAATGGTACCGGTTTTGTCTGCGATATCGTCGGCGGTGATTTGTTCTCTTCCCTGACGACCTAACAGCACAACTTCTGAATTGTAACTGACATTTGGTATATCTGTTACATCGACCATTATTGTATCCATACATACTCTCCCGACAACTGGACCACGTTTTCCATTAATAAGAACCTCACCGTTATTAGAGAGTTTTCTGCTGTATCCGTCGGCATACCCAAAAGGAATTGTTGCAATTATACTTTTTCTTTTCGTGATAAAAGTTCTGCCATAACTGATAGGGGTATTTGCGGGAACGTTTTTAAGAAAAGTAATTTTGCTTTTAAGGCTCAACACGGGGTTAAGGTTTTCAACATTATCTAGAAATCCATAACCGTAAAGCATAATCCCCGGTCTTACCATATCTAGGTGAGCATTCGGCATACTCAATACAGCGGCACTATTTGCAATGTGAAGGTATTTAAAATTGATATTTTTTTGCTTTAATTCCCTTGCAAGTGAGAGGAAGTTTTTTAACTGGTTGTGAGCGAATTCTTTATCCTTAAGATCTGCATCTGAAAAGTGACTCATTAGTCCTTTAAGTTCTATATTTCTTAAACTGGCTATTTTTGAAATCTCCTCCTTAGCCTTATTAATAATGAATCCGACACGGCCCATACCTGTGTCTACTTTAATATGGATTGCTATTTTACAGTTACGTTTGTATGCTTCATTTGATATTCTTTTAGCAGTGTTGAAATCGAAAACTGCAGGTGTCAGATTGTACTTGAAACACATATCGATATTGTTTCTATCAAAGAAGACAAGTATGGGAGTGGTTATTCCTGATTCTCTGAGGATAATAGCTTCATTTGTGAATGCTACACCGAGTTTTGAAATGCCTTTCTTTATGAGATGATTGGATACTTCAATAAGGCCGTGTCCATAAGCATTGGCCTTTACGACAGCCAGTATGTTTTTATGCCCTGTTTTCTTTTTGACAACATTGAGGTTATGGGAAAGTGCCTTGAGGTTAATTTCAGCAAAGGCCTGTTGCAGTTTCACTTATGACTTATTTTCCTTTTTTTCCGCAGATCCTTCTGACTTGTTTTTGGGAGTTACATCAATTTCAGGCGGTTCAGAGCTAGATTTCTTGAAATTTTTTATCGCCTCTCCTATGCCTCTGCCTATTTCAGGTAATCGTGAGGCCCCAAAGAGAATCACTACAATAACTAAAATAATAATGAGCTCTGTTGCTCCAAGACCAAACATTTTTCTCTCCTTTCACTTTTTCGTTTAAATTTCAATCTATCCTGAGGCTGCATATAAGAATGAATATCAGCGGTAGTATTAATGTTAATAAAAGACGTTGCCTCCGGGTCTATTTTCTTTATTTCCTTTGATGATATATATTTTACCTTTTTGTTCTTTAAAAATTCTTTCACACTTCTTTTATTAGTTAGGATGACTTTCTCCATAGGTCCCAGAAGCCGCTTTGAATAAAATGCAAAAAGTGGCTCAATAAAAATAGGGTCGTGCCGACCTTTAGGAAAGGGGGAGGAGGGGGATTTTGGGATTACTGCATCAAAATTATTTTTTTGTGAATCCATGTGCCTTATTATCTCTTTATTAATAAATGGCATATCGCATCCGGATATAAAGACCCAATGGTTTGAGGAGTTTAAAAGTGAAGTGAATATTCCGGTTATAGGGCTTCGTATATTATATACATCACCGAGTAGGGGTACCCCAAGATGTGAATAAGCTTCCGGCTTGTTAGTAACAATAAAAATTTGTGTAAAAAACTGTTTCATGATTTTGAGATTTCTCTCTATAATCTTTTGTACATTAATCTCTATAAACGCCTTCAATAAAGGCATCCTTTTGTTTTCACCGCCTGCGAGTATTACACCACTACAATTTTTTAGCATGGTAACAATTATCTTGCCCTGGGATTAATGCTAATTTTAAAAGGTCTTATGCTGTTTGCTTAATTATACAGGTCATGGGAAACCTAAAGCAACTTATTGCAATTATTATCATTAAAACAGAGATTACCATAAATTGTTACTCAAATAAATTAATGTGCCATGACACATAGTTGTAACAGCATTTTAATGTGCAAAACAGGATGGATTATTGAAATTTAATTTAAAATCAACAACTTGAAATATGGCATGTAATTTGCTCTATATTTATAAAAAAATATATAAATCATCTAATTTTTAAGAAAATTCTCAAAAATCCTCTTTTCTGGCTGGTTCCTCGGGTACTTAAACATCATTATGATGAAACCTTTTACAGGAAGGATGTGATGATAAATGATTATAAATAATTTAATTCTTAAAGGTGCTTGGTTAGACCATTTTAAGAAAGGAATGTTCTTCATTTCGGCAGTTTTTCTCGTTTTTGCCTTTGTTTCACCTGCAAATTCTGAATCTATTGTATACGATAATTTCGATGACAGTTTTCTGGATGTGGACTGGGATATTACCTTTAGAAATTCCAAGGGTTGGACATATAATGAGTATGGCTCCAATCTGAATGTTACAAATATTGCTGATCCAAGTAAAAATAAAAAATGGGCTGATGTCATACTCAGTAAAACCGTTGATCCCCTTGATGACTTTAGTGTTAATTTTAATTTCTCATGGAATGGACAGGATAAAAAGGCTCTAAAAAGCAGGAAATCCAATAGAAAGAAAAATAACAAAAAAGTTAAAAACAGCAAAAATGCTACTCAGAGAGTTATGATCAATCTTTATGATACTGATGATAATTTGCTTTCAAGTGTAGGATATCTTGATAGCTGGACAAACGCCAGAGGTAGTAAATCTGCTCGTGCTGGAAAAAATTCATTTAAATCTAACAAGAATACCTTGCCAATGAATGGTTCAGCTTTTGTTAATATTGAACGAGAGGGTGATAATATAGATGTGTTTTGGGGTGAAGACAATATTGTATCAGGAACAGCTGACACACCTCTTGGAAGAATAGACATGATATTTTCATATAACAAGATAAAGAAAAAGAATAAATCTTCTTTCTTTGGCAGTGAATCTGTAGATTTAGTCAGTGTCGAAGATACATCTCTTAATAATCCTGCCGTTGTACCCGAACCCGTTGCCTATATCCTATTCGTTGTTGGCAGCATAACCTTTGGAGTGAGAAATTACTGGAGGAAAAGAAAGCAAAAGATTTGAAGAATATATTATTTTGATTTTTGAATTATTTTTAGAAATGTTTTGATTTCAAGGGTGGTTTTGGTTTCTTTGCCGTTGAGCATGTTTTTTATTACAATCTCACCTTTGCTGAGTTCATCTTCTCCCAGTACAATCACGTGTCTTGCGCCAATGCGATTAGCTTTTCGCATCTGACTTCTGAGAGATGCGCTGTCATAATTTATTTCAACCCAAAGCCCTTTAGCCCGCATTTGTTCGGCAATTTGAAGACCTTTCTCAGAGGCTTCATCTCCGAGGGGACATATGAAAAGATCTGGCCCATCAGGTTTACGAAATGAATCTTTTATCAAAGAGATTATTCTTTCCATACCAATTGCAAAACCTATTCCGGCAATAGCTGGCCCGCCGAATTCTTCCACCATGCTGTCATATCTTCCACCAGCAGCTACGGCCTTTTGACTGCCGAGTGATTCGCTGCTTACTTCAAATGCAGTTTTCGTATAATAGTCAAGACCTCTCACAAGATTTGGATTTATTGTGTAGGGAATTTGCAAAAGATCAAGCTGGTGTTTGAGACTGTTGAAATTATTCTTACATTCAGTACAAAGAAAATCTATTACAAGTGGCGATCCTTGTCTTGAATCGATACAAGTGGGAACCTTGCAGTCAAGTATTCTTAAGGGATTAAGCTCATACCGTCTTTGGCAATCACCACAGAATTTACTCATTTTATCTTTCAGGTATCCTTTTAAGGCTGTCTTGAAGTCAGAACGGCAATTCTTGCATCCAATCGAGGTGATCTCAAAATTCAGCCCTTTAATACCTATGTTTCTTAACATTGCTGTGAGCATTGAGATAATTTCTGCATCTAATTTTGGATCATCAATCCCCATCGCCTCTGCACCTATCTGGTAAAACTGCCTGTATCTGAATGCCTGTGGTCTTTCATATCGAAACATGGGACCGATATAGTAATACTTTTGCGGTGAGGAATTGTTATAAAGGTGGTGTTCAACATATGCCCTTACAAAAGGTGCTGTACCTTCAGGTCTTAAAGTTACACTGCGACCGCCTTTATCCTGGAATGTATACATTTCTTTTTCGACAATATCGGATGTTTCACCTATACTTCTGATGAAGACATCAGTTGCTTCCATTATCGGGAGCCTGATTTCCTGATATCCGTAGCTTTTAAAAATATCCCTTGCTTTACTCTCAATATACTGCCAAATGGAAATCTCTGGTGGTAGGATATCCTGAAGGCCTTTCAGTGCTTTATACTTCATCCGGTGTTTCTTCCTCGCGTTCTTTATCAAATTCCAACATGCTGAGATGACTTTCTATCAGCCTTTTCAATTCTTCTTTAAAATGTCTCCTGATGCCTTTAAGGTCAGTTATATCTTCATGAATCTTGACAACTTTTTCCTGAGCCTCTTTTACTATAGTCTCAGCTTTTAATTCAGCTTCCTTTTTAATCAATTCCGCATCTTTTTGTGCGGTATTCTTATATTCTTCAACCATCTGCTGGGTACTCACGAGGGTGTCTTTAAGGGTTGTCTCCATATTTTTATATTCTTTTAGCTGCCTTTCGAATCTTCTTGCTTCTTCCCTTAAATTTGCATTCTCTCTCAATAGTTCTTCCATTTCTTCTCTTATGAGTTCAAGAAAAGAATCAACTTCTTCGATATCGAAACCTCTGAATTTGGTTGAGAATTGTTTCTGCTGAATATCAAGCGGTGTTATCCTCATATTACCCCCTCTTATTAAATTCGGTTATGTTTTATTATCGTGTCAATAATAAAATATTAACCCAAATAATGCAGACATTGCTCAATTAAATGCGTGCTCTTCGAAAAAGAGCTATGTAATAATAACTGTTCCTTACATTGAGGCGAAGCCTCTAATTATTTAACTCGATACATTTATTATTAAATTGTGCATATGTCTTTGAATAAAAGTATTCACACTCGATCAATTAATATTGCGTTTACGGTATCGAAAAATAATTTCTTTCACAAAGACTGCATTATGTGAAATGCATTTTTGAGTTAAAGAAAATCTTTCCCCGATAAATCGAAACGAAATTACAAATTATGAATTTATAGTAAGCCATTATAATCAATAACAGTAAACAAAAAATAGAGTTTATTTACAGGAAATCGAATATAAGAATCTTTTGGAATATGTAATTTGAAATTTGAAATTTCTTGTCATCTCATCCTTGAAGCTATATCGAATAATGATGTCACTAGGAAATATTTGATAAAGATAATGATAAGAATTACTATCATCGGGGATATGTCGATGCCCATTACTATGCCAATGCGTCTTCTTATCGGTCTTAAAACCGGATCTGTAACTGAATATAAAAATCGGACAATTGGATTGTAAGGATCAGGACTTACCCAACTGATAAGAGCGGAGATTATTATTATCCACATGTAAATTGTTAAGATAGTATTAAGAATATATGCTATAGCGTGAAATAAATTGCCAAATATAAACATGTATTTCCTCCTTTTGTCTGAGTAAAGCAGTTAACCAGCTGCTTACTCCTTTGTGCCTACTGCATATTTAATATCTCTGCGCTCTCTGTGATTTTCTTATAATGCATTTTAGAGTTTCCCTAATTCTTCTGCTCTATTTTTGGCCGCCTCAAGAGCAGCTATCACGGCATCTTTAAATCCTTTTTCGTTAAATACTTTCAGCCCGGCAGCTGTGGTTCCTCCAGGAGATGTTACCATCTCTCTTAACCTTGAAGGACTCATTCCTGTGTCAAATAGTTTTGAAGTACCAATAACAGTCTGGACAGCAAGTGTAATGGCGTCGTCTTCAAGTAGCCCCGTTTTTATTCCGCCTTCAATCATTGCCTCAATAAAAAAGGCAATAAACGCGGGGCCGCTTCCTGAAAGGGCAGTTACAGCATCCATATATTTTTCAGGAAGAGTAATGACTTTCCCTATAGACATAAAGATTTCTCTCACGAAATATATATCCCTGTCAGAAAAACATTCACATAAAGACATAACGATCATCCCTTCCTGAACAAGAGCCGGTGTGTTTGGCATAATCCTGATTATTTTTTTTGTCTTGAGTTTCGAAGACAGATATACAAGTGTTATGCCAGCGGCAATTGAGACTACAGTTTTTTCTTCAGTGATAGTATTACATATTTCATCGATGACTGTATCCATATTCTGTGGCTTAACGGCGAGTATTATTATATTACAGGAAGAAGCTGCCTTTATATTGGATTCTGTTGTTTTTATTCCGTAATTTCTTTGCAGGTACTGCCTTCTTTCTTCCCTGGGTTCAGAGACGAATATATCTTTAATGCCCTGAGAGATTATCCCTTTTATTATTGCTTCCGCCATGTTGCCGCCACCTATAAATCCGATTTTCATGATCTTATTATTATACCTGTGTTTTTATTTTCAATAAAATATTTTGCAACGATTTCTTTCTCCAAAAATAGCAGAGCCTACTCTTACCATGGTGGCGCCTTCTTCAATAGCCACATCAAAATCATTCGACATACCCATTGATAATTCGTTTACAGGGAATCCTTTTATAATTTCCTTTTCAGCAATTTCACGAAGCCGTCTATAATATGGTCTTGTTTTTTCAGTGTCTTCAAAATAAGGCGGCATTGTCATGAGACCTTCTAATATAAGGTTATCCATACTTGTGATTTTTTCAAGTACTTCTATCAAATCTTTTTCTAAAACTCCATGCTTTGTTGCCTCATCTGAGAGTTTTACTTGAACAAGAACTCTTTGTTTTTTTCCTATATTCTGTGCCTGTTTATTTAATTCTTGAGCTAATGCAACGGAATCAACAGATTGTATTAAATGAAACAATTGTACAGCGGTTTTTGCTTTATTCTTCTGTAAGTGCCCGATTAAATGCCATTCAACTCGTAATCCTCCCATACCCCCCTTTAATAAAGGGGGGGATATTAGTGAGTCCCCCTTTTCTAAAGGGTGATTTAGGGGGATTATCTGTCTTATGTGTTCTATGTTTTGTGTTCTTAGTTCTGAAATTTTATCTCTTGCTTCTTGTACCCTGTTCTCGCCCAGAATAGTTGCTCCTGCATTTATTGCTCCAATAATTCTTTGCAGATCAATATTTTTAGAAACTGCAACAAGTTTGATTTTAGATGGGTTTCTGCCTGCGTTAACGGCAGAATTGTTAATTCTCTTCTGGACATTCTTGAGGGCTTCTGCTATACCCATTGTTTAAGAAGCTTAGCATTTTTGTTTTTTTATTGGCAAGATAAGAACGTTTTACACAAATATTTCATAATTCTTGTGTTATTATTATTTATATAAAAACAAGTATTCAAGGACGTAAAGTCCCGTTGGGAAAACGTCCCTTTTCGGGACTCAGGTGAATGATCAATTAAGAATGAATATTATTTTAAAAAATTTATACAATTATTCATTTAACCCCTGAATCCTAGAATCCTTTTTTGATCTGACATTTGGATAATGTCTCCTGTTTGGCTGTACTATGGAAAAAGAGATGCATATTTAACATGATCTTTGGAGATTTATATCATTATGAACAGTAGAAGAATACTCGTGATTGAAGACGAGAACAAGATAGCAGAAATTGTTAAGGCTTATCTTGAAAAAGAAAAATTCGAAGTTGCTGTTGCAGATACAGGACAAAAGGCAATAACTGTATTAAAGAAAGGTTTTGATCTTGTCATACTTGACCTGATGCTTCCTGATATGGAAGGGGAAGATATATGCCGGATGATCCGAAAGGACTCTTATGTGCCTATAATCATGTTGACTGCAAAGAGTGAAGAAGACGACAGGATAAAAGGGCTCGGTATAGGTGCTGATGATTATGTTGTTAAACCATTTAGCCCTCGTGAACTGGTTGCAAGGGTGAAGGCACTTTTGAGGAGAGCAAAAGGGGCAAAAGAAAGTATCAGTTTTAATCGTGGGGATCTGGTAATTGATTCTTCCCGTTTTGAAGTAAGGAAGGAAGGCTCTCCGGTGGTTCTTACACCCACAGAATTTAGACTGTTGCGGTGCCTTGCAGAACATGCAGGACAGGTTTTTACACGACTTCAGCTTGTTAATGTAATACTCGGTTATGATTTTGAAGGATATGACAGAACAATTGATGCACATATAAAGAATATCCGCCACAAGATTGAAGACAACCAGAGGAATCCTTCGTATCTCAAAACAGTTTATGGTGTTGGTTACAAATTTATCGGTTTGCCTGATGAGGACTAAACTTTTTCTTGCTTTTATATTTATTATCCTTCTTGCCCTTCTTTCCAATGTTGTCTTTGAAAAACTCATGATAAGAGATTTTAATGATTTCCTCCAGGGAACTGGAGAGGATCATATCTACTGGATCATGGCTTCAATTGAAGGCAGTTATAGTGAGAGTAAATGGGATAAAGCATTGCTCAGTGAGGCACTTCACTGGGGGCTCATGCTTGGATTTGAAACCTTTGTTGAAGACGATTCAGGTAAAAGGATATTATCTTCCACGGAAGTTCTCTCTTCAATGAACCCCAATATGATAAAGAGGATGAATTCCCTTCTAAAGCTGCCTTCGGGAACAGGAGCATTTACCTGGTATCCTTTATATATAGAGGGAAAAGAGATAGGAAAATTGTATATCAGACCAATAGAAAAGCTCGGGTCAGCCACCCTGAAAGAAGAGATATTCAGAAGAAGGGGAAAAGAGTTTCTTATTATATCTTTTTTGATAGCCGGTGGAGGAGCTTTATTTTTATCTGTTATATTTACGATATTCCTGTCATATCCCATAAGACGTTTAACAAGTTCAGCTGAAAAAATAGCAAAAGGAGATTTCATGATAGAAGAGCCTGAAACACACAGGGTATCTAAAGATGAAATTGATAGACTGACAGAATCTTTTAAGTATATGGCTAAGGCCCTTAAGAGAGAGGATTCATTACGAAAACACCTTGCCTCTAATATTGCACATGAACTGAGAACACCCCTGACAGTAATTAAGGGAAATCTTGAGGCTATTGAAGATGGGATAATTTCTGATCCACACAAGGTAATGAAGAATATAAGCTCAGAAATCCAAAGGATTATTTCACTTGTGGAAGGAATAGAAGATATTACGAGTGCCGAGGCAAGTTTTTTTAAAAAGGGGGTATTGGAGGAGATTAACCTTAAAGGATTTATTGAATCGATAGCTGGAGGAATGAGAAAAATTTTCGAAGAAAAAGGACTTTATTTAAAAACAAATGGGTCTTCAATGATTATAAAAACATATCCTGAAAAGCTCCATATCGTTTTAAAGAATCTTTTAGCAAATGCCTATAAATTTACCAGTAAAGGAGGAATAACGATTAATTGGGGTAAGGGCAAACGTGACGAAGGAAATGGTTTTTACATATCCGTTGAAGATACTGGAAGAGGTATTACAGAAGCTAATCTTTCAAAAATTTTTGACAGGTTTTATAAAGATAAGGATTCAAACGGTAAAGGATTAGGCCTTGCTATAGTAAAAGAGCTTATTGAAGTTATGGGAGGGAAAGTAGAAGTGGAAAGCACACTGAATCAGGGATCAAAGTTTTTAATAATATTTTAAATGAAGGTAAACAGTATATATGTATACCTAATTTTTTTACCCAAACGACCATGCCCATAGGGGCAGCACTAAGAATAAAAATGGCCTTGTCTGTCATTGACCCGAAAATAGGCCGTCATTCCCGACCGTCCCCGTATGTTGTTAACGGGGATCGGGAATCCAGAGTCTTTTTATATCGCTCAATTTAGGTTTTGTTAAATATTCATATTATCTTCATTTTTTATTGTTAAAAATAGGTATAAAAAAATAATGAAATGATTGACAAATTCAGGTTATATTTAAAATGAAATATACACACCGACAGTATGGTATAAACAATAATAAGGGTGCATTATTAAAAAGGGGAAGGGGAAATTTTCCCGTTAAATTTATTATGCCAATAATAACAATTTTCTTCCTATTGTTCATCCTTTTTTCGACGGTCTTTGCATGGCATCGTGAAAAATCCATTACACCTTATGGTGATTTTTGTCCTCGCTGCAGTCACTACGGGACATGTAAATATACGATGAGTCATGATGATGCGAAAAAGGCAATGCTTGATTATTACCATAAAAAGGACCTTACTGTTGAGATTGAGAGCAAAATAGGAAGATTTATCAGGGCTAAAATAAAGAATGAGGATGAGGTAGTAGACGTAATTATTTTTGACCGTCGTACAGGGAGGATAAGATCGATATATTGAAAAATTACCCTTCATATTCTCCCTCTCCCCAACGGGGATAGGCAAAGGCGGGATCGATCGTTCAGAGGTGAGGGACAGTGGAGGCTTAATATGACTAAGAAAAAGAATCAAAAAAAGACCAAGGGTTCCGAAAGAAAGAGCCAGAAACCAGTTTTTTGGATTGTATCCGTAATTGTAGTAGCAGCAGCCGTCTTGGCTGTAACTGGAAACTTGCCTTTCACTGATGGTAAAGAAGAGGGAAAATCTTTCCAAATTAGTGAGAAGGAAACAAGACCTGTACTCGATCCTTCATTGTTTGAGGGTCAGACTCGTGCAGCCTATGCTGCTGCCAAGAAATATCCAGAGGTAATGAATGAGGTTTTCTGTTACTGCTATTGTGATGAATCGCCCTTTCATCATAAAACCCTTTTAAGCTGCTTTACTGAAAAACACGGCGCCGGTTGACAGCTCTGTCAGAAGGAGGCCTTGATGGCCGCCCGGCTTTATAAAGAAGGCAAATCAATTAAGGAGATAAAAAGGGCTATTGATAGGGAGTTCGGAATGTAGGATGATAGTATTTTCTCAGAATGGTTGGTATAATTCTATATTGTGAATTTCAGGTAATATAGAGAATGAGAATCAAGAAGGATATGATATGGTTAGCAGAAAAGTATTATTAAGATTAGCGATTTTGTTAGCAATATTAAACTTCGCCGGCATTATTCTTGAAAAACCGTCTCGCGCTGAGAGCATAACACACGATGTAATAAAACCTACGATGGAATTTATTGGTTATTCCGTAAAAAAATTGTGGGAGGGAACAATCGATGGAAAACAAGTGGTGTGTTTTCAGGCAGAGAAAGTAAATAAGGTAGTAGATGTTATTGTAGTTATTGAAGATAACCTTCCCACGTTTTACAAACGCGTTGAATATTATGATGAAGATGCAAATAAAAATTTGGATTTTGTGAAAATGAAAGTATATGAGGAAGGTAAAGGTTGGAGAGACGTTGGAATTACTGGAGAAAACAAATATGGATTGGGATATGCGAATACGAAATATAATAAAATTTTAGGAAAAATAAATGAAAAGCAGGCAAAAGAAACAGAGAAACAGAAATAAAACAATACAGGCAATATTTTCAGCTAATTTTATACATCAGTAATTTAATCAATGATTTTATCTCATCACTGTCCCAATCCCTAAAGCCCAAAGCTGCCGCAACCATATTCCCCTCAGTATCAATAAGGAATTTCACCGGGGTAGAACTTACGCCGTATAGAGCGCTTACCCGACCGTCTTTGTCCAACAGATTAGTAAAAGACAATCCATATTCGCGTACATATCTGAGAACTTTTGCTCTTTCTTCTTGTATATCTACAGCCAAAAGGGTAAAAGGTTCTCCTTTAAAACTCTGATGCAGGCTTTCCAGAGAAGGCAACTCCTTCCTGCACCACGGTCACCACGTTGCCCAAAAACTCAGGAGAACGACCTTGCCGCGATATTGACTGAGCCGGGTTTTGTTCCCCTCTACAGATATGAGTTCAAAATCAGGTGATTTAACCGGATTAGGAAAGTGGTACATATTTATCGATGCCAGCAGGTCGGCAACATTCGAATCTCTAAGGGCTTCATTGGATATCGTGGTGCCTGATGAGTTTTCGGATTGATTGTTCTGGCATGCATACATGCCTGCAATCACAATAAAGAGGAAAACGGTGATGACGGAAAAAAATTTTTTATAAAATTTCATGTATAAACCTTTCCCGTGATATCACAGAAATTACATTATATATTATACGAAATCAAACTAAAATAGAAATAAAACAGAAAGGAATAAATAAGTTAGGGATCCAGATTATCTTGGAATTATATCTTGGAAGACTATCAAATTTTCGGATCTTGTAATGACAAAGAATTGCTGATTTCATGGTGATAATGTGCAAGTGTAAGATATTAATTAATTTGAGGGACACAGCCTGTCATTAAAGATTATTATTTTCCCTTGCTTATATCTTCGTTAACATTCTTAAGATTATTTTGAATAAGACTTAGTAGATAGTATCCTGTTTCGGACTCCTTTTCAAAGAGATTATTCAGTTCACCGGGATCGTGCTTTAAATGAAAGAGCAGTGACTTGTTTTCTTCAAGATAATATATGAGCTTGAAGTCTTCCTCCCATACAGCAAAGGTGCCTTTAGTAATCTGGTGCTCGTGAGCGGGGTTGCTCGATAGATACATAGACAATACAGGTCTTGAGGTGAACCTGTTGCCATGCATGAGGGGTAGTAATGAGCGTCCCTCCATCCAGGATGGGACAGTTATATTTGCTAAATCCAGTATTGTAGCCGGTATATCTATTTGCTCCACCAAGCCTTCAATAATTCTTTCCTCAGTCTGTCCAGGTTCCTTTATAATAAGGGGGATATTCGTCACTGGCTCATAAAGATGAGGACTATCGTGTTCCAGGTGATTGTGTTCAAAGCTCTCTCCATGGTCTGAAGTCAGAATAATCACTGAGTTTTTAAGTATACCCCTTTTTCTTAATTGCGTAGTAAAGTCATTGAACTGATTATCACAGTAACTTATAAACTCGTCATATCGAGCCCTCAATATTTTAACAGTTTTTAGCCTTTTCTCTGTAAATTTTTTATACTTGTACTGGGCATATTGGCTCTTTAATGACTTCATTTCAGGTGAAGAATCAAACAAACCCATATATGGCGCAGACGGAAGATAAGGAAAATGTGGCGGATGAATATGGATCCAGGCGAAAAAGGGTTCGTGATGATTTTTATCAATAACCTGTAAAAATCTTTTAAAGACATTTTTAGGGGCTACTGATGTTTCAGAGACGCCTCGAAAAAGAATGCATACAAACCTGTACAGGATAAAATCTTCTTTAATAATCCAGTCATATAAAGTGATTTTCTCACCAAATAATCGAAAAAGTACGTTATTGATAATTCCGAATAAAGAAACAGGGGTACTAAAATCGCTTGAAAGAGGGGCAATCTCAAATGCATCAGAGGCAGCTAATCTCTTAACCGAACCAAAATGATTTGCAACAAATGCCATGTTGTAGTATCCATTATTCTTCAGAAGTAACGGAAAGTTTTCTCTATCATTTCTTGCCGGATTAGAACCACCCAAATGATATACATGATGTGTCCAGGGTCTTTTCCCCGTTATGATATTAGCAATAGCTGGAGTAGTCGTGTTGCTGGAAGCTTTTAGATTCTTAAATAATGAAGCTTTTTTTGCCCATTCAGCAATAAAAGGTGTAGTTTGTCTGTGATAACCATATACTGACATATCCCGGGTTGTCAGGGCATCAAAGATAATCAAGATAATATTTGGTTGGTTATTGTTTCCCTTGGAGATTTGAAAGGGTTTTTGTGATACCACTGTACTTGTCTCCTTAAATATTGTTTTATATGTAACCAATGGCACCGAGAGTAATACAAAAATCCCAAATAACCATACCAGTGGAGTTATCCTCTCGTGGATTATATTAAACTTATCACGAAGCAACCACGTGAAAAAAAACGCTGCAATGACTACACAAAACAATAATATCAATTTTAATTGAAGTGTCGATCCGGTACCGACCATTATTAATTTGCCGATCCAGACAGTCTTTCCAAGTAGTATGAGTAGACATGTAAAAAAGAGTAGGTGTTCTGCCTTTATTTTAAAACCGGTACGTATGGAAAACCATTCCACTCCCATGATCATCAACCATAAAAAAGTGGCTACAAACAGAGCTGTTATAGACGTGAGAATTGAAATGAGGGCAATACTTGGTAGAAATTCGGAGAATGTTGCATAATACCTGAAACCATCCCAACGATAAAAGGCGTCCCCGATAAGATAAAGAAAAAATATTACAAAAATGAGACGAAAAATTTTCCAGCACGATGTTCTTGATGTCATGTTTACAACCTCTCCTCATGGGAAGTTTTGCTTGATAAAAAAATCGGAAAATTTATCTATGTGATGAGAATTTAATTTTTACTGAGATGAATAAATTATTACGGAAAGATAATAACATAATATTTACCAGATGTCTAGATAAAAAATACGTCTTGTGTCTTTAATAGATTTCCTTAACAGCCCCCCTTTGGCAAAGGTCTACGACCCATAGGGTAGTGGGTGGAGGGAGGAATCTTTTTCCAGTCTTGTTTGTCCTTTCATGCATTTAGAGATGCTTACTTATCGCGTAAAATTTGACCTCAAATATTATCTTTGTTAGTATTGAAAACTGTGAAGAAAGTTTATTTTTTTGTAATATTCGTATTTATATGTGCTGCAACAGGATGTGCGCATACAGGTAATGAAATAAAAGCTGTTGAAGAAGGTTACATTCATGAAGAGGTGCTTCCCAACGGACTGAAAGTTTTTGCCATCAAAGAACCAAATGCCCCGTTGGCTGTCTTTCAGATATGGTATCATGCCGGTTCTACTAATGAACAGGTTGGCAAGACAGGACTCAGTCATTTACTTGAACATATGATGTTTAAAGGCACGGCTAAATACGGGCCAAAGACTTTTTCCCGAATGATAAAGAGGGCAGGAGGCATTGATAACGCTGGAACAAGCAAAGACTTCGCATATTATTATCAGAAACTTGCGCCTGATAGGTTATATCTTTCCATTGAACTGGAATCCGACAGAATGCGCAACTTGGTTATGGATACGGAACAGACTCTTTCTGAGAGAGATGTTGTTATGGAAGAGCGGCGAATGCGATATGAAGACGACCCTCAGGGCCTTGTATATGAAGAGGTTGTCGCTACTGCTTTTAAAAATCATCCTTACCGGTGGCCTGTTATAGGCTGGATGGAGGATTTAAAGACTATAACAAGAAATGATCTCTGGGAATATTACAGTACTCATTATGTTCCGAATAACGCCTTTATCGTCGTTGCAGGCGATATTGATGTTGCCTCCATAATGACGAAGATAAAGAAAGAGTTTAGTAACGTCCCAAAAGGTCCGGAAATTGAAAGTTTAAAAATAGAAGAACCTGTGCAAAGAGGCGAAAAAAGAGTTTTTGTGAGAAAGGAGGCGGAACTTCCTTATGTTTTGAGTGCGTATAAAGTTCCCAACGTTCTGCATGAGGACAGTTATGCGCTTGAAGTGCTTTCTTCAGTGCTTTCTGATGGAAAAAGCTCAAGGATGTACAGGAGTCTGATCGATGAACAGCAGATAGCACTATCAGCGGGTGCAGGATACAGCAGTTTCCAGAAATACCCTTATCTATTTTATCTCTATGGAACGGCACTACCCAGCAAAACAATTGATGATGTTGAAACCGCCTTATATGAAGAAGTCGAGAAAATAAAAAAAGAGGCTCCGACTGAAAGAGAAGTACAGAAGGCAAAGAATCAGATCGAGGCAGATTATATCATGAACCAGGATTCAATTTTCTTTCAGGCAATGATGTTGGCGGAATTTGAATTAATCGGAGACTGGCGATTAAAGCATACATATCTTGAGGGAATACGAGGAGTTCAACCTGAGGATGTTAAAAGAGTGGCAAATAAATATCTTGTTGTAGACGAAAGAACAGTCGGGATTTTGATACCGATTAAAAACACAAAAAAAATTACTCCTTCCCCTAAATCCCCTCCAACCACGGGAGGAGAGTAGAAGCTGAGAGGATGAAGTACCCCCTCCCTTGATGGGAGGGGGAAAGGGGGAGGGTGAAAAAATAACATTTAAGATGAAAAAGATGAGAAACCGCAAAATTATTTTTTTGATTATTATTATTCAATTTATACTGTTCATTTTTCCTTCTTCTTCGTATGCACTTCATGCACAAAGGGCAGTCCTTGAAAATGGCCTTATTCTTTTGATAGTTGAGAGACATAACCTGCCTATTGTCAAGGTAACGGTTGGCATTAATGCAGGGAATCTTCATGAACCGGAAGATAAGTCAGGTCTGGCTAACCTCACAGCACGTCTTCTCACGGAAGGCACAAAGAATAGAACGTCTCAACAGATAAGTGAAGAAATTGAGTTTGTTGGAGGCTCTGTTGGAGCTTCAGGTGGAGGTGACTATATAACTGCTCATCTTTCAGTTTTAAAGAAAGATGTTGATCTTGGGTTTGAACTGCTGTCTGATATAATTTTAAATCCTTCGTTTCCTGACAATGAACTGAATAAGAAGAGAGAGCGTATAAAAGCAGGTTTAAAGGCTCAGGAGGAAGATCCCGGTTTTGTTGCTTCAAAAAATTTTAAAAGGGCGGTGTTTGGTACCCATGCCTATGGAAGATTAATTAACGGTACTGCAGAAACCCTCGACAGGATAATGAGGGAAGACCTTGTTCATTTCCATTCAAAATATTACGTTCCCAACAATTCTGTCATGGCGGTAGTCGGTGATGTAACAAAAGAAGAAGTGGAAAACCTGATAAAGAAATATTTCACCCTATGGAAAGCGAAAAAACTTGAATCACCTTCTTTACCGGAACTTGAAATAAGAAAGGACAGAAAGTCCGTTGCCGTAGACAGAGATCTTACACAGGCAAATATTATAATGGGACATATTGGAGTAAAGAGAGATAACCCTGATTATTACGCACTATCAGTTATGAACTATATTCTTGGGGGTGGAGGTTTTGCTTCGAGGCTTATGCAAAACGTCAGGGAAGAAAAGGGCCTTGTTTATGACATTCACAGTTTTTTTGTAGCGGATAAATTCGGGGGAAGTTTTCAGGTAGGTCTGCAGACAAAAAATGAGTCTGCCAATACGGCAATAGTGGAAATATTGAAAGAGATCCATAACATCAGAGATGCCCTTGTATCTGATGAAGAACTTTCAGATGCAAAATCTTTTCTTACGGGAAGCTTTCCCATGAGGATAGAAACGAGTCAGCGTATTGCATACTTTCTTGTAGCAGTTGAATATTATGGACTGGGTGTAGATTATATTAATAATTATCCCCGATATATAAACAGCATAACAAAAGAAGATGTCATGAGAGTGGCAAAGAAATATCTCGATCCTGAAAAATTTATTCTTGTTATAGTAGCAGATCAGGAAAAAGCATCATTGAGAAAAGAATTTAAATAATAATGACAGCTGAAGAGATACTTTTAAGAGACGCATTTCTGTTAGGTATTGAGCTTAAGCTCTTCTGGTTTGTGGCACTCCTGTATGGAATATGTTTTATTGTTGGTATCGTATACCTGATATCGTCTCATACCGGTGTCGGCAAGACGCTCACAATAGGTCTCAGATTTACGGTAATAATCCATACGATACTTATTATTTTTAGGACACTTGAGGGGATGAGGCCGCCTTTTCAAAACCTTTATGAAACACTTTCGTGGTTTGCGTGGTTTGCAAATGCGACATATCTATACGCCCAGAGCAGGTGGCGTGAAGTGCACCTGCCTGGTTTTATTGTTGCGGGTATTGCCATGGCTGCCTGTCTTTACAGCCTGTTTACGCGCAGCCCCGTGATCGCACCTATTCCACCTGCGCTGCAGAGTCCATGGTACGAAGCACATGTGATAACTGCCTTTCTTGCCTATGCTGTTTTTGTAGTCAGCTTTTCCGTTGAGGTATGTTATTTGAAATTCAAATCTCCCCCTGAAGAGTCTCCAGGCATCTTTGGCTATATAGATAAAGATTTCCGCCGGTGGACGCACAGGCTTGTACTCTTCGGTTTTCCATTCCTAACATTCGCTATTTTCTCAGGTGCTGCATGGGCTAATGACGCATGGGGAAGATACTGGTCATGGGATCCAAAAGAAACCTGGTCGCTTATAACCTGGACAGTTTACGCTATATATCTTCATTCCAAGGCGATAGGAAAATGGAAAGATAAACCGGCATCAATAATGAATATCCTGGGCTTTATCTGTATGATTATGACTTTCTTGGGTGTTAACTGGCTTGTGAAACTTTTTGGTATTCCAAGTCTTCATACTTATGCTGTATAGGTTATTTTCATCTCTCAAAACATCTGTATGTATACTTTCCTTTATGTGCCTTATTTTTTTGATTGGCACTATTTTCCCCCAGGGCGAGAGAGTCGAAGATTATATTGAGGCCGGTGGGAAGTATGTAACTGTAGTGCGTGCTCTTGATTTTCTCGATATCTTTGTTTCACCCCTGTTTCTTTTAGTAACCGCTATCCTGATTGTAAATCTTGCCATATGCCTTTACGACAGATGCACAATATTTTTAAAGATTAAAAGAAAACCGATAAATTTTGAGAGATTAAAAAGTCACCCATATGTAATAACTTTTGAAAAAGCAGATTTTGACAAGCGGTTTAATAAAATAGGGTTTACATTAAAAGCAGAGACTCGCGATGCAGTGCATCCCGGGATAAAGATTTATGAAAAAGGGTTTCAATACTGGTGGCTGTCGTGGTTTTATCATATAGGTATAATCCTTGCCATTACAGGTTTTTTCATGACTGCATTATTTGCATTTGAAAAAGATGTACTTCTTTATCCTGGAAAGCCTGAAAAAATTTCCCTCTACAGCAAAGAGACACGGTGGAACAAATTTCTTGAAAAGATTGGAAAGGTGGTTCCTGAAGAACAGACGGGAAAGGAATATGTGCTCACACTTAAAGAATTTAAGACAGAATATTATCAGGGACTAAAGCTTGATTACCCAAAGGAGAAGCTGGCAAGACTGGCTCTCGGAATTGGTATCAGAAAAATAGAGTCTTCAAAAAAAGGATTTTCTTACATGCCAAAGATGTGGCTTACCAGGTTTTATGTAAAGAGGCCTGATGACAGAGTTTTAGATGCAGAGCTTTGGGTAAACAGGCCTTTCAGGACAGGGAGTCTTACACTGTATCAGATGGGTTATGAACAAAAGGTGAAACTTTCCGTAAATGGTGAGATGATCGAGGCAGAGGCACGTGTACCCTTTGAAGTAAATGATGTGAAAGGCAAGTTTGTGCTTGGCTCGCTTAAATTAGGAACACTTTTCAAGAAAGACGGTAAAATAGAAAAAATAAACCCCGTTACGACTCTCTATTACATACCTGAAGAAGACCCTTCTGCAAGAGACGTGCTTGATGAACTAAGCCTCGGTGGAAGACTTGAAGCCAAAGGCGTGGCCTTTGAATTCAAGGATTATAAAGAGGGTTCTTATTTAAGCTACCGGAAAGATCCAGGAGTCTGGCTTGTGGGTTTTGCATGTCTTTTTGTTTTCCTCGGTCTTTTTGTAAGAAGTCTTGGCGCATGGTACAGGATTCAGTTTGCAGTTGAGAAAAAAATCGTTTATGTACTAATCAGCACAAGAGGTATTCTTGCAGATAAAGACAGGATAATCAAAAAGCTAAAAAAGAAAAAATAAGCACATCTACCAGTAACGGATTTTTCCTACATCTAAATGAACAAAATTGCGTCTTGGATAATAGCCTACACCACCTCCTTTCAGTTTATACGCTGCGCGCCTGAGTATTTTGAGATTACAGCCTGGCAAACGAATATCCGCTGCCATACCGAACATATGGAGGCTATTTCTTGCAACATTTCTGTCGTGTCTCCTGAGTCGGGCATTCGTGCTTTCGGTTCGATACCCTGAAATGAGATGAAATGGTTCAGTGCTTCCGAGTTTTTTATGGAGCACATAGAGAAGGTCTAGTAAATCAGGATTGATGGATCTTACCCTTCCGTTGTAGTGGTCACGGAATAAGAAATTAATTGTTTTAAGAGATTCGGATATATATCTTCCATTATACCAGTACACTGAATTGAAATATTCCTTTGTGTGAAGATTGTAAATAGATAGACTTCTTGAATTTGACATAACATACGCTGAGGTTTTTTGAGGGATTACCCCTGCGACAGCCGTTAACAATCCTAATTTAAGAAATCCTCTGCGGCTTATTTCAGGTTTTAGAAATTTTTGTACATCCTTTCCCTTTAACTTCATCTAAAAGTGCCCTTTACCCCCTTTCTTTTACATTTTCAGAAATGTCTTAGTACTATGAGCATTTATATTTCACTTATATTGCAATGAAATTATCACGATTCAAAACAATTATGCTTAAGCAAAAAGATTGCCAAGCTGTATGTTATTGAATTATGAACAAATTGCCTTTGACATACGGCAGAAAATTGAAGATATTGTGTCAATTTTTAGACACTGTCTTTGCAAATTTCCGTTTATTCCCCCCTCCCCCGTCAAGGGGGAGGGGATTATTGTCATGTTTTCATCTTTCCAATTGACCGCTATAGTTTACATCCATCCGTTTTGGATGTTAGATTACAACTTTTTCAGGTGTAGGCTTTTAATTCTTAATTGACACGAACCAGAATTTGATTGCCAATGTGTATAGAATGGGATATACTTTTTTTAAGTGATATATGTGATGCAGACGTTAATATAAAAATGACGAAAAATGGTACAAGAAGACAATAACAGAGCTATTACATGGGCAACATTTTGCCATCTTGGTGCTCTTGCTTTGTATGTAGGAATTCCTTTTGGTCACATAATTGTTCCACTCGTAATTTGGCTTATAAAGAAAAATGAATTTCCCTTTGTAGACGAACAAGGCAAAGAATCCTTGAACTTCCAAATTTCAATGTCTATTTATGGCATTATTGCCGGACTGTTATGTTATATTTTCATTGGGTTTATACTATTACCTGTTCTTGTTATTGCAGACATTGCACTTGTTATCATTGCAATAGTAAAAACAAATAGAGGCGAAGGATATCGTTATCCATTCACAATAAGAGTTATTAAATAACCTGGAAAGCATAGGGGCATACTGGATTGCCCGATCAAGCATACCTTCTGACTCGATCTGGGGGTCGGGCAATGATTTCTTAGGTAGCGGTGAATGATGCAAAAAATGCAAAAGTTATAAGTACAAAAGTAGGAAATGGGCTGAAATTTAAAGGAGAGCTTCTATATCTTTTTGCATAAAATCGGGAGTTAAGCAAATAGACTTATCTTTAAGGATTATTATCTCTTTGTTTTTTTGTAACTTATCAATTACCCTTGTAACCGTTTCACGTGTGAGTCCTGTCATGTCTGATATATTCTGATGGGTAAGTTTGATGTTTAATATTACCCCTTCAGGCGTTTTTGTACCGTATTCATCAGACAGCATGAGAAATAACATTTTTGTTCTCTGTGAAGCGTTGTTGAAATTCAACAATTTTATCGTATCCCAGCTCTTTCTAAGCCTCGAACATAATATTTTTAACAGGTTTGCTATCACTTTTTGTTGAGTAAACAGTATAGAATAAAAATCTTTTTTTGAAATAATTGCTATCAGTGAATTTTCTGTGGCTATTACAGAAGCAGGAATTGTTTTTCCGTCGATCATTGACATTTCGCCGAAAAAACTGCCTGATTTATGCATGGCAAGAATTATTTCTTTCCCTTCTTCCGTTATGCGAACAACGTTTACCTTTCCCAGCAAAATGATGTACATAAATTCATTTGTATCTTCTTCGTAGAGAATGGTCTCATTTTTTTTAAATTGTTTTATCACCATTCTATTCATGATCTGATTTATTTCTGTATCCGTCAATGAAGAAAAGAGTTGAGACTTTTTCAGGAGTTCATTTTTATTCTTTTCTTTCATCATATTTTCTCCTTAATAATAATAACATAACTGAAAAAAAGTAATTGTCCCATCTTTATCTCTATTTTACGAATGAAGAGTAATAATTGGTAAGCATTTCCTTTTCCGTGATAATGATTTCTCGTAAAAAAAAAGAAAAAAAAGACGTCATTCCCCTTGATCGGGGAATCCAGGATTTTCAATGTCTTCTGGATTGTCCGGTCAAGCCGGACAATGACAAAATGAGTATAGCTATTCATCACGGATTTGGAAATGCTTCCTAATAATTGATATAGAATATATAATTTGTTATACTTCTTTAAGTCTTTGAGTAATTTAAAAAAACTGTTAAAATGAAAAAAATTATAACTGTTTTAATCTTTTTATTGTTGCCCGTTCTTAATGTTTTTTCCGCTGAAGTGATAAGCTCTCCTGAGACTACCGATACGGTGGAAAAAGAACAACAAAAATCTCAGAATGCAGTACCAAGACCATCACCGCAATTACCTGTTCCTCAAAACATTTCTCCCGATTCCATAACTCCTGAACAGATAAGGTCATTTTTATCTAAAACAAAAGAAGATAATTATATAATCCTGAATTTTGACAATGCTGATTTAAAAGACGTCATAAATACCATTAGTTCAATTACCAATGAAAACTTTATCTTAAGTCCGGGCCTGGATGCCAGAATAACAATTCATTCAGCAAAGAAGATTCCAGTGAGCGAAGTATTAAACGTATTTGAATCTGTTCTTGAGGCAAATGGGATGTCTCTTGTAAAATCAGGCGAATTTTATAAGATAATTTCCGGCACAACCGCCAAGCAGAAACCAATTGAGGTGCGTAAGGGTAGCGAAGCAGAAGCTATTCCTTATGTTGACAGGTCTGTGACACAGCTCGTTCCCGTACAATATGTTCCAGTTACCGAGATAAGTACTGTACTTACGCCTATGCTTTCCCAGTTTGGAAGTATTATTCCGAATCCCAGAAACAATCTGCTTATTATTAATGATCTTTCTTCCAACATCATTCGCCTCTTAAAAGTCCTGAAGGAGATTGATGTTAATGCATTCAAGAACACGAGGATGTTTTTTTTCAAGCCAAGATATTCAGATGTGTTGTCCCTCTCGAATGAACTTACAGAGGTGCTTAATGCATTGAATTTAACGCGTGAAGGCATTGCACTGGTACCCATTGAAAGAATTAACAGTCTCGTGGTTTTTTCTTCAAGTCCAACTCTTCTGAAGACAGTTGAAGGATGGTTGCGGAAACTTGATGAAGAGGTTATGACGGGACAGAATATTTTTATATATCCTGTACAAAACGTAAAGGCAGAGAGTATTGCAGAGATTTTAAAAGTGCTTTACGAAGCTGAAGACGGCACAAAACCGAAAGCAACAACCCAAAAAAGACAAACGACAACGAGGACTACCACTAAACGCCGGACTATTCGTACTCCGGCAACACAGCAGCCAAAAAGCGGCAGCAGCAGAGTGGAAATTTTGACTTTTGAGCCGACGAACTCACTTGTCATTCTTGCACCTCCTGGAATATACCGGGAAATTGTTGAGACGATAAAGAAAATTGATGTCTATCCCAGAGAAGTCCTCATTGAGGCTATTATTGCAGAAGTGACGCTGTCTGATTCTGATCAGTATGGCATTCAGTGGTCTGTGCTTCATAATATCAGTTATGCTGACGACGAGTACGATGCACGGGGTCAATACCGCAGTGGACAAAAAGATGTTCCTTCGCTTCCTGGGTTGATAAAATCCAACTTTGCAGACAATCTGGCTGGTTTGCCGACAGGTGGTGTGTCATATGTGGTCTTCAGGCCTGAAAAGCTTATAGCCCTTATTACCGCTCTTGCAAGTGAGTCAAAGGTCAATATACTTTCGAGCCCTCGTCTGCTTGTCAGGGATCAGGAAGAAGCCACTATTGAGGTCGGTACCGATGTACCGACAGCCACGAGTACGACTACCGCTACTACTACCGAAACGTTGACACAAAATATAGAGTACAGAACAGTTGGTATCAAACTGAATATTAAGCCAACGATAAGTGAAGAAAAAACGGTTGTCCTTGATGTCGAGCAGGAGGTATCATCTTTGGGTGCAGACCAACAGGTAGGTCAGGAGGGAACCAAATTCCCGTCTTTTAATACCACAAAAGCCAAAACGTCGATTGTTGTACCAGACAAACAGGCTATTATTATTGGAGGTATAATGGAAGAAACATCTGGAAAAAGTTATGATGGCGTTCCTCTTTTAAGCAGGCTTCCGATTTTAGGACCGCTTTTCAGATACACTATAGACTCAATAACAAAGAAAGAATTAATTATCATTATTACTCCTCATGTTGTAGCTAATAGAACGGAAGCCGATGCACTTACCAAAGATTTTCTGGAGAAGCTAAAGGAATTGAAAGATTTTCTGAAAGAAAACGAGGCTCAAATTGATATTATGGAGTACGGAGAGGTGAATTCAGGAGCAGCCGATGAGCCGTGAAGGTGTAAAAATAAACAAAACAGGTCTTTTAGGTAATATTCTCCTTGACCTGAAACTCATAACGCCTGAAAAGCTTGAAATAGCCTTGAAAGAACAGGCTGTTTTAAATAAAACCAGTCCGCGCCGGTTGGGAGAGATACTGGTAAGTCTTGGCTTCATATCCGAGGATGATATGCTTCGTGCCCTCAGCTCCCAGCTTGGTTTGAAATATCTTAAATTCTCCGAATTTCCCAAGGCAATTCCCGATGGAACGTATCCTACCGGTAAGTTTATGAAACAATATAAATTTGTTCCGATAGGTATGGAAGACAATGTATTAAAGATTGCGATGTCTGATCCTCTTAATGAATATGTACTGGACTCACTGCGGAATTTTACCGATAAATCGCTGGAGATATTTCTGAGCAGTGAAAAGGATGTAATGGAGGCAATTGAACAGTATTTCGGTAGTAATGTTCAGATGACGAGCATTATGGAAGGTATGAGGGAGGAAACAGATTCTGAAGGGATTGAACTGCAGGAAGATGTTCATCATCTGAGAGACATGGCCTTTGAGGCTCCTATTGTAAAACTTGTTAATATGCTCATTACCCGGGCGGTTGAAGGGAGAACAAGTGATATACATATAGAACCCTTTGAAAACAGCGTCAAGGTGAGATACAGGATTGATGGTGCGCTGACTGAAGTCGAATCTCTGCCAAAGCGTATACAACCTGCTGTTATTTCAAGGGTGAAAATAATGTCAAGGCTTAATATTGCTGAAAGGAGACTTCCCCAGGATGGAAGAATAAAATTGAGAGTTTCAGGGAGGGATATAGATCTTCGAGTTTCTACGATACCCACTATTTACGGTGAAAGTATTGTAATGAGGATTTTAGATAGAGGCACTGCACTTATTGTTCTTGATTATCTTGGTTTCCCTGACCATACACTGGAAAGATATAAAAAACTGATTTCTATCCCCTATGGCATGCTTCTGGTTACCGGTCCTACCGGCAGTGGAAAAACCACAACGCTGTATGCATCGCTCAGCATGATTAATTCAGATGATAAAAAGATTATCACAGTAGAAGACCCGATTGAATATCAGATCGAAGGCATAAACCAGATACAGATAAAACCCCAGATCGGGCTTACCTTTGCCAACGGTCTCAGGCATATTGTTCGTCAGGACCCGGATATCATAATGGTTGGAGAGATCAGAGATATTGAAACCGCTGAAATTGCCATTCATTCAGCACTTACCGGACATCTGGTTTTCAGTACCCTTCATACAAATGATGCCCCGGGTGCAGTGACAAGGCTCCTGGATATGGGCATCGAAGGTTTTTTAGTGTCGTCTTCATTAATAGGTGTCCTGGCACAGAGACTAGTAAGAGTAATATGTCCAGTATGCAAAGAACCTGATACACCGCAACAGGATATTACTGATAAAGTGGAGTTCTTGAAGGAAAATATCACAACATACCGTGGAGCAGGGTGCGAGGAATGTAGATATACCGGTTATCACGGCAGGACAGGGATTTTTGAATTGATGGTAATAGATGCAGAAATGAGGCGGCTGATCATTGAAAAGGCTAACTCGGATATTATCAGGCAGAAGGCAGTTTTAAAGGGTATGCAGGTATTAAGGGACTGCGGCTGGGAAAAGGTTAAGCAGGGAATAACAACGGTTGAGGAAGTTTTAAGGGCTTCACAAGAGGTAATCTGATGGAGATTTATCATTACGAAGCAACTACACGAGAAGGAAATATTGTGACCGGCACTCTGGAAGTGGCAGATGAACGTTTAGCCATTGACCGTATTCAGGATATGGGTTACTTTCCCTTAAAGGTAATCAAGGCAGATGAACGTGAGGGTTTTATTGGCCGGATTTTATTGTCTATCCATCAAAAAATAAAAAATAAAGACATAATGACATTTACGTATCAGCTCGGCGTACTTCTTGATGCGGGGTTTACTCTTGACAGGTCGCTTTCAATTTTATCAGACCTGACAGAGAAAAAGAAACTGAGAGAACTTATTAAAGAGCTTATCTCTCAGGTGAGAAGCGGCAAGTCTTTTTCGGACGCATTATCGCGATTTCCCGCTGTCTTTCCACTTTTTTATGTAAACATGGTAAAGGCAGGAGAAGCAGGCGGGTTTCTTGAGGATGTTATTTCAAGGATGGCCACATATCTTGAAAACGCCCAGGCTCTAAGGGAGGATGTCCGCTCAGCGCTTGTCTATCCTGTTGTACTCAGTGTAGTTGGCGCTGCTGCGGTAGTCGTACTACTTACATTTGTTGTTCCCAAGTTCACACAAATTTTTGCGGATATGGGAGCAGCCCTTCCTCTGCCCACCGTAATTTTGCTTTCCATAAGTAACGTTCTGATTAACTACTGGTGGATAATCGTGCTGTTTTTCATTGGTGTTTTTTTCTCAATAAAACGGTATCTAAAAGGTGAGAAGGGAAGGCAAACGTGGGATAAATTAAAATTTAGAATTCCCGTGTTAGGAAGGCTCTACAAAGAAACTGCTGTTTCACGTTTTGCGAGAACCCTCGGTACACTTCTCGGAAGTGGAGTACCTATACTGAATGCATTTCAAATTGTAAAGGGTACATTGGGAAGTGAGAAAATATCCGAGATAATTTCTTCGGTAAGAGAAGCTGCGAGAAAAGGCAGGGGAATCGCGGAACCGTTAAAGAACAGTGATATCTTTCCTCCTATTGCAGTTCATATGGTAACCGTGGGGGAAGAAACTGGAAGGCTGGACGAGATGTTAATCAAGATTGCTGATCGTTTTGATATCGAAGTGAGAACTACAGTAAAAAGATTGCTGTCACTGCTTGAACCCGCCTTGATTTTATTTATGGGTATTATGGTTGGATTTATTGTTATATCAATGCTTATTGCCATATTTAGTATTAATGAATTGCCGTTTTAATATTAACAGGATTCAAGGATGCCAGTGAATAAATAATGATCAATGAGTAATTAACAATGAATAATTGCTCTAAAAATGTTTTGTAAGTATTTATTACTCAGTGATAATTGACAATTACTCATTAACATTTGAATCCTTGATATCTTGAATACTTTATAAATATGAGCGGAGGTTTTTTATGAAACATAATAACAAAAGAGGCCTTATAAGATGCAGGGGAGGTTTTACATTGATCGAGCTTATGGTGGTTATGATTATCCTCGGGTTATTGGCAGCACTTGTCGTACCAAGAATGTTTGGAAGGATAGGGGAGGCAAAAAAGAAGGCAGCATATGCACAGATTGAGCTTTTTGGAACAGCGCTTGACTCATTTCGTCTTGATGTTGGACGTTATCCGACATCTGCTGAAGGGCTGGAATCGCTTGTTACGCAAATTACAGGTGCTGAAGATTGGAACGGTCCGTATCTGAAAAAGATCGAAATCCCTCTTGATCCGTGGAATAATTCATATCATTATGAATCACCCGGGAGACATGGTGATTATGATCTCTATTCCTTTGGTGCAGACAATACAGAAGGTGGTGAAGGGGATAATCAGGATATCGTAAGCTGGAAGGGACTGAAATAGAAGCAGAAGTCGAGAGACTGAAAAAGAAGGCAAAAGTCGGAAGGCAGAAGGATGAAAGATAAAAGACGAAAAAAAATAACTTATCCTTCTGCCTTTAGCCTTCTGCCTTGCTTTTCGGGGTTTACCCTTATAGAGATTATTATCGTGTTGTTTATTATCGGGATTGCATCAGGCCTCGTTGGTATTCTTGTAAGCAGTGGATCAGGCACCCTTGAAATAAGGACGTTTACAAAGGATGTTTCAGCAATTCTCAGATATGCAAGAAATCATGCTGTTTCTGAAAAGAAGATATACTGTTTTGTTATTGACAGAAATGAGCAAATGTTCAGATTGTATGCTGAAGATACTCAATATAAAGATATTAATCTTGTTATGAGCAGGGATATTCCAGAAGAATTCGAAATGACAGTTCAGGATAGCGATGCTGATTCTCCTTTTATAGAATTTTTCCCGTGGGGAAATTCAACCGGTGGTGTAATTGAGATTACAAATCAGAAGGGTACAACATTTTTTATAATAATAAATAAGATAACAGGAAAACTGGAAGTAGAGAAAGCGGAATGAAAAATTCGGGATTTACCCTTATTGAAGTAATTGTTGCAATTATAATTTTAAGCGTAAGCTTTGTCATGATTATGCAGCTTTTCTCAGGTGGGCTGAAGGCAAGCAGGTTATCATGTGATTACGTTAGAGCGGTTATTCACGCAAAAGATAAGATGGAGGAAATATCTAATACTACTGAACAGGGTAGCGGAGAATTTGAAGATGGCTTTAGATGGGAATCAGAGGTGCAGCCTTATGAGGAACTTGAAGAAACAACGCTTAAGGTATTGAAATTAAAAGTAATAGTGTCGTGGTCTGATGTTCTTGAAAAGCAGAAATCAGTTGAATTAGTAAGTCTGAAGGTGGTACAGGATGAAGAAGAAAAATAAGAAGTGTGAGAAGGAGGGGTTTACCCTTCTTGAACTCATAGTTGCGATGACTATTTTAAGTTTAGTTGCCCTGATGATCGGAAACGGCTTTCGTCTTGGTCTCGATGCATGGGAAAAGGGTGAAAAAGAAACGGACGCTACTCAGAGAATGCGGGTATTATCTGGTTTGCTGTCTCAACAGATTAAATCATTTTATCCATACAAAATGGAAATAGAAGATGAGATGGTTGTACTATTTAAAGGCGAATCCGATTCTGTCATGTTTGTTACTACATTAACGGATTCTTCTTATGGGGGATTTAAGTGGGTAAGGTATTCCTATAAGGATGATAATCTTCTTTATAAAGAAGGCTTGCTGCCTGATAAGGAATTAATGAAAAAAATCGCTGATGATGAGGAAATAATAGATTCAAACATAGAGGAGGTTAAGTTTAGATATTATTCGCCCGATGAAGGTGAATGGAAAGAGACGTGGGACTTTGGAGAAGAACTGCCAGGGTCTATGAGTATAAAGATTCCTTATTTGCAGGAGTTTCATATTAGTATACCTATGGGCTTTAAGGAAGATGATGAGGTTGATAATGAAATTCTCTGAGAAGTGGAAATATATAAGTTGGTACGTGGATATTCAATTTTGTAAACTGAAACCTGTGTGTTCAAATTGCAAATCTGAACCCGCGGCATGGGGTTTAATATGTTAAGAGCATTACATGGTGAAACGGGTGGTGTTGCGCTTGTGCTTGTAATCTGGGTTATGGTTATCCTTATCGCAATTGTAGGAGAATTTTCATACTCAATGAGAACAGAAATTAATATTACAAGAAATTTTAAAGAAGAAGAAGAGGCATATCAATTGGCATTAGCAGGTATCGAGTTTGCAAAGATCGAATTTTTTTCAGCACCAGAAGAGGAAAATATGTATGTGAATGAAAATGATGTTTTGCTTTTTCGTCAGGATGAAGAGGAGCCGGAGAGAAAAGGTAATTTCGGTAATGGTAGTTATGAATACATTATCACTGATGAGGATGGAAAACTGAATATAAACACTGCTTCTGTCGGACAATTAAAATATATCTTTCTTGATTCAGGCGTTGATATTAAAGAGGTTGATACCATAGTTGATTCAATTATTGATTGGAGAGATAAAAATGACCTCCATATGTTAAATGGAGCGGAGGAGGACTATTATCAGTCTTTGCCAGTGCCTTACAGCTGCAAAGACGGGCCCTTTGATTCTGTAGAGGAGCTCTTACTTGTAAAAGGCATGACACCGGAGATCTTTTATGGTTCAGAAGATGAGGAAGGAGAAAAGGTTTTTGAGGGAGTTGCAAAGTATCTGACTGTTAAGGGATCTAACAGGATAAACATAAATACTGCTTCACGATTGGTACTTGAAGCGGTTCTGGGAATTGAATCGGCCAATAATATAATGCAGCAAAGAGAAGCAGGTCCGATATCCAGACCGGTACGTAACGGAAAGGTATCATCTGAGTTTTTTACAGTCATTTCTACCGGTATGAATAAAGATGGTACAATTAAAAGGTCTGTTAAGACAATACTGCAAAATAAGGAAGATAATCTGTAGATTGTATACTGGAATGACAACCATATTGGATAAACTATTTGGAACATTTCTTGGAGTTGAATTTAAAGAAGATTCTGTTGTTGTGACATATCTCAGGAACAGTATGTCGGGGATACATCTGCTGTCATCTTCAGAATTTCAAATCATAGAAAAGGATAATGACCGTGTTGCTCATGAAATCCGGGAATATATAAACAAAAACGGTACTAATATCAACAGAGTATTCGTGAGTATCCCGGATAATTGGGCCCTTACCAAATTTACTGACATCCCTTCACTTAAAGGCAAAGGCAGAAGTGCTGTTGTCAATTTAATGAAATTTGAGATAGAGCGCCATATTCCTTTTCCTGTAGAAGATGTTTTCTACGATTTTCTGGTCATGCATGAAAAGGATATGACTAACTCAGTCGTTTTTGTTGCTGTTCAAAAGGAAAAGGTGGATTTTATAAAAGACTTTCTCGAAAAACTTGCCTTGCATCCTTATGCTATCACTATCTCGTCTTTCGCTGTATTAAACACAATTGAATTAAGCGGGGTCCCAGTAGGTGGCTGGCAGGAGTTTGTAGGTATTACACGAAAGTCGGATGTTTTAGGAAAAAAAGGTGAAACGAATATTTCCATTTGCATTGACAAGACGAATGCGAGTTTGGCAATAATCAGCAATGGTCTCTGTACACATCTGAGGACCTTTATGTTTAATCCGGATGAACAGTCAGAGGTGTTTTTAGATGATATTGCTAAATATCTTGCCGAGGCGCAGTCCCGCCTCTCTATAGAACATTTCCAGAAGATAATAATAAATGGTGATATATCATCTATTCCCGGGCTTATAGATGAATTAAAGGAAAAACTCAAGATAGTTAATATAACTGTTAATCAAATAACAATATTTAAAGGCAACCTTGAAGGTGTAAATATGAACGGTCTTGCATCATCTGTTGGTGCATGTTTTGCCGGGCTTGGAGTCGGCACCTACAGAATTAATATATTGCCACATAAAAAGGAGTATGAGATAAAGAAGGCAGCACCTTTGACTACAAAGATATTTCTCGTTTTGATATTGGTAATGGTTATCGGAATATTCGCAACTGAAGCTGTTAAACAGAGGAAGTTTTTATTGAGGATGGAAGAGGCGTTGAATAAGAATGAACCTGAGATTCATGCCCTGGAAAAAATCTCCTCGGACATGAATGTACTGAAAAGTCGAAGTGACTTTTTACACAAGATTGAGGCAAATGAGATTACTCTCGAAATCCTTGCAGAGCTTACAAGTATATTACCAAAGGACTCATGGGTTACAAATCTTAATTTTAAGGGTTTAGATATCAACGGTAAAAAGAATATCGGAGGCGAATTGATAATAAGTGGGTATGCCGCTTCATCTTCAACACTTATTCCCCTTTTGGAAGATTCTCCTTATTTTGAAAAAGTTGAATTTGTTGGTACTATTAAAAAGAGAAGAGAGAAAGAGCAGTTTAAACTGAGTGCGCAGGTAGTGATACCTTTTCGTCAGGGAAGTGAACAATTATGAATCTACCTTTTAAGGTAAATGAAAGGGAGAAAAAATTTCTTATCATCGGTGGAATTGTTGCCCTCTTGATAATAATATTTCATCTCTTTTCCTGGTATACAGACGTAATAAAGGATATAAAGAAATTTTCAGATGCCAAACTTTTTGTGCTTGAAAAGCAGCTCAGCAGAATCGCTGAAAAAGATAACATGCAAAAACAATTTAAAAAGATTAAACTGGAACTTGAAAAGCAGGAAAAGGCGTTTTTACGGGGAGATAAACCTCCAGTTGCGGCTGCGGCATTACAAAAATTTTTAAAAGAAAAGGCTTCATCCTTGAATATAGACGTTAAATTGGAACGCGCACTGAATCCTGTTGATGCTGATTTCTATCTTGGTATCCCTGTAGAGATAGGGTTTACAGCCTCAACAGAAAAGTTTAAAGACCTGCTGTACAGTCTCAGAAAATCCCCCTTTCTGCTTATAGTTTCTGAAATAAAGATCAGGGTTACAAATATCAGCAACCCTATGGATATATATACTACATTAGTTGTAACAGGTTTTATCAAAAAGCCTGTTGAGGAAAATAAAAAGGAATTAAGACATGTTACGTAATTATTTCCTGATAAATATCATACTATTGATTATTGTTGGCTTTCTCGGTTTCAAATTCTACAAAGCGCTGACCCATTCTTTGAATATTCCCTCGGAAACGGCTGTACAACAGGCTCAAAAAAAGGAAAAAAGCAAAGTGAAACGTAAAGATGATAATCAGGAGGAAAAGTCTTTCCAGATAATTACAAAGAATGATCTTTTCAGGCCATCGAGGACACCGGTTGTATTGAATAATGATTCAAAACCAGCCCCTGCGAAGAGTCCCCCCAAACTCTTTGGAACAGTTATTCTCAATGAAAGCAAAACAGCAATCCTCGAAGATCCGGATACAAAGACAACGAAAAGTTATCATGTAAATGATTTGATAGCAGGGTTTGTGGTTTCGGATATACTGAAGGATAAGGTCATCCTGTCAAGGGACGGTGATGAGATTGAAGTGAAATTAAGGGATGAAAAAGGCATTAAGACCCGACGAAGACCACCATCCACACGAAAAGTTCAACCACGCAGGCAACCCAGACGAAGAAGGCCTATACCACCGCCAAGAGTAAGAACGAGAGAACTGATGGAACAGGAAGACGTTGATATTGAAGAAATTGAAGATTTAATGGAAGATATGGAAGAGCTAGAGTAAGAAGAGTAATTCCCACCACGTATTTTTTAAACCCCAAAATGCATTATTTTTGTCCTGAACACTAAATGCACATACAATGTCTGTAAACGCTTTTCTTGCTTTCACATGACATAAATAACAAATTCCAAATTCCAAATATCAAATAAGCACCAATGACCGAATGTCAAAACATGAGAAGACCGGGGGTGGTTATCAGTGGTTCTTTTTGGAATTTGGATTTTGAAATTTATTTGTAATTTGGGTTTTGTCATTTGGAATTTAACAGAACAAGTTAAGAAAAGCTTTTACAA
>CAYFXR010000239.1:0-1599 GCA_964347155.1 uncultured Nitrospiraceae bacterium | reverse complement strand
AAGAAGTCCCTTCAAAATGACTGGTATATTCCCCTTAATTTGTCCGCTATCGAGGATAACATATATATAGTCTTCTCAAATAAATGGGCTGCATACTTAACGGGATGTTTATCGGTGAGATACGAAACGACCGTGCTGGAAACAAGCAAAACGGTTATGAACTCGATAAGACCCCCTATGTTAATCTTCTTTGTTTTGCGATACGCAGGTTCCCGGAATGTGACTATCCATTCTCCTTGAGTCGTAAGGAATTTGCCGCATCTTTGACATCTGGCGTTTCTGTCAGGTACTGGGTTTCCACAATTCTGGCATATATCAGAATTTATGCTCAATCGTCTCACTCCTTAGATGAAGCGGTTATCTCCTATTTAATTAGAAGCATATTGCGTATCTTTTATATATGGAGCTGAAATTTATTTTTTATCTGTTTAATTGTTATCCTCTCTTTAAAATGTTCTTTGAATTTAATCTCTGGAAAATCCAACCAGTCTAATAATGCCGGAAATAACGTTTATACTGCCTAATGTACAGAGAAATACGCTCAATAAATCAAAAATTTCAATAAAAAGGGATTTATTACATTTAAAAAAACTGCACAAAGTGCCGGTGCTCAATACGGCGATTTCAGCTGTATATATAAAAATAAATAATCCGGCTGCCGCTGGCAAAAGAAAATGCACGAAACGGATACCGAACTGGTTGCGAAGACCTTTGGCAATGCCGCACCATAACATAACCAGTGACCCGCAAAATAGCAAAAAGGCAAAAAACATTACGGCTGCTGCTATCCATTCAATTTTCACATTAAGAGTACTTGAAATATATGAAGCGCCCAGAATAAATAAAACTAATGAACTTACAAGCATAAGAGCGCTTAATTTTATTCCTGACAATGCTTCAATACGAAAATTATTGATTGCTCCAAGAATACTTTTTGTCTCTGTCGTGAAATCTTTTCTGTCCGCTAAATTTTCCATGATATTTATAAGTAAAAAAGATGTGTTATATGAATTACGCTAGCTTCTCAAATTTTCGTCTCAATACACCTGCTGATGCACGTCCTTCAGCATGCAATATATCCTGAAATATGAAATGCAATCTATATGCCAATTTTGAGAATAAGCCATAACTCTTTAAAATTAAAAGACAATTTCCAGTCATCGTAATTGTTCAATAATTAGTAAATTTTATAAGTGTTTCCTTTGTTTACATTATTGTCGAGTATTAAACCGGTTTTTAGTAACTCTATGACTTATAAAGAAATAGTATTAGGCAAAGAAAAGCATAAAATGTAATATTATTTTACAATTGTAAATGTTTATGACATGTTTAATCCCGAAAACGACCTCTTTCAACCCAGTCATCCCGGCTTGTTCGGAATCGAGCATTTGACAGCTTTGTACGGGAACGATTCCCGACAAGCGGGAATGACAAACAGTAATGTCGGAGTAACGGCCTTGATACTCGCAGCTACGCTGCCGGATTGTTAATTTTCACTTGAACCTTGAACCCTCGATCCGCAGAGAAAAAATCTGAAAAAACCTATACGATATCTGTTAACGCCGTCCCTGGAGTATGTAATAGTATTATCCAATACAA
>CAYFXR010000238.1:0-10587 GCA_964347155.1 uncultured Nitrospiraceae bacterium | reverse complement strand
TCAGAAAGAACTCTCTTCGTCATATAGTTTCGGTAATAAAAAACCACAGGAGGCGACTTTTTCTATAGATGCAGATGGAACAAGTTATGATGTCACTTTTACGCCTTTCGGAAAACCCGAAGGCTCAGCATATATAGTTATTACCATGCAATGAGAATAAATTCGAATTGACCCAAAAAAATGCATTTAAATAAATTTTGTTACAATGTCTGCATTATTTGGTTTAAAATTTATCTTCATGGCATGCGATACATATTTGAAGATCCTGGCCTGACAAACGAAGTCTGTACTTCTCACTTGCTCCTTGTGCACTGGCTTTTTCGCCCGGAATTACACCTCTCTCATGCGGATTATGGCAGGTAGGGCAGGTAATTTTCCCCTCATAATTAAGCGGAAGTATTATTCCCAGTTTTATTTCTGATTCTTTCATTATTGCCAGAGTCTTATCGGTTGGTTTACGAAGGTGATTAGCATTTATAGGGTGAAACTGACTTTGTTTGAAGTGACATCTGTAACAGAGCACCTCTAGATTTCCGATGACCTTGATTTCTTCAAATGTTGCCAGTTTTTCGTCCGGCTTTTCCACATGACAATACAGGCACTTCTCTACGACGATGGCTCCTTTTTCTGTTAGTTGGTTATGAGGATCAAGCATTTTATATTTTTTTTCATCATGACACCGAAAACACAGGGTTGTACGGCTTAGATATGGAGCTCCTCTGAGAAATCTCCTGTTAAGTATTTTGAATCTTGGATTATGCTGACACTGCATATATATATCATGACATGTAACACAGGAGAGCTTATCTTTCAGGAGAGGAAGATCTTCGGGAATCTTTGCCCTTTTTTCTTCAGAGGGTATTATATCAACTGGATGTATATACGTCCCCGGTGTATACCCATGACACTTGCATAACTCTGTAAAATCACCGCCAAATTTCAGGAACGTATCGCCACCCTCTACAGGTTTTTTTTCATGACATTCTGTGCAGTACTTGCCTGTATAGTGAAGATCAGTATCTTTTGTTACCGTCTCGGTATGCTCTCCCTTTTCTTGTGCAAATAACAAAACGCTTGAGAGAATTATTATGAATAATATGATAAATTTTAGCCTCTTCATCACATTAAATTATTACATTTACGGTATCTCTTTTACAAGGTTTTCATAAATATTTGTCCTTTTGTTCATACCCTTACATGCTCGAAGTTATCTTTTTTTATTCCTTTTCCTCTGGATTCCCCGATCAAGCCCTGAACCTGATGGTACAGGGCAAGTCGGGGAATGACGACAGACAAGGGCATTTTCATACTTCGTGTTGCCCCATAGGGGCATGAGTATTTGGGTTAACAGCTTAAAAAGTATTTTCCCAGATAAATTTGTGAGTGAAATCACACACCAATAGGTAAAATGACGCAATTTATGGACCCTAAAAAGGTATTTTTCAGTAAAAATCCTCAATTTATTCAGACATAATATTCAGGCATAAAACTTGCAGAATATATTTGTGTGCCCTTTTGTTGTTAAAATAAAATCTCTAATTGCATCATGTTTAAAACTACGTTGAAATTAAGTATATTTGTAATTAAGGGCACTCTGTGTCATTAAATTTAATAAATTAAGAAATTATATGAACTTAGGTAAAAAGATTAAAGTATTGATAGTTGATGATGAAAAGCTAATATGCTGGTCATTAAAAAATATTTTTGAAAAGGCAGGCAATTATGCTGTTAATTGTGCCTATACAGGAAATGAGGCCCTGCAGAAACTCATTGAAAGCCAGTATGATGTTGTCATTACCGATTTAAATCTTCCTGACGCTAAGGATTCAGAAATCGTCAGGAAAATTAAAAACTTATCATCAGATACGCCTGTAATCGTTATTTCTGCGTATTTGTCCGATCCTGTCTTGAATGATGTTACGAAACAGGGCGTCATCAAGTGTATAACTAAGCCTTTTCAAATAGAAGATGTCCTTGGTGAAGTAAAAGAAGCAGTGAAGGTTCAATAAGGAGTTCAAGAGATAATATCTTTATTTATCGTTATTGTCAATTGACGTTTTATACTTTCAATATAGGCATTTATTGACTGATTGCTCTTTGTTGAGAGGAACATATCCATTAGTTGTTCTTTATTCCCACCTTTTATTGAATCAAGAATCTTTAATTCTTCTGAAGAAAGTTCAGCTGTTTCGCTAATTAACTGGCTCATTTTGGTTATAATGAGGTCATTTCTTAAACTGTTCTCAAATTCCTGTGGGGTAATTCGGCTTAATTTCAAGGCCCTTTTATAAACATTCTGGTCAAAAGCACCATCTCGCTGAAAATATGGAGTATTTATTATGGCTTCCTGAATCTCTTTTTCAGTTACTTTTATTCCTGCTTTTTGGGCTGCAATCAGAAGAACGTTTCTATTAATTAATGAATTAATAACCCTGGTTGGTACGTTCAGTTTTTCGATCTCTTCCTTATCAGGGTACTGCTCGCTGAGCCTTTTATATTCATTATCATATGCACGCCAGTAGTCATTGAGTGTTATTCTTATATCTTCTACCCGCGCTGCATATGCCACATCAGGATTGTCTTTTGGTCCGATTCCCCAAAAGACAAAGGAGATTATGATCATTATGGTAATTGCAGCTAGCAGGAAGACAGAAAAGAATTTATGGCTGCGCATTATCTTAAGCATAAGATAATATAGCTCATATGCAGGTGGAAGGGCAAGTAGAATACAAAAAGGGGTTCCCCCAATTTTTTAAAGATCTTAAAGACGAGTGATGCCATCATTTTTGTCATCCAGTATCTCTGCATGGTAATGCAATATGCCATAACTCATGTAATATGTTCGAAGTTCACTTAGCTATGATCTCTGGATTCCCAGATCATGTCGGGGAATGACCTTTGCCATATCGTGGGCGAAATTTGTTTGACACTTAAAATAACTGCAAAAAGTACCCCCATTTCATGAAAAACAGTATCGACCACATAGCAATCTCGCTTTCTTATTATTTCTCAATTAGGTATCTTTTTTGTGCCCTATTTCTGGAGGAGCTTCTAGAATACAAATAAGGATTTTTATTGTTTATTTTAGGGAAAATCCTTAATATTTTACTTGTATCAATTTATCAACGTATGTTATAATTCCTAATATAGGAAGTTATAATAATATGAGATATAAATTAGTTTTTTTATTAATGGTTTTTACGGTATTCTGGGCATCCGGTGCAATGGCGTATGACATTGAACTGGTTCCTGGAGGCTCCCTGGATGTAAGTGGTCAAACAACGACTTATGTGGACGTTGTGTTCAACCCGGATCCAGGAGGAAACACTTTAGGCAACTATGGTTTTAACCTCAATTATGACAATGGCGAGCTAAGCTGGAATTCTTCCTTGACTACGCTGCCGACTCTTCCATCACCTTTAGTAAATGGGCTGTTTGGATTACCTTCTGAGACCCCATCAGATTCAGGTTGGATTCAGAACTTTAATGGAGGCTTATTTCCTGCAAATGCTACTCCGCCAACGGTTACCAGCTCTTTAACCCTGGCCAGTGTTGCTTTTGATATCGACAGACCCGGTGTAAATGACCCGGTACCGGACAGTTTTTTTGATGTCTGGTTTGATACATCTTCAGTGGGAACAGGATTTACTATAGACGGCTCTTTTGTTCAAACGTCGTTAATGAATATTGGCAGTCAGGGTCCTGACGTTTTTGCACCTGAGCCAATAAGTTCTATTCTTTTTGTCGCTGGCGGAGCAACATTAGGAATGAGGCGTTACTGGAGGAAAAGAAAGAAAATTTAGCAGTTTTAAAGCAGTTCAGCAATATTTTTAAGCATAAAAGGGAAAACGAATAAAGTTCTCCCTTTTTTTAATCTGTACACCCTGTTAGAAAGCCTCGTTGCTAGCAGTGGGGATAAAGAACAATTCCCTTTGAAGCATTCATGCAAAACCACTATGAAGTCGAAAGGATTCTGGAACTTTTAATCGAGACCTCTTGAGTAAATTAGCTTATACCGTAAACCTCGGCGAGGATCTTGTCGGCACCTAGTGAGAGTATCTTCTCAGCAAGCGTTGTTCCAAGAGACCTGGCTTCGTCAGGCTTTCCTTCCACAGAGTCCTTAATTAATATAGTACCATCTAAATTTCCCACAAGACCCTCTAAAAAAAGTGACCCCGATCCCTGACCCCTTATCCTTGCATAAGCAGCTATAGGAACCTGGCATCCGCCCTCGAGTTTTTTTAGAAATGCGCGTTCAGCCCTGACGCAGACTGATGTCTCTTCATGATCTAGGCTTTTCAGTAGATTGTTTGTTAATTCATCATCTATACGGCACTCTATTCCTACAGCTCCCTGGCCTATTGCAGGAAGACTGATTTCGGTAGAGAGTTTTTCAGTAATCCTGTTAGCCTTCCCGAGTCTTTTTACTCCGGCAGTAGCGAGAATAATTGCGTCAAACTGGCCTTCATCGAGTTTTCTTATTCGTGTATCAACATTGCCGCGCAGCTGGGTGATTTTAAGATCAGGCCTTTTATGTAAAAGCTGACATATGCGCCTTAAGCTACTCGTCCCTACTCGGGCGCCTTTAGGCAAGTCGCTAAGGCTTTTTATATTCAGTGATTTTTGATCAAATCCCCCCTTACCCCCCTTTTCTAAAGGGGGGATGGGGGGATTAACAGTCTTTGTCCTGGCTATGAATGCATCTCTTGGGTCTTCTCTTTTACATATAGCAGAAATATGAAGTCCTTCAGGCAAATCGGTCGGAACGTCTTTCATGCTGTGAACAGCGAGGTCAGCTTCTCCCTCTAGCATAGCCTCTTCAATCTCTTTTACAAAGAGTCCTTTGCCACCTACCTGGGCAAGCGGCACATCAAGGATTTTATCCCCCGTGGTTTTTATTTTCTTTAGCTCGATATCGATATCCGGATTGATCCTCTCAAGCCCTGCTTTTACCCACTCTGCCTGCCAGAGTGCGAGTTTGCTCCCGCGGGTTGCAATTATAATTTTATTCTTTTTCTCCATTGCATTCCTCTTCTTCCAATTGAAATAATCTCTTTGTCATGTCTACTATTGTGTCCTTATCCTCTTGTTCTGATTTAAGCGCAGCAGTAGGAGGATGTATAAGTTTATTGACAATGGATGTGCTCAGATACTCTATGGCCTTTATTTTGTCTTCTTCAAGCGGGCCGATTTTTTTCAGGGTTTTTTCAAATTCTTCCCTTCTTATTGCTTCAGCTTTCTCTCTCAAAGCTAAAATGGTTGGCACTGCAGATAACGAGGACTGCCATTTCAGGAATGATTCGACTTCCAAATTTACTATTTTTTCAGCCTTTTCAGCCTCCTTGCTTCTCTCCTGAATATTTAAATCAACAACCCCTTGAAGGTCATCTATGTCGTAGAGGTAAACATTGTCCAGGTTATTAATCTCTGGATCAAGATTTCTTGGAACGGATATATCGATCAGAAACATTGGTTTTTGCTTTCTATTCTTCATTGTTTGGTGAAGGCGTTCTTTCATAAGGATATAGTTGGGTGCGCCTGTGGAGCATATTACGATATCGGAGTTCTGTAACTCCTGTATAAAGTCATCAAATTTTATTGCTTTTCCGTTAAACTCACGGGCGAGTTCCTCTGCCCTCTCGTATGTACGGTTTGTGACAAGGACGTTTTTTACGCCGTTATTTATCAAATGTTTTGCGGCAAGTTCTGCCATCTCACCTGCTCCAATAAGCATAAAACTTTTTGTGGGAAGATCATCAAAGATTTTCTTTGCCAGCTCAACTGCTGCAAAGCTGATGCTTACTGCGCTTTCCGCAATTTTTGTCTCGGTCCTTACCCGTTTTGCAACGGAGACAGACTTTTTCATCAATTTATTGAGAAACACTCCGGTGGTCTTGTTATTCAAAGCAAAATCAAAGGCATCTTTTAATTGTCCGAGGATTTGCGGCTCTCCCACTACCATCGAGTCGAGGCTTGATGCAACTCTGAATATATGTCTTACCGCATTTGGACCTTTGTAAATGTAGAGTGCTTTTTCCAGAGGTTCTTTTGGTACTTTATGAAAATCGGCAAGAAAAGACTTTATACTCTCTGTACCTGAGTCCAGATCTCTTACCCCCGCATATATTTCAACCCTGTTACAGGTCGAGAGTATTATATTTTCTTTTATATCAGGAGAGTTTTTCAGTATTTTCATGGCCCCATCAAGCTTTGAGCCGTCAAAAGCTACTTTCTCTCTTATCTCAACGGTTGCTGTCTTATGGTTTAGTCCGATAATTAAGATGTCCATGACAAAAAACTAAAGTAAATTAAAAATGAAAATATCAAAGTGAAAAATGAAAATTTACTTTTTCTCCGAAAGGGCGTTTCTTTCACATTACATTTTTCATTGACTAATTTAACGTCTCGGAATTTCTACAACGCCTTGGAATTAAAGAATATTTCAAGGCGTATGATCATTATTTTACCTAAGGAATAATGGAATATTGGAATACTGGAAAGACTTAAAGACCCAATAAACGTCCCTTGAATTTGCCAAACCATTATTCCGATATTCCAGTATTCCAATATTCCAATTGGCACGAAGTGCCTGAGTTCTTAGTGCATTCACATAAACACATGACGTCCTTTCAGGATCATGGTTACTCCAAAAAATGCAAATATTACTACAGCAAAGCCGACAATCGAAAGAATGGCTGCTTTTTTGCCTCGCCATCCAATAGTCAGCCTCAGATGAAGTACAAGTGCGTAAATAAGCCATGTGATTAGTGACCATACTTCTTTTGGATCCCATCTCCAATACGTTCCCCATGCAGTATTTGCCCATATGACTCCTGTTATTATTGCAAGGGTTAAAAGAGGAAAGCCTATGGTAATAAGATGGTAGTTTATTTCATCAAGAACCTGAAGACTGGGCAGCTTCTGAAAAAGACCGCTCAGGTGTTTTGATTTTACATATCTCTCCTGAAGCAGATACATAATACCGATGCCGCAGGCCATTGCAAAGGCAGCATCTCCTAAAAATGCTAACGATACATGTATGCCAAACCAGTAACTTTTCAGCAAAGGACTTAATTCCTTTATTTCTCTCGGAAAAACAGACGAAGAAAACATGAGGATAAAAACTATTGGCATAATGAAAGAACTGAGAATGCCCAGTTTGTAACGGTATTCGTGGAAAAAGAATAGTACTACTATACACCAGGAGAAAAATGAAGCTGCCTCATGCATGTTCGTAACAGGAATATGCCCACCTTGGATATACCTGGCGATAATATTTGAGGTGTGAAAAAGAAATCCGATTATTGAAAAATAAAGCGTTGCCTTTGAGGTCGCTTTTTTCCTTCTGAAAAGCTCAATAATACCTGAGATTGTGGCTATAAAATAAAAGGCAAGTGCTAATTTAAAAAGAAGGATATTAATTTCAATTTGCAAAGTATAGGCTCCTTAAGAAAGACTATCACTTGATGTATTTCAATTTGTAACTGATCCATTCTAGATATATTTTTTGACATGATCAAGGAATTTGTCAATTTCACCCTGTTCTTCTAATAAATTTATCCAAAACACTTCCTGATTATTTTCCTTTAACGCAGCTAAGAATGGCAGATTTTCAGTCTGCTTTTCGGCATTTATTATTATTATATCTGATTTTTTGCTCACTTTTGTGGCTGAGGGTTTAATATGACCGTCCTTACCAATAATAAATATTGTCAAATTAGGTGTTAAAAAATCCACGGGACTGTTACCTTCAACAACGACTCCTTCAAGGCCGATTATCTTGCTCATTGCAAGGGTTAAGGCGTCTGAAAGCTCGTTACCATGGCTTTGAATCCATACCACTTTTTTTGCACCGGATTCATACATTATCGCTGTATCCTTATCTTTCTGTGTGATAGTTTCAATGTCATCTACTACTGAGGTATAAAAGGATGTTTTTGTGAATTTGATAGCGCCAAAATCTTTCAGGTTTTTCAGCAAAATTGAACATAGGGTCGTCTTTCCCACTTTGCTATGGGCTCCGGTCACGGAGATAATCTTGAATTGATCTTCATTTGACATACTTACAGGATACAAGATGAAGGATGCAAGATACAAGGCATAAGATGCAGTATAGTGCTGTCGATAAATAACGGGCATTAATGAGAGAAGATAAGACCAAATGTCATTTCCCGACTAGGAGGCTGTGTCATAATCCAGAAAAGGCACATTATGTCATCCTCAACTTGTCGGGAAATCTCTTATTTTCAAGATGTTGCATTTCGCAGAGATTCCGGGGCAAGCCCTGAACCGTATGGTACAGGGCAAGCCGCAGGATGACAAAGGGAAAGACTGTATACTCCGGTCACTGGAACAGAGTTCGCTGTGAACTATCTGGGCTATAGGAGAATATCGGGCACCCATTTTGACAGATGTGCTAATATTATCAAAGGAGATATTGTGCTTGGCGGTTCGTGGCAAATAGCAAAAATAAGTAATATTCCATTGAAAATTCACTTCTCCTGGTTTGTAGTCTTCGGTCTGATAACATGGGCACTTGCAACCCAATATTTCCCGCAGGTTGCTCCTGAATTACCTAAAGTCACTAATTGGTTAAGGGGAGTAGTTGCTGCCTTGCTCCTTTTCCTTTCCGTAGTTGTACATGAACTTTCTCATTCATTTGTAGCACGTTATTATAAAATACCGATTGCAAGCATTACGCTTTTCATCTTTGGTGGGGTTGCCCAGATAAAAAAAGAGCCTTCTCATCCGAAAGTAGAATTGTACATGGCTCTTGCAGGACCTTTTTCAAGTTATATGCTTGCTGTTATCTTTTTCCTTTTATTTAACGTAGTGGCTGGGTTCCCAGGCATAAAGGCTATTGCCTTTTATCTTTTTCAGATCAATCTTGTCCTTGCAACCTTTAATCTTATTCCTGGATTTCCAATGGATGGCGGCAGGGTTTTAAGGGCCTACTTCTGGAAGAAATCCGGGGATTACCTTTCTGCTACCAAAAAGGCATCGAAGACCGGGCAGGGTATCGCGTTATTTTTTGTTTTTAGTGGTATCTTTTCCCTTTTGACAGGCTATGGAGGTAGTATATGGTTTATTCTTATTGGCTGGTTTTTATATACTGCTGCACAATCAAATTATCAACAGGCAGCTACAAAAGGTTCTCTGGTTGGGGTTAAGGTCAAAGATATAATGGTAGATGATGTTGTTACTTTAAGTTCAGACAGCCCTGTCTTGGATGCCGTTAATAAATATTTCTTGCTGTACGGCTTTGGTGGTTTCCCGGTTATGGAAGGTGCCAGAGTTGTTGGAATCATAAGTCTTAAAGACGTAAAAAGGTTACATAAGGACAGATGGGTTGACACAACGGTTAAGGATGTAATGCAGACTTTGGACAATTCTATTATGGCTTCTGAAGAAGATTATGTTACAGATGTACTTGAGAAGATGGCTCAAGAGGATAAAGCAAGGTTTGTAGTCTTGAGGGACGGCAAATTAACTGGATTGATAACCCGTTCGTTGATTGCAAGATATTTGCAAATGAGAAGCGAGCTTGCATGATTTTTGTACAAATGCTTACGTGAAAATTATGGAGGTTAGGTTCTATTTCAATTTTTTGTATCCCTTAACCCAAATAATGCAGTTTGCTACGCAAATAAGTGGCATAGATACCTTCAAAATCTTTAAAAATGCAACAATGATTACAATATGCCATTTTGCCAATCGATAAAAGTTCTTATGCATAAAATAATACCTTTACGATTGCAAAATTGCATGTTCATATGTGTTGCTTTTAAAGCTTTTTCAGGCATCTACGCTACTGTAAAATGCATTATTTGGGTTAATTTTTTGCTGAGAAAATAGAAAATGTTAATAAATTGCCTGTCAAAAATAACAGGTGACAAGAAAAGTATTCATTAATGAAAATTCACTAATTTCTATTTCAAAAAAGGAGGAGGATAAATGTACGCATCGTATAAAGCAGTTGAAATTCCTGAAACGAAGGAAAAAGTTGGTACAGGTTGGTTACTACCACTTCCGGATCTGCGTGACTACACAGAGGCGCAGCCCGAGATTTCCGAAATGACTAAAAAATTGCGCATCTCGACAAGAACAAAGAAACTGACTCTACCTGGGAAAAAAGATCTTAGGCAATGGTGTTCGCCAATTGAGAACCAGGGAGCATTGGGCTCCTGTACTGCAAATGCTGCTGTTGGAATAGTTGAATACTTCGAGCAAAGAGCGTTTGACAAGTATCTTGATGGTTCACGTCTTTTTGTCTATAAAACTACCCGTAACTTGATGGGCGTTACCGGTGACACGGGTGCCTGGTTACGGAACACGATGGGTGCATTGGTGCTTTGCGGCGTAGCGCCGGAAAAGTACTGGCGGTATACTGACAATGATCCGGATTTTGATAAAGAACCGACCTCATTTGTTTATGCCTTAGCTGATAATTATGAAGCTCTCAAGTACTTTTGCCACGACCCGCTGGGTCAGAATATTCCACCAGCTACAGTACTTAAACGTGTAAAATCGTTTCTTGCTGCCGGTATCCCTTCCATGTTCGGTTTTTTTGGGTTCCCATCCTTTAGA
>CAYFXR010000237.1:0-27665 GCA_964347155.1 uncultured Nitrospiraceae bacterium | reverse complement strand
AGAATATGAACTTTGTACATCCTCTATAATGAGATCAAGCAAAATGAGTTTATATATTTTATCAAATCTGTCGATTCATTGTGTTTGTGAGGTATTCAGTCTCATGATATTATCTATTTTGGACAGATATGATATCAACTAAAACACAAAAGAGGGAAATATCTTGCGCTAGCGGCGGAGGAAAGGACGTGAAAATAATAGACAAAAGCAGGTATAATAATTTGCCGGAAATATGAGAATATATACAAAATTCGCCCAAAGAAATGTGGAGGTTTCGTAATGTTTTAAAGGCTGCGCCCATAGCTCAAATGGATAGAGCGCCGGACTACGAATCCGTAGGTTGGGGGTTCGACTCCTCCTGGGCGCGCCATATTTCCGTTCCATATTTCCAGAGAGCGGAATTATCAACAGGAGTTCCCCCTTTTTTTCAAAACCCTTAACGACTACTTGTCAATTTCCCTTTTCTCTTATTTTTTAACTGATTATGCTTTAAACTGCCTTTTTTCTGGGGGAACTCCTGAATGGCCAAACATTTTCAAGCACTGTAATAATATATCACACTATCAAGATCAATGAAGGGAAAATGAAAGGGGATCAGCTTTCATCCCTAATGTATTAGCCATATATAATCCCTCTTTTGTAGCTACTTATCAATATTCTTTTTTAAGAATCATTTGCCTTATAATAATATATAACACGATTTATGGAAATTCATAAAAAATACCAATACAATTGATCATTTGCAACGGAATTCTCACAATGGATTAATGTTATAATACTGAAAATATGCCTAAAAAAATCATTAAAAACCTGGAAGAAACAGGCATTATTGACGCTATTGGTGATGCAATCAGTATTCAAGATACTGATTTTAAGATTTTATATCAAAATAAGCGTCATAAAGACATGATAGGAGACAAGTCAGGAGAATACTGTTACCAAGCAATTCATCGGAGGGATCATGTTTGTAAAGATTGCAAGCTTGCTATGACCTTCAAGTACGGCAGGATTTATAGATTTGAACATTCCAGGAATACAGATAAGGGAATAATCTACGCTGAAATTACGACCTCACCATTAAAAGATTCAAAAGGAACCATCCTGGCAGGGATTGAGGTAGTCAGAGACATTACAAAACGCAAACAGATGGAGAAGAAACTTAAAGAAACTATTAAGGACGCCAAAGATGAAAAAACCAAAGCAGAAGCGATTCTTGATGCAATAGGAGATCCTATCAGCATTCAAGATACTGATTTTAAAATTTTATATCAAAATCTGCGTCATAAAGATATAGTAGGGGATAAGACAGGAAAATACTGTTACAAGGCATATCAGAACAGGGACAACGTCTGTGAAGGATGTCATCTTGCAATGTCATTTAAGGACGGAAAAATTCATACAGTGGAACGATCCAGGACTACAGAGAATGGAACCATGTACTCTGAAAATACTGCTTCACCATTAAGAGATTCAACCGGCAAAATCATAGCAGGCATCGAAGTAGTCAGAGACATTTCTGAACGCAAGATGGCAGATGAAGCAATACAAAAGGCACGCAATGAGTTGGAAAAACGTGTTAAAGAAAGAACAATAGAACTTGAGGAAAGCAATACCGCCCTAAAGGTTTTATTGAAGCAACGGGAAAACGATCAGAAAGAATTTGAAAATAACATATTATCCAATATTAAACATTTGATTTGGCCCTACATTGAAAAAATAAAAAATAACAGGGCAATGTCAGAAGAGCTTGTTTACATAAATCTCATAGAATCAAATCTAAAAGAGATAGTATCTCCTTTTTCATCCAAATTATCATTTCGTTATCTGGATTTTACCCCAAGAGAGATTTTGCTAGCTAACCTCATAAGGGACGGAAAACAGGACAAGGAAATAACGGAAATCTTAAATATATCTTTGGAAACCGTCAAATCCCATAGGCAAAACATAAGAAAAAAACTCGGCATTTATGGCGAAAGATTTAATCTTAGAACAAAACTACTATCTCTATCTAAGTAGCTAATTCCCCTCCCCTTTTTATAGTTATTTGTCACTACTCCGTTTTAAAACTTAAATTCCGTATAATGTTTATACCATTACAATAATCTCACTTACGTACAATGAAAAACTATAGTGATAAAATCGCAACTTTAGTTTTATGGTTTTTATTTATGCTCACTTTATTTATTCTTGCTTTTTTTGGAGATCAATTGGGTCCATAAAAAATATTATCAATTTTACTTCATCACTCTCACGAGCGCCATACCAAGATACAGCAAGGCTTCAACATCAAGGAAATCTGTAGCTCTTTCGTCTAAAAGCACTTTACACTCTGCACCGAATTCTTCATCTCCATGCCAAAGAACAATCAAAAACGGAATTTTTGGTAGAGGGGAAAAAACAAAACTATGCTCTGCTGAAGATCCCTCGACTTTCTCCGCACCCATTGAAAATAGCTTTTTTAAAAACCTCTTATTATCATGTTCGAACATTTTTGCAAGGGGAATCTCGCAAGCCCCGTGAAAGCTCTCAGCCCTGATCATACCGCCTTTTAAATCCCTGAACGCAATCCATTTGCCCGAAAGTGCACTGCTGCCTGCCTTTCTTACATACATCAGAATAAGGAGTTTGTCCCATATATCAAGCTCCTTAAGGAAATTATTACGTTTTACTCCAATTCCCTCACCCATATACTCTATGTTTAACGTGTCATTTTCAACAATTGCACCAATTCCTTCCGCAATTACAGAAAAATCCATTTGTTCAACCTCCTTGAACAATTCCTGTAACCGCTTTTCTTTCCAGTCGCCTGAATCAGAAAGCATAGCATCAATCTCTATCCGTGATTGTTCATCAAGCTCAGGACATTCCATGGAAGAAGTCATCCCCATGAGAAATTGCACAGCAAACGACATGCAGGTACCTGCAGGGCATTGCCCGCAGTTTGTACGAGGCAGTTTTTTATAAACATCGAGTGGCGTCACTATTTTAGCCTTTAATTTTTTATGTTTCTTCAAATCTTGATCGCCGGGTTATTGAAATAAAAAACCCAATTTTACCTGATGAAGATATATAGCTAACAAAGTAAAATAAATGACCTGCTGGTTGCCATTGGTTTAGACAGCAGCGATTAAAGATAAAAAATGACATATTTTTTAATCTTTGATATTTTATTTTTTATTTTCTAATATACCACAATGGATCGCCGTAAGAGCCTAACCTGCAATTAGCCCCTTACGTTAATTTATGTTAGAATTGATCATAGAACAATGATAGATGTCAGAAAAAAACTCTTAGATTTCTTTTCAAAAGAATTATGGGAAATAGACACCAGTTCCCTCAACAAGTTCAAATCATTTCTCATCAAGTCCCTGAGGCTGCTTAATGTAGCCATTCGTGAATTTACCCAGGGACAGCTTACACTCCGTGCAATGAGCCTCGTTTACACAACCCTGCTTTCTATTGTCCCTTTGCTGGCCATAAGCTTTTCAGTGCTTAAGGCGTTTGGGGTTCACAACCAGATCGAGCCGATTCTTTTAAAGTTTCTTGCCCCTATGGGCAGCAAGGGAGAAGAGATTACTCTTCGGATTATCGGCTTTGTAGAGAATATAAAAGTCGGGGTGCTTGGTTCCATTGGTCTTGGCATTCTTATTTATACTGTCATATCGGTTATTCAGAAGATAGAAAGATCATTTAATGCTATCTGGAGAATAAACAAGCCGAGAAGTCTTGCAAGAAGATTCAGCGATTATATAAGTGTGTTAATAATAGGTCCTGTCCTCATCTTTGCAGCAATAGGTCTCACAGCCTCTTTTATGAGCACTGCTTTTGTTCAGAAGATTGTATCAATCGAACCATTTGGAACCCTGTTATATCAATTAATTGAAATATCGCCTTATCTTATTGTCTGTTCAACATTTACTTTTCTTTATATCTTTCTTCCCAATACGAAAGTCAACTTCAATTCCGCACTTGTCGGAGGAATTTTTGCCGGTGTTCTGTGGGAGGCTGCGGGATGGGCATTTGCGACATTTACCGTATCGTCAGCAAAATATGCTTCAATATATTCTGGATTTGCAATATTGATTATGTTTATGATCTGGCTCTATTTAAGCTGGTTAATTTTATTGGTAGGGGCCCAAGTTTCTTTTTATCATCAGTATCCTCATTTCCTCATAGCAAAAAAAGACGTATTCCTGTTGAGCAACAGGCTCAGGGAAAGGCTTGCCTTTTTAATCATGTTTTTTATTGCGCACAATCATCACTATAGTAAAAAGCCCTGGACGATTCACTCCCTTGTCGATCGATTAAACCTCCCTTTTGATCCTATTCATGATATTGTTACACTGCTTGAAAAAAATGAGCTGATTGTCGAGACCGGCGACGACCCTCCAGCATATCTCCCGGCAAAAGATATTGAAACCATAACGTTAAATGAACTTCTTGATGCTGTAAGGGTAGCAGACAGCGTAACATTGTCAATTGAAAAACAGGTCGTCCATATTCCTGAAGTTGAAGGTGTGATAGAGACTCTGGATGCCGCCATCAAAGAAACTCTCGGAGAAAAGACTTTAAAAGACATCGTGATATCAATGGACAAAACCAAGGGTTTTTAACAACATGCAAAATTATCCCGACGAAAGAAGAAAAAATACAAGGATTCCTCTGCAGTTGCACGCAGAGCTGCATTTGCCGAATAACGATATTTTTAGCGGACAAACAGAAAATATTAGTTTCAGCGGTGTATATCTGACTTGTGTAAATTCAACAAATATTCCTGTCGGGGAGAGCGGAGTGTTTAAGATCTTTCTCCAAGCTCAACCAAATCCGAAAATTATAGAGTTCAAATGCCGCATCGTGCGAATTGATGAAAACGGCTCTGGCATCAGGTTCCTCAATGTTGATGTCAAAGACTATCAACAGTTCAAAAATCTAATGGTCTATAATTCCCCGAATCCTGACAAATTGTTGGATGAACTTGAACAAAACCCCGGTATTGTTATCGAATAAATAAGCACCTATGAAAAAAGCATTAATTACTTTTGTTAAGGCTCCCGTGCCAGGCACGGTAAAAACGAGACTGCAGCCTCATCTTGCGCCAGAGAAGATCGTCAAACTATACAAATCCTTCCTAACAGAGATCGTATCCCTATGTGCACATTTAAAAGGCGTTGATACGTTTTTGGGATGTGCTCCAACAAGGGATGACGCTTTTTTAATTAAACTTGCAATGAAATATAAGATGCAACGCTTTAATCAGCGGGGGAAGAATCTCGGGGAGAGAATCTTTAATGCCTTTAAAGACTGTTCTGAAAAAGGGTACTCAAAAATTGTCTTAATAGGGAGTGACAGCCCCTCGATCCCGATTGATTTTATCAAAAAGGCTTTTTTTGAATTGCGAAAGAATGATTTTGTTATCGGGCCATGTTTTGATCAAGGATTGTATTTAGTTGGAACCAGGAAAGATAAAATCAATACGATCTTCCGTAATATTAAATTGGATACCGGAAAGGATGTAAATATGATACTTAAAAAAACACATAATATGAATATCACGCTTTCCATGCTTCCTTTCTGGTATGACGTTGACAATATAGAAGATCTCAAATTCTTAAAATTACATCTCGCATACCTTAATAAAAAGCTTGCCTTTTAAGTTATAGTATTCATGAAAATCTAACTTTAACCCAAATAATGCAGACATTGTAAGTGAAACTCCCCGCCTACAAGGCGGGGCTTCAAAAAAATATTACTACTTATGTATTCCCCCCCTTTAGCAAAGGGGGGGTAAGGGGGGATTTGTAAACGTTATTAATTATAAAATCTCCCTTATTCCCCCTTTTCCAAAGGGGGAGATCTTATAAGGAGAACTTTTCATCCCCGTTTACAAAACGAGGTATTCAAGTTCATTTCTTCATAAATTTATTTAATTCGATAAAATTATTATGACATAATGCAAATAGCATATAATAAAGATATGCCCTTAGACGAGTTATAGGTGCGTCTAAGGTATCGAAAAATAATTTCTTTCACAAGCCTGCATTATTTGAAATGCATTTTTTGGTTTAAATACCTCATTTTGTAAACATGGATAAAAGGTAGTTACAACCCATCAGTAACTAGAGGCCGACCTATAAAATATAGGTTTGCATAAATAAGGCTACATATTGTCATTCTCCGGTTTGACCCCCGTATCAAGTACGCCCTATGACTTGATCAGAGAGTCGGAGAATGACAGACAAGGGCATTTTCATTCTTCGTGGTGCCCCTTAGGAGCATAAGTGTTTGGGTTGACTTATATTATAAACATGGTAAGATATAAGTAATCCAACTTGCTATAGCAACTATAAATATACTTGACATAAATCATATCAATTGATATGATATAAAATATATAATAAATCATTGAGAAGAAGGGAAAAATTATGTCTACCACAACGCAAGACTATTACGAAATGCTCGGAGTTAAGAAAGATGCCTCGACAGATGAAATAAAGAAGGCATATAGAAAACTGGCTCGAAAATACCATCCTGATATCAACCCAGGAGACAAGACAGCTGAGAAGAAATTTAAGGAAATTAATGCAGCATACGAAGTCCTGAGCGATTCTAAGAAGAGGGCAGAATACGACCAGTTCGGAAAGTCAGCTTTTGAGGGGACGCGTGGCTTTGGCGGGTTCAGAACTCAAGATTTCGGTTTTGGTTTTGGCGGTGCCGAGGATATTTTCTCTGACTTATTTGGCAGCTTCAGGCGGGAAGAAACATATGTAAGGGGGCATGATCTGTCTTCCTCTCTGAATATATCCCTTGAAGAAGCATATACCGGCGTAACAAAACCGATAACTCTCACGAGAGAAGTTTCCTGTAGATCCTGCGGTGGAAGTGGCGCCGAATCCTCTCAAAAATGTTCCCGCTGTAAAGGTACAGGGTCAACAAAACAGAGTAGAGGTGTTTTCAGATTGAGTCAGCCATGTACTGCATGTAATGGAAGAGGAGAAATAATAGCAAAAGTATGTAGTGGTTGCAGGGGGAATGGAAGCACTGTTAAAACAGAAAGCATAAAAGTTAAGATTCCGCCCGGTGCAGATACAGGAAGCAGGATTAAGCTGAGAGGCATGGGAGGAGCAGGTGTAAAGGGAGGTCCCTCCGGGGATCTGTATATTGAACTAACTGTAATACCGCATACCCTGTTTAAACGGGATGGTAGCAATATCTATGTAGATGTTCCGGTTAGTGTAGTTGAAGCAACTTTGGGTGGAAAGATTAAAGTGCCGACGCTCGACGGCAATGTTACGATGACGCTGCCCCCCGGCACAGACAGCGGGAAGAAATTCAAACTTAAAGGAAAAGGCATTCCAGACAGAAAAACAGGAATGCGCGGGGATGAATTTGCAGTAATTAAAATCCTCGTTCCAAAAAAAGTGACCAACAAGACAAAGGATGCACTTGAAGAAATTGAAAAGGCATATAAGACGTAGTTCAATTTTGTTCACATAGTGATTTAAGATCAACTGTTGAACTACCTTTAAACTATTTTGAACTATGTTGCACGAGGCTAGCTATGGATAATAAAAAACGACCTTTATTTATGATTAGCGTAGTGTGCGAGATGTTTAATATTCATCCGCAGACCCTGAGATTATATGAAAGAGAAGGGCTTCTTCATCCACAGAGAGTTGGTGGAGCACGGCTTTACTCACAGGAAGATATGGAACGTATAAGAATGATATTAAATCTTACGAAGGAACTTGGTGTAAACCGGGCGGGAGTCGACATTATTCTCAGAATGAGACGGAGATTTGAAGCCCTGCAGAGAGAGATGGAAGAGATGATGAGCTATCTTGAAGGTGATATAAGAAAAGAATTCAGGAAAAGAATCAGAGAAGTATTTGAAGAAGAATAGTTCAATTTGAGGAGGAAACTATGAGAGCAGATAAATTTACAACGAAAAGTCAGGAGGCTATTCAAAAGGCCCAAGAACTTGCTCAAAAAAAGGGAAACCAGCAGGTTGATGTAGAACACCTTTTATATATTTTACTGGAGGAAGGCATTGCTCTTGAAATAATCAAAACACTTGGTGTAGATGTTGCTTCTTTAAAGAAAGACATCGAAACAGAGATAGAGAAAATGCCCAAGGTTCTCGGTCCCTCACCTGTTGGACAGCTCTATATTACTCAAGAATTGAAGAATGTCTTTGAAGCGGCGTTTAAAGAAGCCGAGCACCTCAAGGATGATTTTGTGAGTGTAGAACACCTTCTTCTTGGAATTATCAAAACAAAAAACAAATTGGAAAAAACCCTTAAGACCCTCGGCATTACGGATGACAAGGTCCTTTCAGCAATGCGTGAGATAAGGGGATCACAGCGTGTCACTGACCCTACACCTGAGGATAAATATCAGGCACTGAAAAGATACGCACGTGACTTAACAGAGCTCGCCAGAAAAGGTAAGCTTGACCCGGTCATTGGAAGGGATGAAGAGATAAGAAGGGTTATTCAGGTGCTTTCGCGAAGAACGAAAAACAATCCTGTGGTAATCGGTGAACCGGGAGTAGGAAAAACTGCTATTGCAGAAGGACTTGCACAAAGGATCACTTCCGGCGATGTCCCTCAGAGTCTTAAGGACAAGAGGGTTGTTGCTCTTGATATGGGAGCCCTTGTTGCGGGGGCAAAATATAGAGGAGAATTCGAAGACAGGCTCAAGGCAGTTCTAAAAGAAATAGAAGAGGCGCAGGGCAATGTCATCCTTTTTATTGACGAACTCCATACAGTAGTCGGCGCCGGTGCCGCCGAAGGGGCAATAGATGCATCCAACATGCTGAAACCTGCCCTTGCAAGGGGTGACCTCAGGTGTGTAGGGGCAACCACTCTCTCAGAGTACAGAAAACACATAGAAAAAGACCCTGCCCTTGAGAGAAGATTCCAGCCTGTTTATATACAGGAACCTAATGTCGAAGATACCATATCAATACTGCGCGGGTTGAAAGAGCGTTATGAGGTTCACCATGGTGTAAGGATAAAAGACTCGGCAATTGTATCTGCTGCAGTCTTAAGTAACCGGTACATTTCCGACAGATTCCTGCCTGACAAGGCTATAGACCTTATTGACGAGGCAGCGTCGAAACTGAAAATGGAGATGGACAGCATGCCTACAGAACTTGATGAGCTTGAAAGGAAGCTCAGGCAGCACGAGATTGAAAAACAGGCAGTAATGAAAGAAAAAGATGAGGCTTCAAAGGAACGGCTTGCCCGTATCAAAGAAGAGATTGCAAAACTTACAGAAAAAAGAGACGTTTTAATGTCTCAATGGTTAAGGGAAAAAGAAGCCATAGGGAAAATAAGTTCAATTAAAGAAGATCTCGAGCGTGCAAAGATTGAAGCGGAAAAGGCAGAAAGAGAAGGGGACCTGAACAAGGCTGCTGAATTAAAATACGGAAAAATCCTTGCTCTGCAAAAAGAATTCGAGGAAGAAAATGCAAAACTGATGCAGCAAGAAAGCACAAGCAGAATGCTGAAAGAAGAAGTTGATGAAGAAGATATAGCCGAGATTGTCTCAAAGTGGACAGGGATACCTGTAAGTAAAATGCTGGAAGGAGAAGTCAAAAAACTTCTGAAAATGGAAGAACGGCTAAGATTCCGTGTAGTAGGACAGGATGAAGCAATAAAGGCGGTTTCAGATGCCGTAAGAAGGGCTCGAGCCGGTATACAGGATCCGAACAGGCCGATTGGATCTTTTATTTTCCTCGGCCCTACTGGTGTCGGAAAAACCGAGCTTGCAAGGGCGCTTGCAGAATTCCTGTTTGACGAAGAAGACGCAATGGTAAGGATCGATATGTCTGAATACCAGGAGCGGCACACTGTATCAAGGCTGATCGGGGCACCACCGGGATATGTCGGCTATGAAGAAGGGGGCCAGTTAACCGAGGCAGTAAGGAGAAGACCGTATGCTGTTATTCTCTTTGACGAAGTCGAAAAAGCACATCAAGAAGTTTTTAATGTGCTTCTTCAGCTTCTTGATGACGGAAGACTCACGGACGGACACGGTAGAACCGTTGATTTCAGGAATACGGTTGTCATTATGACCTCAAACATCGGAAGCCAGCATATTCAGGAGATGCTTACTGAATGGACAGAAGAAGAGCAGATAAGTAAAGGCGTAATGGAGGATCTCAAGGCCTTCTTCAAGCCCGAGTTTTTAAACAGGGTTGATGAGATAATAATCTTCCATTCCCTTAATAAAGATCTGCTCATGAAGATAGTTGACATTCAAATTAATCGAATGAAGCACTTTTTAAAAGACAAACACGTTGATCTTGTGCTCACTGACAGGACAAAGGCCTTTCTCGCAGAAATAGGATATGACTCTCTTTATGGAGCACGACCGCTTAAGAGGGCGATTCAGAAGGAGATCCTGAACCCACTCGCTACAAAACTCCTTGAAGGGACGTTCAGGACCGATGATGTCATAGAGGTCGACAGGAAAGGAGACATGCTCGTTTTCAGCAAAAAAACGACAAAAAAGAAAGAGGGTGTTGCGGCGCATTAGAATATCGTCAAGAGCCGTAATGGTCCCAACCTACTTCACTGCCCCTGCTGAAAGTCCCCTCACAATTCTCTTTTGAAATAAAAAAACAAGGAGCACAAGGGGAACTGTGGCTACCGTTGAAGCGGCAGCGATTTCGCCCCAGGGCAGTGTATACTGTCCCTGAAACAACGCGATACCAACGGGAAGAGTTTGAAACGTTTTCTGTGTCATGATAAGCAGTGCAAAAAAGAATTCATTCCATGCATAAATAAATACAAGTATTGCAGCAGTAAACACTCCCGGCGCAGCAAGGGGTACCATGATTTTGAAAAGAGTCTGCCAGTAACCGCATCCGTCTATTCGTGCCGCATCTTCCAGTTCTTCAGGAAGTTCCCTGAAAAAACTTGCCAGTATCCAGACCCCTAAAGGAAGTGTAAGGGTCACATATGGAATAATCAATCCCTGATAGCTGTTTAACCAACCCAACGATTGCAATATTTTCCACACAGGACCTGCTATTGATATTTGAGGGAACATGGACACGATAAGAAGGCTTCCCATAATGAGGCCTTTATATTTAAGCCTGAGGCGCGCCAGCGTGTATCCCGCAATAATTGAAATGCCAAGAGTAACAATGGTTGTTGCGCCGGCTACTATTATACTGTTTTTGACGAAGTGCAGGAGTCTATATTCTTCAATCGCAGACTGATAAGAATACATTGTTCCTGACGGAATAAGGATTGGCGGTATTGCTGTAACTTCCAAGGGAGTCTTCAGAGATGTACTTACAAACCAGACAAACGGAAGAAGGCTGAAGAAAACGATTATGAATGTTGTTATGTAAAATAAAAAGCGTTTCATCCTTTCTCCTGAAACAATCGTGTCCCGATTACTTTTATATAAAAAATCGATATCACAAAAGTTACGAAAAACACCAATACGGATATTGTGGAACCATAACCCATCAGTCCTTCTGCAAATATCTTTTTATATCCATAAAATTGCAGCACATTGGTAGAATCCGCCGGCCCTCCCTGCGTCATGACAAAAACAAGGTCAAATACCCTGAAGGCATCCATTGTTCTAAATAAAAGAGCGACAAGCAAGGCAGGCTTTATCAGCGGCAAGGTTATTTTCCTGAACTGCTGCCACGCAGAAGCACCGTCTATTTTCGCAGCCTCATAAAGCTCATCAGGTATGATCTGCAATCCTGCCAATATGAGGAGTCCTGCAAATGAAGAGGTCTTCCATACATCAGCAACGACTATTGCTGCAAAAGCAGTAGCAGGATCGGCAAGCCATGCTGCATATGTAGATGTGTCAGTGCCAAATAAAATAAAGTTGAGCAAACCATAGTTATCATTAAAGATAAATCTCCACATTTGCGATGATACGACCGTCGGAATTGCCCATGGCACAAGTATCGCAGCCCTTACGAGCCCTCTCCCTTTAAAATACATATTTATGACGATCGCAATAATTAATCCAAACAGTATTTCAAAAAAAGTAGTTGTGAATACAAAAAGAAGAGTGTTTAATAAAGAATGGAGCGCGATCTTGTCCTGCATTAACTCTTTGTAATTTTCGAGCCCGACAAAAGGCTGTCCAAGAGATGGGAGACCCAGGATTATCTTATGCAAGCTGAGATAGAAAGAGTAAAAAATCGGGTAGAAGGCAAAGATGACAACGAATAAAAAACAAGGGATTAACAGGGAGACAGCAAATATCCGTTCATGTGCAATAAGGGAAAGTTTCATTCGTTTTTGTATAGCATTAATAACTTTCCTCTCCCCTATAGTGAGAGGGAGGGGAGTTTAAAAAAAATTACTTCCCTCTTTTCTCCATTGCTATGATCTTCTCTATTTCTTCTGAAGCAGCTCGTGCCTCTTTTTCCAAATTTATATTGGGAGACGATATCGCCTTGCTGAAATACCGTTGCAATACATTTGATACAGAAGGGTAAAGAGGGGTTCTTGGTCTTGGGTAAGCGGTTAAAAAAACCTCCTTCATGGCTGAAAAATGTGGATATGATTGTAGAATTTCAGTATCTTCATACAGCGATTTTCTCGTTGGAGCCCGTCCGGCCTTCAGTGCAAGGAGCTTCTGAATCTTTTCACTGGTTAAAAATTTTACAAATATCCATGCAGTTTCTTTCTTCCTTGAATAGCGGCTTACACCAACCTGCCAACCCCCTAAAGTGGAGTAACTTTTATTCCCCTGAAAATGGGGGAGCCTTGAAATACCTACTTTACCAACTATTTTCGAACGTTCGGGATTGTTTGAGACTTCCCATGCGTAAGGCCAGTTTCTGTGAAATATCGCCTTCCCCTGGATAAAAATATCAAGAGACTCCGGCTCCTGATATGTGAGAACCCCGACAGGCGCAATATTGCCAATAATGTTTTCGCGAACAAATCTGACTGCCTCAATTGCTGGTTTTTCAGCAAGCCCGGATCGTCCTTTCTCCGAATTCAGAATCTCCCCCCCATTGCCTAAAATATATTCCATCATATCGCAAACCAGCCCCTCATACTGTTTAAACTGTCCTGAGAACCCGTTTAACTCCCTTCCTTTTACCGCCTCTTGTGCAATAATAACTTTTGCCTGCTCAACCATTTCCTGCCACGTCTTTGGTGGAGTAAATCCGTATTTTTCGAGCAGGTCTTTACGATAATAAAGAATGCCGCTGTCAATAAAAAGAGGAACGCCATAGATCTTGCCTTTGAATGTATTCGCTAATATTGTGCCGCTTAAAAAATGTTCCTGTTCAGAAAGGTGGAAAACGTCATCAAGTGGCATTGCCCACCCTGCTGCTGCAAATTCAGGAGGCCAGATCACATCCATCAAAAACACATCAACATCCTCGCTCTTGTTTTTAAGTTTTTGTGTCAGCATATCATGGAAGGCAGTAGAGGAATGAGGGCCCATTTCTCTTTCTATGTCGATATCCGGATACTCTGTCTTAAAAATTTTAAACACTTCTTCCCATGCCTCTGGGATATTCGGCTTCCAGGTAACGAAATGAATTTTAGTTTTCTTCTCTTCTGCTTTTTTAGTACAACCAGCAATAATCAACAATAATAGTATGCAGAGGCAAAGAAAAATCCGCGAAATAATCTGGATGAATAGTCCTCTCCTGAATAGAAAATATGCCTGATTTGGTTTTATTAATGTATTCACCCCTCCTCCTTGTATACAATTAGCATTTTATTTTTATTATCACTGCTGTCCAAAACAATGGCAAACAGCAGGCTGAATGCCGAGAAAACAGAATTGCGAAACCGTTGATCAATGCTGTTTTCGAGGGGTTCAGCCTGCTGATCAATGCTATATTGGACAAATTATATATTATCAACCTAAATTTGAAAACAAGGGTAAAAAATATTTTAGGAACACAAATATTGCGAGCTCGCTATTGTTTTTCCGTAATTGAATTTTAGCGAGTTTTTTCATAAATTACCACAACTCTATATGCTTTACACAAAGTTTTGTAATTGTGATAAAATTAACGTTGCTTTATAGTAAACCATCTCCATTTTGCCTTTAGGAGAAAAGCTTATGAAAATTGCTATTGGAATAGATATTGGTGGTACAAACACAAAATTTGTCCTCGTATCCGAAGGCGGAGACGTACTTAGCAGCCAAAAAAGACCCACTCATTCTCCTTCAAAAGAAAGCACGGATAAAATCGATGATTATTTAGTTAAGAACTTGAAAGAGTTTTTAAACGATCATTCCACAAAAAAATTCATCTCCGCTGTATCAGGTACAACCAACCTTGTCGGTATCGGTCTTGGCGTAGCGGGGATTATAGACAGGGAAAACGGAACGGTAATAGAGTCCCCGAATATTTCTGCCATTAACGGGCTGCCGATAAAGGAAAAATTTGAAAAAGCGTTCTCGTTACCTGTTGTATTAGAAAATGACGCAAACACGTATGCCTATGGTGAAAAATGGGTTGGTGCAGGAAAGGACTTTGACAATTTTGTTTTACTTACTTTGGGCACTGGCCTGGGAGGAGGAATGATTTATCATGGCGAACTTTATGAGGGGCCATCCGAAATAGGACATATGACCATCGTACCAAGCGGACGGTATTGTACCTGCGGAAGTTACGGGTGTCTTGAATCTTATGCATCTGGCCGAGCCATTGTAGACCGAGTTATATCTTCGTTAGAAAAGGGATCGGAAAGCTTGTTGGCAAAATGCTGTGACGGAAATTTCTATAAAATAACTCCCCAGGTTATTTATAAAACTGCACTTGATGGTGACAACCTTAGCAGAGAAGTCTTCAGGGAAGTAGGCCATTTTCTCGGTATTGGTATAGCGAATCTCGTAAATATTTTAAGCCTTGAGGCTGTTATCATAGGCGGCGGACTTATCGGTGCATGGGATATGTTCATTGAAGAGACAAAAAAAGAAGTCTCAAAACGGGCTTTTAAACCTCTTTCCGGCAAGGTTAAGATACTGAAAAGCGCCTTGACAAACGATGCCGGCTCGATAGGCGCCGCTGGTCTTCTGTTTAAAAAAACATCCTCAACGAATCCTGGAACTTCTCATCAGACCTCCCCCTAAGTTCATGTCTGAATACAACGTTCTTACAAAATCTGACAGAGCAAAAAACTACCTGAAGAATCTATAGGGATTGCGTTACCCCTAAAAATGCATTTCACATAATGCAGGCTTTGTGAAAGAAATTATTTTTCGATACCTTAAACGCAATATAAATTAATCGAATGTGAATACTTGTATTCAATGCCATACGCACAATTTAATAATAAATTTATCGAGTTAAATAATTTCTTGAGCAATGTCTGCATTATGTGGGTTAAGCAATATACAAATTCCTTTTAAATGAGATTTTATGGAACTTTTATGATACACTAAAGATTTATGAAATGATTATACATCTATTGATTATTAAATTTTTTGGATACAGGGAATCGCAACTCTGGAATTCTTTAATCCAGCGAAGCTCCCCGCCTACAAGACGGGGCTTCAAAAAGGAAAATATTTTATTAACGACTATTCAACATATATTCCCCCCTTTAGTAAAGGGGGGTGAGGGGGGATTTGTAAAAGCTATAATTATAAAATCCCCCTTTTCGAAAGGGGAGATCTGAAAGGAGAACTGTTCATCCCTGTTTACAAAGCGGGGTATTCAAGTTCATTTTCCATAAATACCCTGTTGAAAGATTGATACGGAGTAAAATAAATTTGGCAGCAAAGAAATCTCAATCTGTAAGAAAGTCAAAGATCCGGGAATATGCGGAAGCAATTATTATAGCCGTATTATTGGCTCTTTTGATACGAACATTTATCGTGCAGGCATTTAAGATACCTTCCGGCTCCATGATACCCTCATTGCTGGTAGGTGACCATATATTGGTAAATAAATTCATTTATGGAACCCACATACCTTTTACAGAAAGCAGGGTATTAATTTTCAATCAGCCTAAAAGAGAAGACATCATCGTCTTTTCATTCCCTAAAAACAAGGAAATCGGGGAATGTACGAGTTTCTTTAAAAATATTTCCGCAAGAGTTGGAAATGCTTTTAACAGCGGAAATCCTTTTTATCTGTTTAAAGATGATTGCAGGGATTTTATAAAACGGGTTGTCGGGGTTGGAGGGGATAAGATAGAGATTAAAAACAAAAAATTATATGTTAATAATATTCAACTCAATGAACCATATATAGTTCACAGGGACGACAGAATAGAAAATAGTCAAAGAGACAATATTGGCCCTTTTATTGTCCCCCGCGGAAGCTTTTTTGTTATGGGAGACAATCGTGATCAGAGTTACGACAGCCGCTTCTGGGGAGTTGTCAGTATGGATGAAATAAAGGGTAAAGCCTTTATACTGTACTGGTCTTGGAACAAAGAGGATACATGGGCAAACAAAGTGCGTTGGAACAGGATAGGGAAACTGATTCATTGACGTTATAAATTATTTTTTTATGTATGAATTATAACTGATACCATGTATTAAATTGTTATGTTTACCGGGCTTGTTGAAACATTGGGAAAAATCGCTTTAGTTAAAACCACTGGAAATGGCATAAGATTATCTGTAAAGCCATTATCTAATTTTGAACTACTGAAAGGCGACAGCATTTCCGTTAACGGGGTTTGTCTCACCGTTGCTGAAATAACATCTCCTACCCGGGACATTGTTTTCGACGTATCCCCGGAGACAATTCGGAGCACAAATCTCGGGGAACTAAAGGTTAGAGAGCACGTAAACCTTGAGCGGGCATTGAGATTATCTGACCGTCTCGGCGGACATATTGTAACCGGACATATAGATGGTACAGGGATCATTTCAGATAAGAAACAAGTTGGTGAATATACTTTTTATACTTTTGAATGTTCTCCAGAAATATTAAAATATATTGTGAAAAAGGGTTCTATCGCAGTTGACGGTATAAGTTTAACGGTTATAGACCTTGATAGCAGGTCCTTTAGCGTGGCAATTATCCCCCACACGCTAGCTGCTACAAATATTGGTGGCAAGGGTATGGGTGACAAGGTTAATCTTGAAGCGGACATTATCGGTAAATATGTTGAAAAGTTTTTATTAAAAAAAGACCGCGATACCACCCTGATGGCATTATTGGAAGAGAAGGGTTTTACAAATGAGTAAAAAGCACATCAAAGCAAAAACATCCAAATCAAGACAAAAATGGAGATTCAATACGATCGAAGAGGCCCTTGAGGATTTCAGGGAAGGAAAGATGGTTATCCTCATTGATGATGAAGACAGGGAAAATGAGGGAGATCTTGCGATTGCTGCTGAAAAAGTTACGCCTGAAGCAATAAATTTTATGGCCAAATTCGGAAGGGGGCTCATCTGCCTGTCATTAACCCCCGAGAGAGTAGATAAACTCAAGCTTCCGCTGATGGCTGATATAAACATGTCCCGTTTTGGCACCGCTTTTACCATTTCCATTGAGGCAAGAAAGGGAGTAACAACCGGCATTTCAGCTGCTGACAGAGCAAAAACTATCAAAACGGCAATACATCCTAAAACTAAACCTGAAGATATCGTAAGGCCCGGTCATGTTTTTCCTTTAAGGGCACAACCTGGCGGCGTACTTAAACGCGCGGGACAGACCGAGGGCTCTGTTGATCTGGCAAGGTTAGCCGGACTGTATCCTGCCGGCGTTATATGCGAGATAATGAACGATGACGGAACAATGGCGCGAGTCCCTCAACTTGCAAAGTTTGCCCGGAAACACAGATTAAAAATGGTAACCATTAAGGACCTGATTCAATTCCGAATGCGCAATCAATGTCTTGTTAAAAGACTGGCATCTACAAAACTACCTACTACGTATGGCGGTGACTTTACGGCCGTTGTCTTTGGAAACCAGGTTGACGACAATGTCAATATTGCTTTGGTTAAAGGTGATATTTCGCCTGATGATGAAGTGCTTGTCAGGGTTCATTCCGAGTGTCTTACCGGTGATGTCCTTGGGTCAAAAAGATGTGATTGTGGAGATCAGATTCATAAGGCCATGGCCATTATAAGAAAAGAAGGCAAAGGCGTGATTCTCTATATGAGGCAGGAAGGCAGGGGAATAGGGCTTGTTAACAAACTAAAGGCCTATTCACTTCAAGATCAAGGACTGGATACTGTCGAAGCGAATGTCAAACTTGGATTTAAACCGGATTTAAGAGACTATGGTATAGGTGCCCAGATACTCGTTAATCTCGGCGTCAGGAAGATGCGTTTAATGACGAATAATCCTAAAAAGCTGATCGGTCTTGAAGGTTATGGTTTACGTATTGTTGAAAGGGTACCTGTTGAGATAAGGCCTCACGATAAAAATATTAATTATCTTTCGATTAAAAAGAAAAAACTTGGACATATGCTCAATCATGTCTAAGATGTGTAAAATGGCTGGATGCAGCTAATAATTGAGAGCGGGAGGATTTTATGAAAAAATATGAGGGAGAACTTCAGGCAAAGGCCCTTAAATTCTCAATAGTTGTCAGTCGTTTTAATGAATTTATCACGAACAAGCTCCTTGATGGTGCAGTAGACGCCCTTTTAAGACACGGCGCTTCGGAGCAGAATATAGATATAATAAAAGTACCAGGCTCTTTTGAGATTCCTCTCACAGCAAAGAAAATTGCTGAAAAAAAATCTTATGATGCTATTATTTGTTTGGGAACAATTATCAGGGGGGCTACCCCACACTTTGAATATATTGCCTCAGAAGCAGCAAAAGGAATTGCCACTGCTTCCTTAGAGACAGGCGTTCCAATTGCGTTCGGTATCCTGACTACGGATACTATTGAACAGGCGGTTGAACGGGCCGGATCAAAAAGCGGTAACAAGGGATGGGATGCTGCATTAGTGGCAATTGAGATGGCACAGCTTCTCAAAAAGTTATGAGCTCATTACTCAATGCCGTTGTATGAAACGAAGACGATCAAGAGAATACGCCTTGCAAATTCTTTTTCAGCTTGATCTAACAGGCAGGGAATTAAACGACGAGTTGTTAAATGAATTCTGGGAGGGTAATGACGAAGATAACGATGTAAAAGCATTTACCTCCAACATCGTCAAGACCACACGGGAAAACCTCAATCAAATAGATGAGACAATTAAAAAAGCTGCAGAACACTGGTCGCTTGACAGAATGGCAGTTATTGATAAAAATATCCTGCGAGCTGCCACTTATGAACTTTTGTACAGAATGGATATCCCTCCATCGGTTGTTATAAATGAAGCGATTGAAATTGCCAAGAAATATTCTACAGAGGACTCCGCTCCCTTCATAAATGGAATTTTAGATAAAATTGCACATGAAATATCCGTAACATCCTCCCACAAAGAAAAGCCCCTTTAACCCAAACAATGCAGACATTGCTCAATAGATTATTTAACTCGATAAATTAATTATTACATTATGCATATGGCTTTGAATAAAAGTATTCACACTCGATCAATTAATATTGCGTCTAATGTATCGACAAATAATTTCTTTCACAATCCCTGCATTATGTAACTGCATTTTTTGGGTTAAACTGTCTATAACCTTAATAATCCGTTGTCCGTAATTCATATTGTCTTCACGGATTATGGTTCCCGGATACGAATAACAACAATCAATGTTTTTGAGGTCGAATCGACTCTGCATTCTTGGGGATAAACAAAACGGGTATCTTATGATATAGTATTAACGCAGAAGATCTATTGATAAATGTAAAATAATGTATTATGTGATATGTTATTGTGCTGTCATTCCCAGGCATGATCGGGGAATTTCGGGATAAAAAGCTAAACACATAGATTCCTGCTTGAGAACTGCGGGAATGACGAAAATGCGGAGGACGTTTTGATACCACGATATACAAGACCTGAAATGGCAAAGATATGGGAGCCTGCAAATAAATTTCAGAAATGGCTTGATATAGAGATTGCGGCTTGTGAGGCAAGGGCAAAACTCGGTGAAATTCCTCGTAACAGCCTTGCCACAATTAAAAAGCGTGCAAAGTTTAACATTAAAAGGATTGATAAAATAGAAAAAACCGTCAAGCATGACGTCTTAGCTTTCTTAACATCCGTTGCTGAAAATGTGGGACAGCATGCCCGCTACATTCATAAAGGCCTTACATCATCTGATATAATTGACACTGCCCTGGCATTGCTTATGCGAGAGGCGGCAGACATCATAATCAATGATATAAAAGCCTTACAGAAGGTTTTAAAAACCAATGCCTATAAATACAAAAATACGTTACAAATGGGCAGAAGTCACGGCATTCATGCAGAACCCACTACATTCGGACTTACGTTTGCTCTCTGGCATGAAGAAATGAAACGAAATCTTTATCGTATGGAAGCTGCAAGAGAAACGATCAGTTATGGACAGATCTCAGGGCCTGTAGGGACATTTTCAAGTATTCCACCTTCCATTGAAAAGTATGTATGCAAAAAGCTCGGTTTGAAACCGGCCCCGGTTGCCACACAGGTAATACAGCGGGATAGGCACGCAGAATACATGACCTCTCTTGCTCTTATAGCCAGCACAATTGAAAAAATAGCTGTTGAAATCCGGCATCTGCAAAGGACGGAAGTTCTCGAAGCAGAGGAACCGTTTGAAAGGGGACAGAAGGGCTCCTCTGCTATGCCTCACAAACGAAATCCTGTCGGCTGTGAGAACCTGAGCGGGCTTTCAAGAGTTGTACGAACAAACGCAATGGCTGCTATGGAAAACATTCCATTATGGCATGAACGTGATATCAGCCATTCATCCGTGGAAAGGATCATAATTCCGGACAGCACGATACTTATCAATTACATGCTGGTAAGACTAACAGGTATCCTAAAAGGCATTCAGGTTTATCCTGAAAAAATGATTGAAAATATCAACAAAAGCCACGGACTGTTCTGTTCCCAGCGTGTACTCCTTAAGCTTACAGAAAAAGGATTAAGCCGGGAAAACGCATACCGTCTTGTTCAAAAAAACGCCATGCAAAGCTGGGAACAGAGGAGGCCTTTCAAAGAATTGTTGAAAAAAGACAGGTTGATAAAAAAATATCTTTCTCTTGAAGAGATTGACCAGATGTTTGACTTACATTACTATACAAAAAATGTGAACTATATATTTAAGAGAGTGTTTAAGTAGAGAATACCTGGCCTTTATACTTGAGCGGCAGGGCAAAATAAATTTTTTTTATTTATAAATTGCCAGATGAAGAGTACTTGCAGTAATGCTCAGGTTTAGGCTGATAGCGCGCCTATCAATAACACCTGCTATGTAGATTTGTTTGTCAAGCCCCCGATAGGCCCTCCTTCTTTTATGAGATAAGTAAATAATATTTCCCAGCCTGCTATTCGTTCAGGATTACATCCATAAAGAGTGATATTTGTTAGCTCGAAAAATTGTTGATTTACTTTTAAAAGAAAGAAAAAAGGGCTTGGAATAACCAAACCCCATTCAGTTTTCCATGTGATTAGGAAGTATCTATATACATCTATGGTTTGGGGCCTACTCGCTTCCCGGGGCCATCAGATGGACCTACAGGATTGCCTGGATGCAGATCGTATTCAACCCAGTCCCCTTCGTTGCCACAATCTGCCACATCAGTTTGTGCAATGATAGCAACACCACATCCAGGAAAGACAGGGTCTATTCCTCCCGTCCGATCAAAATCCTCAGCCTCGTAGAGAACGTTATTCACCATGAAATAGTCAATAAATGCGTTTCTGTCCGTATCGGGATTGCCTGGTATAAAAAAATCGTTAATAAAGGTCAAGCGTAAGATTCGAGTTGTCTTGGGGATTTCAACAGTCTGATCGGAAAAAGAATTATCATCAGCATCCCAGGAAAGTATCGTATCAATTGTCAGGTTCCCTCTCACTTCCCAGCCATTTACGACAACGTCTACTGGTCCAGGTTTATCATTGATGGCGTTAATCACCAGTACCGCTTGGCTTGAGGCAAGAGCGAGTGAGGATCCAACGAAAAATGCAAGGACGAGTCAGCTTTAAATAATTTTAAATAGTTACTAAAAAATACAGGGCTTATCTACGAAACCTTTATTCTTACCGGATCACTTATCCACATTCCATGCAAATTACAGTTTTCAACAGCTTCTATTGTAGATGTCTTCTCCAACCTTACCCTGAACCTAGTAGAGGAGGGAGATACACCCCCTACTTTAAATTTATTTTTGGCAACTGCTTCACCATCAACAAGAAGTTTTATCATGGTTATCCAGTGCTCAGGTGTAGATGGATGCTCTTTCAAAAATCCTACTTTTACTTTCACATCAAACCAATCGTTTGGAGATACCTTGTTAGGTGCCTCAATACCAGGGACATGTTTTTGTTCAAGAACAGATGGATTTTCTATGTTCTTGAGTCGTAGAAGCTCCTTTTCCTTAATCTTTTTATATTCATTAGCAAATGACTTTCCTGATGCCAAAGTGGCTGCTGTCAATACAGCTCCCTTTATGAAGTTTCTTCTGTTCATATCTCACTCCTTCACAGTACTTGAAAGAATATTGATATCCTTATGCCTTATTCATTTCTCTTTATGGTAATCATCATAGATAAGGATATATTTTGATAAAATACATCTAATCTGATGGGACTACTATGATATAAATCATAGTAACAAGGGAAAAATGAAATGCTCAAAATCATTAATGAGCAAAATTTGCTAATTTGCTCTCCCTTTTAGAAGATACACTTGCATTTGACCCTTACCTTTAATTTCTATTTTTCCTCTTTCCAAAAAATTATACTTGCTCTTAAGCAATTCATAAGTATTTTTAGTTACTTGAATTTCCCCAGGAACACCGTGAGACTCCATACGTGACGCAGTATTAACAGTATCACCCCAGAGGTCATATATAAACTTCTTTTGCCCAATAACACCAGCTACGACTGGACCTGAATTAATTCCAATACGGAGTTTTAGTATTTCGCCAGTGATATTAGCAAGTCCTGTTAACATATCATTCATATCAAGTGCAAAATTGGCGATAGCCTCTGCGTGGTCTTCACGTTGTTCTGGAAGTCCTGCTACTACCATATAAGCGTCACCAATAGTTTTTATTTTTTCAAGACCATATTTATCAACCAATTTATCAAATTCTGTGAAGATTCGATTGAGTAAATCAACGAGATTTTCAGGAGGTATTTTTTCTGAAAATTTCGTGAATCCGGCAATATCAGCAAAAAGCACCGAGCAGTCTTTAAAACCATCTGCAATTGTCTTTTGTTTTAATTTCAGGCGATTCGCTATTGATATCGGCAAAATGTTATGCAACAAGCTTTCTGATGTTTTTTCTGCACGTAAATAAATTGTATAGATATAAAATATAAAGCCGAAAATATAGGCAATCACTATAATATTTACAGTAAACGACGATTCTTTAAAAAATTCTGAACTTAAAGTTAAAATACCTCCATGTTTTAAAAACCAAAATTCTAAACCTACAAAACTACCGAAAGCAAAAAAAACTATTACGTACATGAATTTTCTTCTATTTGGCGGATAAATAAAAAAGGCAGCAATAATGACCAATGTTAAAAGATAATGTATAGAACTTTCCTTACTACCTAGAATTGAAGCCGTTAGAAAAACTGAGGCATAAAACATATTAAAAAAGACCCTTGCTATCATGTGCAATTTAAAATAGTTAAACAATAAAACAAAGAAACATGATGGTGCTGCAATTATCCATATAAAAAAGAAAATCCTTGATTCATGAAAGTATCTAATAAATAGAGGTAAAAATCCGAAGCCGAGCAGAAAAGATATTACAGCAAGATTGTTCAAGAGAGTAATATATTTGATCTCTGAAGGGTCTACCTTCTCATCTACCCCGATATGAGCAATTTTATTCCAAAGCATTTTCATAAAAGATTAATTAACGTAAAGAAAATTAATGATTACAAATTGAAATAGAGCTAACTGCTTGCGAATAATGCACCCATCTTGAACATAACTCCTCTTTTATAATATCCCTTCTTCAGGATCGCAACGCGGTCCACAACAAGCCAAGTCGTTTCCATGTTGATGGGTAAGCCTCGAAGTAAGCCAATTTCTTAAAGAACTCTTGAGATCGCTTTGAGTTAACAGTTGTTGGATTAGGTCCCTTTCTGAAAGGTCCGCGAAAAACAGATTTTTGTGGCTGATCAAACATCAGCACGTTGTTCGTAAAACCGATGCCCGATTGCACATCATAAATATCGCTCCCTGGGAAACCACCCCATGGGCTCAGCATAAGGCAATACACATATTCGGCTCTCAGGTTAACTCCGATCATGCCATAGCCTAGGCTGGCAATTGCACGGTCTAAAGCTGCAGCGACCTGCGCGTCATCAAGAGATCTTGGGTGAATAATGATTGCCGCATAAAGGGTTCCCCATAGCGTTTCGTTGGCAAAATTAACCGCTCGGTCTATAAAATCGGGCACGCTTGGTGCCTCAATAGCTGTCTCGCAAAAGATGCTGCAAAATGCTTCAGTGTTAAAACAGATGTCTTCTTTGCTATTCGGGTCAACATCTGTGATGAAAGTCCAGGGGATGTGATCTCCGACCGCATCGCCAAATTGCTTAGCATCAGAGTGTGCAGCGACAAATGCTGCATGGCGTTCTTTCGCACCCGGATAGTAATTTTTGCGCGTATCAATATTAGACATTACATTCCCGATTGCCTCGATTAGTGTATTTCGTTTTCTCCAGTTCTTATGTTGGATGATCACACGGGGCGTATGACAGTTGAAGCCAGCATTACATGCAAGCCACGATACAAGTTCTACCGCCTGTTCCATCACGTCATTGTCGTTCCATGGACCGGGCACAACAATAACAGGAGTGATATTTCCTAGCTCGGCTGTGAATCTTTTTGTTATTAATGGGCTGCGCTCGTTTTTACGTCTTAAGCCTTCAGATCCTGATCCAAAGATGATTGCCTCGAAGGTTTTATCCGAACCCGTAATATGGATTTCATCAACTGCGGGGTGATTACATAGATATGCTCCTTCTTCTGCACCGCCGTGGACAATGCGTAAAAAGTCCATTTGTACTAAGACCCTAAACCCTTCTTCTAACAGAGGGACAAGATAGGTGTTTACCGGATTGATTTTTAAAATGACAACCATGTCTTCGACGAATAACTTATACAGAAAATCACCAGGAATAAGGCATGAGGCATTCCCTGCGCCAAGCACGACTACAATTTTTCCTTTATGCCTCTTGCCATGATATACACGGGCCTGTGTTTTGATAGCTTCGTCTGCTTTAATCCCCGGTTCCATCCAGACTTCTCCCGTAAGTCCTCTGAATAATATGCTGTCAAATAAAGTTTGTGGGAATACCTTCACCACTAGCTGATCATCGGGCCGGAAGGTGTATTCTTTAATTTGGGGATACATATGTTTCTTAATGTCGATTAATGACTGGCGTAGCAATCGCACCTGGCGGAATGTTGACGCTAGCATCCCCCATTCCTCCCCCTCACCTAATGTATTCGTAGCAATGCCCTTCTCATGAACGCTGGCAGCAACCCAACGTTCTGCTACCGATAACATGTCCCCGTTAATCTCTTCTAGCATGACAATGCGTTCATCTATGCCGAGTTCTACCCATGCGTCTTTTTTCGTCTGAAGTGCCCCCAGTGCCTCGTCAATAGCTTTTATGTTTATCATTTCCTTTTTAGCTCGTATTTATCGGATATAGCAACTAGAGATTTCCAATTCAAATATATACGTTTCTGTAGAAGTTGTAAACTATCGATTTCAGGAAGTTATCTTACCTATAAATAGTATATTCAAAATCTCGACTATTACATTTTTCTTTGGATTCCCGCCACAGTAGGATATCGCATGCAGTGTCCTGCTTTCCAGTCTGTTATAGAATCGGTAAGCATTTCCTTTTCCGTGATAATGATTTCTCGTAAAAAAAGAAAAAAAAGACGTCATTCCCCGACTTGATCGGGGAATCCAGTATTTTCAGTGTCTTCTAGATTGTCCGGTCAAGCCGGACAATGACAAAAAAAAGTATAGCTATTCATCATCACGGATTTGGAAATGCTTCCATAGACTCGCTATTTGGAATTCAGAGCCTCATATTCCCCTATTTTGTTTGACGCCTTGTAATAATCTATTTCGAGCTGGGCAATCCGTCTTGATTCTTCCTGAAGATTCTGTTTTTGTTCTTGAATAAAAGACTGAATCATTGCAAACTTCCGTTTCTGAATATCGAGAAAATGACTGTCTACCGCTGGTGTTGAGGGATATTCTTTTTTCTTTTGTCCCTCTGACAATACCTCTGTGAATGCTTGACCCGATTGCGCGGCAATCTTTTTCGCCTCATTAACTGCTTTATACCAATCCGGATGCATTATTTTGTAGTAATCTCTCATTGACTGCTTGTTAAAATGAACAAAATAAGATTTATTGCCATGAATAAAATTAACTGTTACTCTTACTGAATCTGTATCTATCGTGTCAACGTAAAACAATGTTTCTCCTTCTCTTGCAATTTCCCACTTTAAATCCCACAAAAACAATCCCATTTTCGCAAAGACCTGCTGTACCAAATATGCTCCAAGAATAGCCATGATTATTGTTCTGGAGAAAGCATTTCCATCCAATCCGGATATTAACGAGGCCTCCTGGTAACTAATATTTCTATCCGCTGGTTCATATTTAGTGGTTATATCAATAATCGGTTTTTCTAATTTAGTCCATGCGGAAAGCGGCTTGTCAACCCCCAGTTCACCCAAATAATCTTTTTTATTGGAATCGCTGAGAGCTTCATATTTTTTTAAAATAGATGATCCACTCGTTATGCCAAATCTTACAATATATTCGAGAGGAATGACATATTGGTCTTTACGATAATATTTCGAGTAATCATAAAAATGCTTTCCTGCTGCCTTCTTAAGGTCTGGTCTTACTACTTCAAATTTTTTAATGAGTGTCAAATTGCTGTGATTGAGAGGAAATCCTCTAGTAAAAACTTCTCTGCTAACTCTATCTATCATTCCTATGTGATGAGTCGGGGCACCTTCCTTGCCAAACTCGGAAACTACGTTTCTCATTAGCCCAGATTCATCCTTCTGAAACATTTCTTTTTTCTCGTATAGTGAACTAGCCAAGTCCATCCAGGTTGCTGGATTTTGTAGTTCCTGAAATACAAGATGTCTAAATCCTGCTCTTCCGATATCACTGCCTTCGATATTAAAAATGGTGCCTACATCAAAAACAGATCCTCCTGCTGTTGTTTCACTAATGAGAAGTTCCGGATATTCCGGGACACGATAAAGTTTTTGTACGGATCCTGTATAAAACGGCTTATCCAGAACTAATTGGATCTTTTTGGGAAACTTTTTCATTTTTACGTCATAACGTTGATATGCCGCAACAAGTGCAGCATGATAAAGAAGACAATTTATAGGAGACGCACATTTGTTCCTAATGGGTATTACCGTAACTTTTCATGGACACATTAGTCAATAACTCATATTTATTCCTTTTCCAGTGAAGCTCCCTGCCTACAAGGCGGGGCATCTTAATTCTCCTCCCCCTTGACGGGGGAGGATTAAGGTGGGGGTGATTGATTAATTTGTTCCCCCTCACCCTTTCCCTCTCCCGCCAGGGGAGAGG
>CAYFXR010000236.1:0-17855 GCA_964347155.1 uncultured Nitrospiraceae bacterium | reverse complement strand
AGCGGTAATATCTTTTCCCGTTCCATATAATCTTTCAGTTGAAGGGAAAGATATGATGCAATGAGCAAGCTGTTCAACATGCAGAGGGGAACAGCGGTCTTCACATCAATAAACAAGGTTAGAAGCGGCATGGCTAACAGGGCTGAACCGAACCCGGAAAGTCCCTGAATAAACCCGGCCAATAAAAAAATTAAAGAGACAAGTGCAAATGTAATCATATAATCTTAAATAAATAATCTTTATTATTCCTGCATAATTCTTATTATACAAAGAAGAGCAAAAGTGAGGAAGTACGGCACTATATGAGCTTTTAAAGAAAAATGTATGTAAACTTTTTAATTCTTTTTGCTATAATTTTAGTATCTTCAGATTTTCCTTTTTTTGTTTAATATCCACATATTAGGGGGGCATTCCCTAATGGGGTGAAAGAGGACATTTTTTTTGCCAATAATGTAGGTTCCGGCGACAGTAAGGCCTGCAAGATCTTTGTTAACGATTATACTGACCTTGTTCTCTCAAAGGTATGGTATCTTATGAAAAGCCACTGTACCTACCCTGCTAAAGAAAAAATATGTTCTCTGATCATTATTCAAAAACAAAGAAAGGGGTCAACATTCTCTGGTATTGATCAATGTGATGATTGTATGGATTCATACATATGGTTTTTTGATTTTCTTAAAAAAAAGATAAGGTCATATAAAGGTATTAATAATTGCAGTCTCAAGACGTATATATGGTCTATTGTTAATTCGCCATCTACATACAAAGACTGGTTAAGGTGGAAATATGGAAGGGCCTATTAATAAATCCGTAATTGACAGGTTGCCATCTGTTATTAAGGGACTCGATGAAATGTGCCAGAAAACCTATATTTATTTAAGACTCAGGAAATCGTTTAATGAGATTGCGAGACAATTAAATCTCCCTATCGATGAAGCACGGGAAAAAATCAATATTGTCCGCAATGAATTAATCAGGGCAGGTCAGATTGATTTAATAGAAGATCCAAAGTTTGTGTCTATTCATGCAAACGATCCCGATACTCAGGATATGCCGATTGCTTCAGGAGAGCTTGATATCGATCAGAAACTTATTATAAAAGAATTCCTTTTATGTCTTAAACAGACAATAAATAAGCTTCCAAAGCATCAATCAAATATTCTAAAATTTAAATATAAATATCAAATGTCAGCAAAAGATATCCTGGATTTTAGTAATAAAATTGGTCTCATCCTCATCCCTGATAAAGAGACGTCGGGTTTGAAAGAGCAGGATATCTTTTATGCACTCAATTCAGCCCTGAAAGAAGTCTTTAAAGAACTCAAGGTGCGGTACAGTGAAGGAAGTTCAATTAAGATGGAAAATCTAAAGTATATTTTTGAGGAGATTGGAATATAATTTTAAAAATACATTTCTAAAACCGGACACCCTGTCCGTCAAATATAAAAAAGAGGTAAAGATGGAACATATAAGTTTAGATAAAATCATTTCTTATTCAGTAAACCAATTAAAAAATAAGGAAAATACTGCAATTGAAGGACATCTTGCCATATGTGAAAGGTGTCATGCTATTTTTATGGGGTTAAAATCAGTTGAAAAACCTTTGAGACAGTCTTTTGTACAAGAAAAAGCCACTTCTTCCTGTCCTGAAGACTGGGAGATCGGTGCATTAATCCAAAAAGAGTTGCCATCGGAAATATCAGAAAGAATCACAACTCATTTAAAAGATTGCGGTTTTTGTATTGATAGAGCTGCAGTCTATCACAAGTCTTTGAAACTTGGGGTAGCGCCTTTTGAAACACCCGAATCATGGAAACTTAAGGCAATACATGCTCTTAAGGCCGAAAAAACAGTAAAAGAGCCAAAAGTCTCGCTCATTCAGCGCATATTGGATTTCTTGCCGGATCTAACCTTCCCTGTTCCGGCTGCTGCCGGTTTTGCTGCTGCACTACTGGCTATCGCCGTACTGGTCTGGACTTTCATGCCTGGTAAAGCCAGATTTATTACAATTGCATCTTCTGAAAAATTAATTATCAGAGACTCGGAAATCCCTTTAGCATTTGGTTTTAATGGCACAGATGAAATAAAAGAAGTTGAAATTATGGACATTTCCCTTAAAGGGAAAGACATTGTATTTAAATGGGAACCGCTGGAAGGGGCAGTTGAATATGAATTTTCCTTAAAAGAGGGGAATAAAATAATACACGATATAATCACGATAAATCAGCCAACTGCTTCTTTAAGCAAGGATTTAATTAAAAAAGAGAGATTATATAGCTGGTTAATTGCAGGAAAAACCCGGGAAGGGCGTTATTTTGAACATACAGGCGATTTTGTTCTTGCGAAATAACATTAACGAAAATGATGCAGACATTGCTCAAAAATTTATTTAACTCGATGCATTTTTTATTAAATTATGCAAGTGACTTTGCAAAAAATATACACGGATATTTTAATTAAAATTATGCTAAGGTATCGAAAAATAATTTTTTTCACAACATCTGCATTATTTTAAATGCATTTTTAAGTTGAAAGAAAGGACAGTGATAATTATTAAAAAAGCTATGTTAAGGACAGTTTTCATATTGTTCGCTAAATCTATTTGGCTACCCTTATGTTTTTTATTTTTGTTCATCGATCTTGCTCCTGCTATTCCTGCAGCGGAAGACATGGGCAGAAAAGAATTCTGGCTTCATAAATATGGGGATATGGGAGATAGTTTGCTATCCACAAGGGCACACAAGGTTTTTAATCAGGTTCTTGCTGCTGCCGACAGACGGGCAGGTATAGAACCAAGGCTTTATTTTGTCAATTATGGGGGGAAACCATGGGCACAATCTCTTGCTGATGGATCAATAATTATTACAAAAAACGGCCTTGATTTCTGTTATAAAAACAAAATACCTGAACAAGGTGATTCACGATTTGCGTTTGTTGCCGGTCATGAGCTTGCCCATCAGTTCAAGGGGGATTTCTGGCATTATAAATTCCTGCGCACTGCAAAAGATAACGGTAAAAGCATTCAAAAATTTCATGACATAGAAGAAGTTGCAAAGAATCCTGACATGATTCTGGCAAAGGAACTTCAGGCAGACCAGTACGGCATTATCTACGCCACTCTGGCAGGTTACAACAGTGATGAAATAATCTATAAGGATAAAAATTTTTTCCTTGAATGGGCAAAGAAAGAAACACCATCCAGCAACCTTCCTGACAGTCTTGTTTTATTATCACGGAAAAGAGTCACAGCAGTATCAATGCGTTTAAAAGAGGTTTATGAAAGAATAGCCCTGTTTCAACTTGGTGTAATAAATTATCACATAGGCCGCTATGACGATGCCCTTGCCCTTTTAAAAAGATTCGCATCATATTTCCCGGGAAGAGAGGTTTATTCAAACATCGGTACCATATATCTGCGTATGGCTTATGATAAATTTCTATTATCAAGAAATCCTGAAACTTTCCAGTTTGTCCTTTCTTTCGGGGTGGACATAAAAAGCAGGGCAGAAACGATAAATGTTGCAAGGGGTTTTCCTAAGGGAATATATCTCGAATACAAAAAACTACTGAATATTGCTGTTGACAATCTAAAAAAGGCTACAGAATTAGATCCTTTTTATCAGGAGGCCAAAAACAGTCTTGGATGTGCTTATATCATAGAGAAAAAATACTATGATGCCGTATCAATACTTGAGGAGACATTAAAATCAGCTCCTGTTAAAAGTGATGTTCATAATAACCTTGCAGTGGCATATATTTTACTGGGGCAAGAGCTTGAAAGCAGCCGTCTCTTGGCAAAGGCGGAGAAAATGTTAGTGACTTCAAAAAAAGAAGACTATACGGCTAAAAGAAACTGGATTGCATTCAAGCACACACAAGAGAAAAGCCGTACTGTTTCTTCGCCTCTCAACTCTTTTGAAAAACCGTCACGTGATTTCATCATCGAGTTTGAACCATCCCTTGAACTTAAACCAGGGGCAATGCTACCCCATGAAAAAAACTTAATTATGGTTGAAGAGATTTCCAGTGAAAAGAATAATGTTTTAAAAATATTAAGAGTGCCAAAAGAAGAAATATTTTTACTTGCAACAGGAAAAAGAATTCGTCTGACCTTCTATAAGGAACCAGCTCATTTGAATACAAAAATTCAGGTTGACGGCAAGAGACAGGTTTACATATCCAAAAGCACGAGAAACGGAGTCATTGTTTCAAAAAACAAGTCTATGGATTATTTTGAATTTTAAAAATAAACTCATCCATATAAGCATCTCTTTTTCCGCCCTTTTGGGGTACCACGAAGAATGGAAATGTTTTTGTCTGTCATTCCCCGACTTGCCCTGTACCATCTGGTTCAGGGCTTGATCGGGGAATCTAGAGGATAAGGAACTGGATTCCCGATCGGAGTCGGGAATGACGGCATATTTTCGGGTTAATGACATTTTTGTATTATATTATGCAAATAGCCTGGAGTAAAAATATCCCCCTTAGATTAGCTATAGGTACGTTTGGGGTAACTGTCTGCCGACAGGCAGGTCGATTAAATAAATTTTTCCCAAACCCGACACATCGGAACATTATTTCAAATGCATTTTTTTGGTTAATCTTTTTTTTAACTTCTGTTAGCTATGCAGAAGTGGTTCTTGACGGTACATTGGGACCTCGCAAGGCATTGCAGGGTCCAAAGTACTCTATCACCCACGATCTTGGACAACAGACAGGAGGCAATCTCTTTCACAGTTTCAGCAGTTTTAATATACATCGAACAGAAAGCGCTACATTTACAGGACCAAGTTCAATTGAAAATATTATCTCCCGTGTTACCGGAGGAAGCGCTTCAAACATAGATGGACTTATTAGCTCCAAAATTCATGGAGCTGACTTTTATTTCATAAATCCAAGCGGAATCGTATTTGGACCGCATGCACAACTTGATATAACCGGTTCATTTCATGCAACTACGGCAGACTATATCAAATTAGGAGAAAATGGACGTTTTGATGCAACCAATCCGGCTAACAGTGTCCTCACCACAGCTGCACCCTCTGCATTCGGTTTCCTGAGCGACAGTCCTAAGCCAATTTTTCTTGAAGGCAGCGGTTCCAGGCTTGCAGAAGACGATTCAGGCTGGAAAGGGCTAAGTGTTTCAGAAGGTAAAACCATGTCAATTATCGGAGGGGACATAACTATTTCGTCCGGTCTTTTAAATGGTATTGATGAGGTAGAAAGCCGTCTTATCGCACCCGGAGGCAGAATCAATATTGCGAGTGTTGCATCTCCAGGCGAAATTATACCAACTGGATCAGGACTCGATGCTGATTCATTTTCTCAACTCGGCAATATTACAATTTCAGAAGGATCTTATGTTGCCATCACCGGCCAGGGCGCAGGCAGCATTTATATTCGGGGTGAGCAGTTCGTAATAGACAGCAGCAACATTGATCCTGAAACCCAGATATTTACCGGCTTATATGCTAACACTTTTGGTTATAAAGACGGTGGTGTCATTGATATATCAGCCGAATCATTACGTGTCACGAACGAAGGCCGTATATATGGCGCAACATTTGGTGACGGACGTGGGGCAAATATAAATATCAAAACCTCTGAATTTGTTATGGATAATGATGGGCTCATCCAGACTGCAACTGCAACTATTGCTAAAGGAGATGCGGGCATCGTCTCTATTGAAACAGACAGTTTTACATTAACAGGAGGCGCAACGATTGACATGAGTAGTTATGGCGCAGGTGAAGGCGGTAACTTGACAATTAATGCTTCAGAGAAAGTATCTATTTCAGGGTTTGACAGTAATGGTTACAGTAGTGGTTTTTTTAGTCATACATCCAATGGCGGTAAAGGCGGAGTAGTCTCCTTAACTACACCATCGTTGGTTATGGACAATAAAGGTGTCATCGTTGTTACAGCTTCCGGTGAGGGAGATGCCGGAAGTATCTCTATAGAAGTTGATAAATTGACTTTAAAAGGGGGGGCAACGATTAATACGAGTAGTTGGGGAGCAGGCAAAGGCGGTAAATTGGCGATTAATGCTTCGGAGAAAGTATATATTTCAGGGTTTGACAGTAAAGGTATTAGGAGTGGTTTCTCTAGTAATACATATAAAGGTGGTAAAGGTGGAGAAATCTCCATATCAACGCCTTCATTAATTATGGATAATGAAGGGAAAATAACCGCTGAAACTTTTGGTGAGGGAGATGCAGGCAGCATCTCTATAGAAGTTGACAAATTGGCTTTAACAGGAGGTGCAAATATTTCCACAGATAGTGATGGCACAGGCAAAGGCGGTAAATTGACGATTAATGCTTCAGAGAAAGTAGCTATTTCAGGGTTTAGCAGCAATGACTGGAGCGGACTTTTCAGCAATGCAAAAGGAAGTGGAGATGGTGGAGAAATCTCCATAACGACACCTTCCTTTGTTATGAATAAGGACGGGCTCATCCAGGCTGCAACTAAAGCTGAAGGAGATGCCGGAAATATATTTATAAGAGCGGACAAATTTATTTTAAGGGGGGGAGCACTGATTGACACAAGTAGTGTGGGACCGGGGAAGGGCGGTAAATTGACGGTTAATGCTTCAGAAAAAGTATCTATTTCAGGGTTTAGCAGTAGTGACTCGAGTGGTTTATATAGTAATGCATATAAAGGCGGTAAAGGTGGAGAGATTTCCATATACTCACCTTCTTTAATTATGGATAATGAAGGAATTATACAGGCAAAAACTGAAGATGCAGGAACCGCAGGTCATATAAAAATAAATGCAGAAAATATAAGACTGACACATAATGTTTCAATTAATACCGAAAGTACTGGTACGGGTAAGGCAGGGGACATATTTATCAACACTGGCGATACGGTAAAACTTCAAAACAGTTCAATAACCGCTGCTACTGACAATGCAGACGGTGGTAATATAAAGCTTCGAACCAGGTACATGCTGGAATCAAATAACAGTGATATAACAGCGACAGTGAAAGGCGGTACAGGTGATGGAGGAAATATAGATATAGACCCCGTTTATTTAATCCTTGATAAAAGTAAAATCATAGCTAATGCAGAAAGGGGAAGAGGAGGGAATATTGCAATAACTGCCGATCATTTTATAGTATCACCTGACAGTTTAGTAAGCGCATCTTCGCGGTTTGGTGTAGACGGCAATGTTGTAATTGACTCTCCTGCTTCAGATATCAGCGTAAATCTGAGCGCGCTCCCCTCGTCTCTTTTAAGTACAGAGGCATTATCCCCAAGTCATTGCGCAACACGTGAAGAGGAACTGAGCAGTTTTATCGTCAAGGGAAGGGACGGCCTCCCACCAAGACCTGACAGCATATTAGCAAGTCCGTAAAAGTCTTTATAAAACCATATTCCTGCTTCCGCAGGAATGACTTATTAATGTCTTAAAGCTGCCTTTATTATTGAATCCACCCTATTCTTTTTTTTCTTTAAAAAAATAAATCCCCTCAAATAGCCCCTCTTCAGTCCGTCTAATATCAGTCAGGTTTAAAATCGATTTTAACATCAACCTCCACCTTGTCGTGGGAAAGGACTCCTTAAGAGTCAAGAAAAACCAAGATTCTTAAAAAGAAAGGAGAAAACAATGAAACTAAAAGACCTTCTGAAAACATTAACTGGGAGGTTAACCATGAGAATTGAGTTGAGAAACATGATTATTGCTTTTTTGATCATTCTTTTTTCAACCGGTTCTCTCCTTGCTGAAGAGCAAAAAAACTATATCAAACTGCAAAAGGAGGCTGATTTAGTATCGGCAGAGATTGTAAATAGCAGCATTACCGATGTTTTTAAAGAAATGGCTGCTCAATTCAACATCGAATTCAAGATATTCCCGGACATGCAGAATGAAGTAGTAAATGCAGCATTTGAAAAAATCTCGTTATCAGATGCTATCAAAAAGATAGTTCATGACAATTATCTGCTTGTTTTCAATGACAAAGGAGATATTTCAAAAGTATATGTCCTGAACAGAGGTGAAAAAGATTATGTTCAACTTGAAAAACTCGTAGAAGCCCTTCTGAAGAAGAAACCACTTTCCGTAGATCAATTAAAAGCACTTATCACAGAGATTGTGAAAAAAGAGTATCCTAACGCCAAGCTCTTCACCGTAATCCCTCTGGAAGATATAAAAGGAAAACTGGAAAGTTATATCTTCTCGTACTATATCGGTCCGGGGGAAATGCCTCCCATGGACAAGGTCAAGGCAGATATCAGTAATGCCTGGAAATTAAAAATGGAAGTAAGCAAGAAGATCACTGAGGCATACAACAACGGGGACAGTTCAACGATGATCGAATGGATGGAGAAGTTGCAACCCTATGATTACAAAATAAGACAGCCGCAGGAGTACATAGCCCTTGAAATAGCTGCTAATTATGACTCACCGCCCGTCAAGAAATCTTACAATGGACTTCCATACAATCTTGCAATGTATCCAAATGCTGAAGAAATCCTGGCAGAGACGATAAAAGATATGAAGGGAGTAGAGTTTAAAAGGACATTTAAAATAGATATGCTTGCGACAGGTTTTGAATTTCAGGATGTGGAAAACAATAAACAATACTATGTTGATGTCCTGAATAATGCTGTTTTTAATGGATGGGAAGAGCAAGAGGAACAAATAGAAAAAATCGATACCAAAGAAGAACAAGAAAGAATTAAAAACATTCAGAGACAATGGAAAGAGTTTCTGTCTCTCTAAAAATCAAAGGAGGATGAAATGAAAAAATTAACTTTAAACATAATAATTTTAGTAATGATTACACTTTGTTGTTTTTCAATGGCGAAAGCAGATAACTTATATTATGGGAGTGTTCCCAGTTATGACCAGGCTATGGATGACGTAGTTGTAAAGGGCCGCAAGGACTTAAAAGGAGTATGCCGACACTATTCAGTTGCAATGGTATTAGGATTCTGGGATGCACATTCCTTTAAAAGATTTGTACCCTATGGTTCTGCATCATATTTGATGAATCCCACGGGAGTAAAAAAATTAGCAAGTGACGTAAGATATTATACTGAAACTGCTTACGGTAACTGGGGTTACACAAAACTGAATTCGAGAATTAACTATCTGTCGAAAAGGCTTGACTCAAAAGCTAATTTTAAAACCTCTTACAGTAATAAAATTACTTGGAATTCATGGAATTTAGTAAAAAACAGTCTGGGAAAATACGGGCCCGGTAATTTTATTACTGAAAAATACTCCTATATCAAAACATATTACAACGGAGGAGGCTACAATAATACAGATTGGCATGCAATGACAAGTCAGGGCTATTATGAAAATTATGTCAAACATAATATAAGGGCACATTGGTTATTAGTAAAAAGCACATGGACAAACAGTTCAACAAAGCTGGATCCCATGTGGATAAACTGGGCCGATATAAAACCTGCTAATAAAATCAGTTACTTACATTTCTTTGCGTACGGTTCACCATCGTCATCCAGAGATACAACAGACGATTCATATGAAGATAATGATTCCTTAAAACATGCAAAGGCTGTGAGTGCTAATTATCTTTATTCTTCACTTAAAAATAATGATCACGATTGGTACAAAGTGTATGTCAGAAAAGGCAGTAAGCTTTATGTATCGATTGGTTTTTGGCACTCAAAGGGAAATCTCAACTTAAGACTCTATAACTCTTCTGGAAAATGGGTCGCTTTATCGGGAAGCGGGAAGAATAATTATGAAGCTGTCAGCACAATAGCATCAAAATCAGGTTATTATTATATCGTGGTTTATTGTTACAACTGTGCTAAAAATTCAGGTACATACAATATGAAAGTTATTGAAAGGAGAAGGTAGTTCAACAGTTGATTTGGATCACAGCGGTCAAGATGAAGAAGGGCTTGGGTTTACCCAGACCCTTTTTTTATATCTTGCCCCCTTTAATCTTGAATAGGGACATTGCGTCCTCGATATTTTCCCTACTTTTTTGGAGATGATTCTATTATTTAAATAGAAATCTATTTAAATAGACATCGTGATGTCCGTCTAATTTTAGTAAGCAGAAATTAAAAAGGAGGACATCACAATGACCAGCATAGCACTAAAACCAACAATCAGATTAATCTTACAGCATCATATGAACAGCCTTCATTTTTACAGCTTCCTTTGCAGATTAAATATTGGCAGAGAAAAAGCTCTAAAAACTGCAAAGGTATACGAGCGGGTTGTTCATGCCGTTTTATATTCTTAAAAAGAGGAATCCTTCTGCCTAAGGCAAAGCCAACCATATAAAAAGGGAAATGATTAATACTAAATTTTTTACTGGATTATACATATATTTTGGTATATAATTTTCCATATTCTCTCGAACCTAAAATTGAGCGATTCTCATGTAGCTCGATGTGCAATGCAGGTTCAAAAATTCATAATGCGATTGGATATTGGAATGGTCTTACTGCTATATTTAGTCTTTCACTTAAAAAGTGAAGATTATAAAAGCAAGACAATAGCTGCACAGAGGTATCGCTATGTATTTTTTCGCCTGCCTCGCACATCTTTATGAAATTGAATCGCTCAATTTAGGTCGAATTAATTTACAGAAATCATTATTAAATACACCGTTTTAAAATATGAGTTTTGCTCTCATAAATCAAACAATAAGGGGGGTGTATCATGAATACTAAATTTTGGTATTTGATTGTAATATGTGCTTTAAATGCAATAACATTCCTGGGATGTGTAACAACAAAGACAGTTTATCTTACCTCGGAGCCTGACGGAGCCGAGGTGCGGGTTTCTTCTGATCAGGGGCTTCAGAATTTTATCATTGGTAAGACGCCGTTAACTCATAAATTTACATTTGGAACACAAGGGCCTTCCATGTTTAATCTGGACTTTTCTCTCAAGGGCTACGAGACAGAGACAGCTACAATTAAAAAAGACGATTATATTACTTCAGTTGATGTAGAGTTAAAACGTGAAATGGTTCGTGAGGTGCAGAGATTTGTGCCTGTAATTTCCAAAGATGTGGGGTTTACCATTGAGCCACGATTTGTACGTGCATGGATTGAAGATATTGAGCGTGAAGGCATGGCTGCTTCCAGTATTGTACGACTTGGGCAAAACCAGTCCATTCTTGGTATGGATATTTCACCTGATGGCAAAACTATTGTTTTCTCACTTGCCGAATTAGTCAAAGATATTGATAGAAAAGAAAAGAAGGTTGCAAATCTGCGATCTATTCACACTCGTGGAGGAGGTATTGCTCAAATTACCAGTGGTCAATGGTTTGATGTGTATCCTTCATATGATGGAGATGGAGATTACCTGCTATTTTCTTCTGACAGACTTCGTAAAAGCCGTCCGGATATTTTCCGCATTTCAAGCGAAAAGAATACTGGCATAGCTGTTGTTCGACAAACATCTGAAGGTTATAATTTAGCACCTTCAGTTTCGCAGAACGGAGTTATCGCGTTTATTTATAAGCCGATTTATCGCGGAGGGATATCAGGTTCGGAACAGGTATGGACGTTGGGTGGTACTAATCAATATCCGACTCAATTAAGAGAGGGTTCAATGCCATCAATCTCTCCTGACGGAACACAAATTGCTTTCATTGGACCAGACAAGCAATTATGGAAAGTACCGGTTAACGGACAAAACCCTGTTCAGCTTACAAGCTCTTTAAGTCCTGAAGGGAAAAGTCATCCAACATGGAGTCCTGATGGGAAATATATTTTGTTTGCTTCTGACGAGGGGAAAGACAGCAGAGATGTTGCAAACTATGATATCTGGATGATACGTGAGGATGGAACAAACCTTCGACAACTTACAACAAATGGGTCTGTTGATGATTTTCCTGTGGTATCCCCTGATCAACAATACATATATTTTGTTTCTAACAGGGGTTTTAAAGAAGGCATTTGGCGCATTCCTTTTCCCATATCAAATTAAAAATTCATTAACATTTTGCTGCTTACGGATTAAACACTCATGCCCCCTAGGGGCACCACGAAAAATGAAAATTACAAATCCCCCCAATACCTCCTTTACTAAAGGGGGGGAGGGGTGACTAAAACTGTTTTCGGATTAAATTATGGTATTGCAATATATATCTTTTATCTGATATATTTAATAGTTGGAGATCATAATGAAACAAGAAATACATCCAGAAATGAAAGAAGTCAAGGTTGTATGTGCCTGTGGTGAGTCGTTTGTTACACGATCAACACAGGATTCCATACACGTTGAAATATGTTCTAAATGTCATCCATTTTTTACCGGCAAGCAGAAATTAGTTGATGCCGAAGGAAGGGTTGAAAAATTTAAGAAAAAATACGCAAAAAACAAAAAGTAGCTACGCTTAAAAGGGAAATTTGCGCTTTCATTTGATCTGAAGGAGTGACAGATTTCCCTTTTTTAGTGTGTACTTGAAAAGAAATCTTTAACCCAAAAAATGCAGTTAAATAATGCAGGCGTTGGAAGAAAATTTATTTCTCGATACCTTAGACGCAATTCCAACCGATCTAAGGTGAATATTTCTGTTCCACGCTATATGCATAATTTAATAATAAATCCATAGAATTAAATAAATTTTGTTACAATGTCTGCATTATTGGGGTTAATAAATAATTAATGTTTTTATCAACTGGAGAGATTGAATTATGAATGATATAGGAGGACAGGCAGTTATTGAAGGTGTAATGATGAGGTCAGGTAAAGTATGGACAGTTGCCGTCAGGAACCCTGACAGGGAGATTGTTTTAAAGAAAGAAAACATCCGTGAGATGCCAAAACCTTTTAAATGGCCTTTGTTAAGGGGATTTGTTGCCCTTTTTCAGGCTCTTTCAATTGGCATAAAGGCACTTCTATTTTCTGCAGAAGCATCAGGTCATGAGAAGGAAAAGCCGTCATCTTTTTCTCTCTTTATTACAGTCTTATTAGCGTTTGTAATTGGAATCAGCCTTTTCCTGCTACTTCCATTATACAGTACCAGGCTTTTAGGCCTACTTTTCCAATCCATAAATGATAATTCGATCATGTTTAATCTCGTAGACGGAGTTATCAGGGTTTTAGCTTTTCTCATATATATTTTGTCAATCAATCTAAGCAAGGAGATCAGGAGGGTATTTCAATATCATGGGGCTGAACACAAGGTAGTCAATGCGTTTGAAGCCCGGGTAGCATTAACCCCTGAAAATGCAGAAAATTACAGTACCCTGCATCCAAGGTGTGGGACAAGCTTTCTGCTGATAGTATTGATGCTGAGTATCCTTGTCTTTTCGCTGATTCCAAATGAATGGTCTTTTCTTGAAAAGCTTTTATCAAGGATAGTCCTGATACCATTAATCGCTGGATTATCTTATGAATGTATTAAATTTTCATCCAAAAAGATGAATAATCCATTTATTCGCATAATGGCAATGCCCGGGCTCTGGTTGCAGAAGTTAACTACAGGATTGCCATCGCGTGACCAGATAGAAGTGGCAATTAAAGCTTTAAAGGAAGTATTAAATACGGAACCCCAGGGTATGGCAATAAGGGAGCATGAAAGCAATGTTATTAGATAAACTTGAAGAAATCGAAAACAAGTATGAAGAGCTGACGAAAATCCTTTCAGACCCTGAAATATTCTCAGATTATTCAAAGAGCCAGAAGTATTCAAAAGAGCAGGCGGAACTTGAAGAGATCGTTCAGAAGATCAGGGAATACAAAAAGATACTGTCAAACATCAAAGAGGCGGAGGAGATATTGCATGCACATGGAGATGACGGATTAAAGGAACTTGCCACTGCTGAACTTGAAGAGCTAAAAGAAAAAAAACCAAAGATTGAGGATGAGTTGAAATTGATGCTTGTGCCAAAAGATCCGCTCGATTCAAAAAATATCATAATTGAAATACGGGCAGGCACAGGAGGTGAGGAAGCCGGTCTTTTTGCATCTGATCTCTTCAGGATGTACAGCAAGTATGCAGAAAGCAAACGATGGAAAGTAGAAATAATGGATATCAACTCAACAGGTGTCGGAGGGTTAAAGGAAGTAATTGCTTCTATACAGGGCAAAGGTGCTTACAGCCGTTTAAAATATGAAAGCGGCACACACCGTGTTCAGAGAGTGCCGGTAACAGAGGCATCTGGAAGAATACATACCTCTGCCGCTACTGTTGCTGTTTTGCCTGAGGCCGAAGAGGTTGATTTAAAAATAGAAGAAAATGATTTAAGAATTGATACATTTTGCGCGTCAGGTCCTGGAGGACAGGGAGTAAACACAACGTACTCTGCCGTGAGAATTGTACATATTCCCACAGGCCTGATAGTGCAATGTCAGGACAGCCGTTCTCAAATAAAGAATAAAGAGAAGGCACTAAAAGTTTTACGTTCAAGATTATATGAAATTGAGCTTGAAAACCAGGAAAAAGAAAGAGCGAAGGAGCGAAAATCTCAGGTCGGTTCAGGTGACAGAAGCGAAAGGATCAGGACATATAATTTTCCACAAAACAGGGTTACAGACCACAGGATCAACCTCACTCTCCATAAACTCCCGTTGATTCTTGAAGGTGACCTTGATGAACTTCTTAACAGTCTGACTGCACATTATCAGACAGAGAAATTGAAGGAAATTTAATGAAAGCACTCGACAAGATACATGAAATATCAAAAATACTTGCCCCTTATGGTATTGATTATCCTGAAAAAGAGGCAGAGATTCTTGTCAGGAGCAGTCTTGATATTGACCTTGTTGAGCTTTATAGAGATAACCCGGAGATAAAAGAAGAACAAACTATTGCTATCATGGCAATGGTCAATAGAAGAATAAAGCGAGAGCCCCTGCAGTATATCCTCGGCTATGTAAATTTTCTCGGGCTGAGATTAACGTTAGGCAGGGAGGTTTTAATACCACGACCAGAAACAGAGCTGATGGCAGAGAAAGCGATAAAGAAAATCAGAGAGGAATGTAAGGAATATGGATTTGTAAACACGGACAACGGACGACGGACTACTATTTTAGATCTTTGTACAGGTTGTGGATGTTTAGCACTGTCTCTTGCCAAGGCATTCCCTGATTCACAGGCTTACGGTACCGATATTTCAGATATTGCAATTAACTATGCGAGAAGAAACGCCAGTATGAATAACATTAAAAATGCTTCATTTTTTCATGGTCATCTCTTTGATCCTGTCAATAAGGATCAATTATTCGATTTCATCATTTCAAATCCACCTTACATCAGGAGCTTTGATATAAAAAACCTCCAGTTTGAGATAAGGGACTGGGAACCATTAAATGCTCTTGATGGCGGACAGGACGGTCTTCATTTTTACAGGGAAATAATACCTTACGCCCGGCAATTTCTCAAAGATAACGGTATACTTATGCTCGAACTTGGTGCTGGTTATGCTCATGCAGTAAATGATATGTTGAACCAGGCCAATTATTCACAGATTGAAATTAAAAGGGACTATGCCGGCATAAAAAGGATAATCTCTGCTATCAAAAAAGTACAATGGACAAAATAGAGATTGAGGGTGGAACAAGATTAAGCGGTGAGGTATCAATAAGTGGTGCAAAAAATTCAGCCCTTCCTATAATGGCAGCCTCTCTTCTCAGCTCCGGAGAAAATATCATTTCCAATATCCCACACCTTAGAGATATTTCAACGATGGGCAAACTGCTTGCACACATCGGAATGGGTTTTCATCAAGGAAACGACGATGTTATTCTTAAATCGGATACTATAAGTTCGATCGAAGCCCCGTATGATTTTGTCAAAACCATGCGTGCTTCAGTACTTGTGCTCGGCCCCTTGGTTGCAAGAATGGGGGAGGCTAAGGTTTCCCTCCCCGGCGGTTGTGCAATAGGGGCAAGACCTATAAACCTACATACCACGGGGCTGGAAAAAATGGGGACCGAGATAAATCTTTCTGAAGGATATATTCATGCGAAGGTTAAAAAGCTTAAAGGAACAACAATCTGTTTTGATATACCTTCGGTAACGGGAACAGAAAATCTCATGATGGCAGCAACACTTGCGGATGGATTAACTGTACTTGAAAATGCGGCCTGTGAGCCTGAGGTTGTTGATCTTGCAAATGCATTGATTTCAATGGGAGCTGATATTCATGGAGCCGGAACAGGCATCATAAAAATAAATGGCGTCAGCAGTCTTAGACCTCTTCATTACAGAATAATACCTGACAGAATCGAGACAGGGAGTTTTATCACTGCAGCTGCTATTACGAAAGGAGACATAACAATTATTGACTGTAATCCGGAGCACGTTGAATCGGTTATGAACAAGCTGCAAGAAACAGGAGTGGAATTTATTCAGAAATCAGATAAATTAACCGTACGAGTCTCTGAAAGACTGCTGTCAAAAGATATAAAAACCATGCCATATCCGGGATTCCCTACGGATATGCAGGCACAGTTTATGGCATTGATGTCCCTCTCCGAGGGAACAAGTCTGATTACTGAAAATATATTTGAAAACAGGTTTATGCATGTTGCAGAATTGAGAAGAATGGACGCCGATATAACGGTCGAGGGTTCAACGGCAACAGTGAAAGGAGTAAAATATCTGAAAGGAGCTCCTGTGATGGCAACAGATCTACGGGCAAGTGCTTCGCTTATTATCGCCGGTCTTGCGGCAAAGGGGAAAACCGTTGTCGACAGAGTGTATCATCTTGACCGTGGATATGAAAAAATTGAAGAAAAACTCAAGCTCCTTGGGGCAAAGATAAGGAGAGTGAAAGAGTAAATATTTATTTAGCAGATCAGGCTCAATCATACCTACCCGGACTGCGGATACTATGTATATTTCGAAGAAGATTTAGCGACTGAAGAGGAGCTTCTTGAAGTCTTTCATGTAATAGTCTGTTCCGGGGTATCCCCGATGAAGCAATGGAGCGAATTCCGGCTACCCCTGCAAGGTATTATGTTGCAAGACACTCACATTAAATAATTGATAATTAACCATAACTTTTTTAAATCTTCGATATAAAAAAAATCGTATGTCTTTAGTAATCCTCCTTTATGTTGTTTTTTCATTTTTCTTATAAATGAGTAATATTGTAGTAATCCTTATATAATTACATAATTGAAGCAAGATTTATAATGTTAATAATTAACTTTATTATTTGCATGATTGACCAATTAGATATTTTTATAGCATCTATAAATAATTTTTAATTGACTTATCATGTTTTTTTCAATAAAGTTAATTAATTCTTTTATATATTAGTGAACTGAGAAATAACGAAAGGAGGTAAGCAGTGTTAGAAAATAAAAGGAAGTTTGAAAGGTTTAATCTTTCTTTAATCACTCAATTTAGACCATCTGAAAGGAAAAGCCAGCATTCGCTGGGATTAACAAAAAACTTTTCACGGGAAGGACTCAGTATTGAAACGCGTGACTCTAACTTTTCTCCAGATGAACGTTTGGATTTAGAAGTATCATCTCCTGAAGATAATACATCAGTGTCTCTCGTTGGTAATGTTGTATGGAAAAGGCAGGTAAAAAATTTAAATATTGCGGGAATTAAACTCATCTATCAAGATGAAAACATTCAAAACGAAATATTGGAAAAAATATCTTCCTATGGGAATATACCCAGAGAGAAAGTCCTTCTCAGTGCAGAGACGCAACGTGATGTTGAAGATAAGACCGAAGAACAGTCTGCAGCAATATTGAGTGACGAACAAAAAGATATCCCCTCAGAACAGATCCCGGAATCGGGCTTTGAAAAACAGTACCTTGAAAGCGGTGAATGCAACGTCACTTTCAGACTGTCGAGAGAAGCGGCTCGGAATGCTCACAATGTAACAATTGTGGGTGATTTCAACGATTGGGATACAACGGCAACACCAATGAC
>CAYFXR010000235.1:0-1986 GCA_964347155.1 uncultured Nitrospiraceae bacterium | reverse complement strand
TCAGTGAAAGGAAGAGATATACCCCTCTGTCCTGTCAGGATGCTTTTTATCTCCATGAGAGGTATGGCAACTAATAATTTTTCTTCATCAATTAATGTAAAGTAAAGCGGATTGTAGTGGTATGACTCATAGAGCACCCTTGCCCAGTTTGAAGAGTGAAAAAAGGAATACTCCTGGTTTGAAAGCAACAAATCATCCCATTTGGGATAATTCAACGGATTTATGATTTTTAATTTTATATTCATTTCAATATAAAAGTATAAGGTATAAGGTATATACCGTAAGGCAAGAGGTGTTTATGATTTAGTCGGATAAACTAGGTAATTGGTTAGAGTTGGAATAACTCCAAGAGTGAACAAAATGGGACAAACATCAAAAAAGAGGATTTATAGTGAAGAAACAGAAATATTATTAACTCCACTTCAAACATTATGCCTCAAACCATAACCCCTGCTTTCATGATAAATTCTCTTATTTCTTCAACAACCTGTTTCTGTTGACTATACGTAAGTTCGGGGCCCATGGGTAATGAAAGAATCTCCTTGGCAACTTTCTCTGATACAGGAAAATTACCTTCCTCAAAGCCTAATCTTTCATAAGCTTTCTGGAGATGAAGTGGTATGGGATAGTGAAGTCCGGTAGCAATATGATTTTTCGAAAGATGTCTTTGAAGTTCATCTCTTTTTTGGGTACGTATAATAAAAAGGTGATAAACTGACCTCACCCATGGAGGATCGTATGGCGTGATAATGCCATTTACCAGATTAAATAGTTCTTTATAGTGATAGGCATTCTGTCGGCGTCTTTCATTCCATTCAGTTAAGTATCTGAGTTTAATCTTTAAGATACCCGCCTGTATAGCGTCAAGCCTTCCATTATAACCTTCTATCGCATGAAAATATTTTTTAGTCTGGCCATGGTCACGTATCATCCGTACTTGTTGTGCAATCTCATCATCATTGGTCGTAACCGCTCCACCTTCTCCGCATGCACCAAGATTTTTCCCTGGATAAAAACTGAATGCGGCAGCCAAGCCCATAGAACCAGCCTTTCTCCAGCAATCTTCCTTTTTTGAAAAATATTCTGCTCCATGTGCCTGGCAGGCGTCTTCAATAACGATCAAATTATACTTTTTAGCTATAGCTAAGATAGGATCCATGTCAGCCATCTGACCATAAAGATGTACAGGTATAATAGCTGTAATATATTTCTTATTTCTTCGGTTGATAGGTCTGCCTGTTTCATGGTCTATATCGCATTGTGTTTCTATGTATTCCATGAGTTTTCCAGGGGCTATATTATATGTACGTTCATCAATATCTATGAATTCTGGTACAGCACCGGCTTGGGCAATTGCTTCTGTAGTCGCAATAAAGGTGTTTGGAACAGTGACTACCACATCACCTTCCTTGACTCCAGCGCAGATCAAAGCGAATCTCAGAGCATCTGTACCACTGCCCACTCCAATACAATGCCTTGTACCACAGTATTCAGCAAAATCTTTTTCAAATTCCTCTACCATAGGGCCACCAATGAATCTACCCGATTGTAAGACATCCTGAAATACATCAGACAGTTCATCCTTTAATGCCAAGTGTGGAGTGATAAGATCAAGAAAAGGAATATTATTGTTACTACTCATTGTTTAGCCTCCTTGCGAACCTTGCAGGGTTTCCGACAACGATTGTGCTTGGCTGGACATCCTTCTTTACCAAACTGCCTGCACCTACAATAGCATTCTCACCTACTGTCACATTACAGAGTATTGTTGTACCGGAACCTATTGTAGCGCCTTTTTTAATCAGTGTTGGCTCTATTTTCCAATCGTCTTCGGTTTGTAATTCTCCATTATTGTTTGTTGCACTTGGATACAAATCATTTATAAACGTTACACTATGTCCTACAAAAACATTATCTTCAATAGTTACCCCTTCACAGATAAATGTATGGCTTTGGATCTTGCAGTTTTTGCCAATCTTGACTCCT
>CAYFXR010000234.1:0-19561 GCA_964347155.1 uncultured Nitrospiraceae bacterium | reverse complement strand
ATAATCTTTCCATCATTGCCCGGGTTTAAACCCAGGTCTGACTTTTGAATAGCTTTCTCAATTTCTGTTATCATCTTGGGATCCCATGGTTGAATTGTTATCAATCTGCTTGCAGGAATACTCAGTGTTGCAATATGATTTACTGGAGTAGGCGTTCCAAAATAATCAACAAGCAAGCTGTCAAATATGGATAGAGAAGCACGGCCTGTCCTTATACCGGCAAGGTCTTTTTTAAGAGCATCAACTGTTTTTTCCATTTTTTCTCTCATTCTTTTTTTTGCTTCTTTTTGCATCAGGACTTATTCCCCCTTACCAATGTTCCGATTCTCTTGCCCTCTAAAATTTTTTTGATATTATTTCTCTCCAGAAGACTAAAGACAATAATTGGCAGGTTATTGTCCATGCAAAGAGAAATAGCGGTAGAATCCATTACCTTGATTCCTCTTTTAAGAACATCTATAAATGAAATTTCCCGGTATCTTTTTGCAAGAGGATTTTTCACTGGATCGCTACTGTAAACACCTTCGACTTTTGTAGCCTTCAGTATAACCTCCGCCCCAATCTCAACTGCTCTTAGCGATGCAGCAGTATCTGTAGTAAAATAGGGGTTTCCTGTGCCGCATGCAAAAATGACGAACCTTCCCTTTTCAAGATGTCTGACGGCTCTTCTCCTTATATAAGGTTCAGCAAGTTCACGCATTTCTATGGCTGATAGGACTCTGGTGGGCATCCCACCGGTCTCAAGTGCGTTCTGTAGGGCGAGGGCATTTAGCGCTGTAGCTAACATTCCCATATAGTCAGCAGAGGTTCTCTCCATGCCTTCAGCACTTGCTTCAAGACCCCTAAATATATTGCCGCCGCCTATAACGATTGCAACCTGAACATCTAAATTCGAAATCCCTTTCAGCTCTTTTGCTATATATTGTACAACCTTCTGATCAATACCAAATTGCTTGTCGCCCATAAGGGCTTCTCCACTTAGTTTTAAAAGCACTCTCTTAAACTTGGGCTTCTGGGTCTTCATATAAATTTATTAATTTATTTTTTCGCCAAGCTGAAACCTGACAAAACGTTTGATTACGATGTTTTCTCCTAGCTTGGATATTTTTTCTACAATTAAATCTTTAATTTTTTTCTTTTGATCCGGATCCTTTACAAAAATCTGATCCATAAGGCATGTGTCGGTGTAAAATTTTTCGAGCTTTCCCTCAATGATTTTTTCAACAACCTGAGGCGGTTTTTTCATTATCTGAGAAGCATATATTGATTTTTCCTTCTCTATCACCTCGGGAGGAATATCTTCCTTCTTAATATAGGCAGGGTTTGATGCAGTAATATGCATAGCAAGATCCTTAACAAGCTCTTGAAAGTCATCTGTTTTTGCCACAAAATCCGTTTCACAGTTAACCTCTACCATAACTCCAAGCTTACCCATGTGAATATAAGAGCCTATTAATCCTTCAGAAGCTTCTCTGGAAGATTTTTTAGCAGCCATCGCAAGGCCTTTTTTTCTGAGTATATCTATTGCCTTTTCAAGATCACCTTCTGCCTCGCTCAGGGCTTTCTTGCAGTCCATAAGGCCTACTCCTGTTTGTTCTCTTAGCTCTTTTATTGCCTCTGACGTAATGTTCATCGGGCTATCTCCCTCTTCTCGTATTCCTCTTCTTCTGCTATCTTTTCTTCAATAGCTTCCTTTTCTGCAGCCTCTTCAATAGTCTTATTTAAAATGTTCTTGCCCTCAAGTACTGCATCAGCTATTTTCGAAGTTAATAGTTTTATTGACCTTATCGCATCATCATTGCCGGGAATAACATAATCTATATCATCAGGATCGCAGTTCGTATCAACAAGAGCAACTATTGGAATAATCAACTTCTTCGCCTCAGCAACAGCAATAGACTCCTTTTTAGGGTCAATAATGAAAATAGCACCCGGCAAACTGTCCATATCCTTTACGCCACTGAGGTTTTTTTCAAGACGCTGTCTTTCTGTTTCATATTTCGCTACCTCTTTCTTAGTCAGGAGATCGTATGTTCCATCCTCTTTCATTCTTTCAATTTTCTTGAGTTTTTCTATACCTTGTTTAACAGTCTTGAAATTTGTAAGCATACCTCCAAGCCATCGCTGATTTACAAAATAGGATTGTGCCCTTTGAGATTCCTCTAATATTACATCCTGTGCCTGTTTTTTTGTGCCAATAAACAGTACAGTTTCTCCTTTACTGGAGATATCTTTGACATAGTTATAAGCAACCTCAAACATCTTGACTGTTTTCTGAAGGTCGATAATATAGATGCCGTTACGTTGTCCAAAAATGTATTTCTTCATTTTTGGATTCCAGCGTTTTATCTGATGTCCAAAGTGAACACCTGACTCCAGAAGCTCTTTCATTGTTACAACCATAAAAACCTCCTCAGTTTTTCCTCCGCCCTCTTTCCCTGAGTCCTGTTATATTAGGACACTGATAGAGAAAAGATTCTATGGACGTGTGTATTAAGTAGAAAAATAATCTTTTAACTACAGGTAATAATAAGACTATCATATGTAAAGGTGTCATTTCAATAAATTTTCTTTAAATGATGTTAATTTTAGTTATTTTTCTAAGAAAGGTATAAATGCCTTTGAGAAATATATAAACAATTAATTATGCTTACTTATATAATGCAGAGTCGATTCGACCTCAACAATTTTATGCCAGAGGCATTAAAATAAAATGTAAGGTAAAGATATTATTACATCAGGTTCTTCTCCCATTTTTTAATAGAAAGGATTCGAGGATTCCAGGACGTAAGGCCCCGTTGGGACGTTGCCCCATCGGGGCCTTACGCCCAACGGCGAAAAGCCGCGTTGCGGCCTAGTTGCTTTAAGCGGGACTTTATTGTCCTGAAGATTTTCCCAACTTTTTGGGAGATGATCCTTAACATTATTATTTTAAATGCATTTTGGGGATTAAGGATATATGATAAGAAATTGTATAATACTGTTACCTAATTACAAAAAAACATAGTATAACGAAAGGGAAATTCATGAAACATGTAGTCCTGCTTTTCATTATAGTGTTTATTCTTACCCTTCCTGCCTGTTCAGCAAACAATGCCCAGGAATTATTTGAAACTGCACAATTTGAAGAATTACAGAACAATCATGAACATGCAAAGCAATTATACGAAGAGATTATAATAAAGTATGGTGGAAGCGAACATGCAAAAAAAGCTGGGGAGAGATTGTCAGAATTAAGAAAGAAAGAATACGATCGGGATTGACAGGCTTTACCAAAGGTTGTAGATTACAATTAAACTGGATAATGCATAATCGATTCGACCTCAAAAACATTAATTATCGTTATTCGTGTTCGGGAACCGTAATCCGTGAAGAAAATATGGAATTACGAACAACGGACAACAGATTGATCACTTTAACAGTCTAAACTAACTTGTTGGATCAGAAACGAGTTATTTGAATATGTCTCTTTTAAAGGAGGGTGATATGAAGGAGAAAAAAGTAGGTGTTGTAAACCACTATTATAGTCATATTAAAGTAGCAGCGGTAGTCATGGAGGATGAGATGGCGGTTGGGGATACCGTTCACATCAAAGGCCATACTTCAGATTTCATCCAAAAAGTAGATTCCATCCAGCTTGAGCATAAGAATGTCAGTCAGGCAAAAAAGGGTGAGAATGTTGGTATCAAGGTTAAAGAACATGCAAGAGAACATGACGTGGTCTATAAGGTAGAAGAAGAGTAAAAAGTCAAACCATTTATTCATTTAAGTTAAACTGTAAAAAGATCCACTATCTGGCAGATAGTTTCCCCCTGATTCCTTATATATAAATAAACTTATTATTCATTAACCCGAATAATGCAGAGTCGAATCGACCTCAAAAACATTCATTATCGTTATTAGCGTCCGGGAAACGTGATCCGTGAAGAGAATATGTTTCTGTAGTTTGAACCGTTAAAACCGTTCAAACGGTTGAAACGGATGGAACGGTTTAGAATGCCTGCATTGTTTGAAATGTATTTTTTGTGTTAAGTAATTAGCAGGTTTGACCGATACATCTGATAAAGGGAAATAGATTTTCATTAAGTAAGTCAGAAGAGAATATCACGCAATATGAAAAAATTTCGTGTTACATATAATTTCTTTCTGTTTGCATTGGGATTATTACTGATAATATCAGGAAACAAGGCTATGGGCATGGTTACAAAAGAAAAGACAAAAAATGGATTTTGTGAAACGGTTAATTTTAAGTTTATGCAATTCGGATGGTATAAAATTATATGCAATCCAAAACGCTGGGAAACATTTAGCCATTCTTCTCAGGGGAATCCTCTTATCTATCAGGAATTTGGCTTTCACGACTCCAACAATACAGGCCCGATTAATCTGATATTCTGCGGGGTACACGGAGATGAAACTCCAGGAGTATACCTTTGCTTTTATTTAACTAGGTATATTCTTTTTGACAATCCGAAGATTTTAAAAGATTTTAGATTGGTGATAGCCCCCGTAGTAAATCCCGATGGATTTTTTAAAAACTCCAGACAAAATGGAAATGGAGTGGATATAAACAGAAACCTTCCCACAAGAGACTGGAATCATTCAGCACATAAGGTGTGGGTTAAATACAAAAATGATCCCAGGAAATATCCCGGTGCAAAAAGCGGCTCAGAGGCAGAAAGCAAATTGCAGACCTATTTAATCAACCGGTACAGACCGGATAAAATTATTTCTGTTCATGCCCCATTGAGTTTTCTTGACTATGACGGACCCGGCGATCAGAAATATTACAATCTCATCCGAGTGGAACAGCGTGCAAGATTCTTGGGTTTAAATATGGAAGCGAATACAAAAAAATTCTTGAAACTCGTAGATTTTCGCTTTTTTCCTGGATCATTGGGTAATTATGCAGGAAATGAGAGAAAAATACCAACGTATACTGTAGAACTCCCAACTGCAAATCCATCAGAGGCTTATAATTATTGGTCAATCTTAAGATTAGCCCTTATCAAGGCATTACGCTTTAAAGTATACGACGGAGAAGAAGGGAATCCTTTTTTCAGGGTTGAACACATGTCTTATCAGGCACTGAATGTAAAAGCAAAGACCTCTGATACTATTAAAGACAACGTTGAAGGCAAAAAAGTCACTTCCAAAAGTGGCAAGTAACACTCTTGAGTAAAAAAGAAGAGATGCGGAAAATGAGATTTTATATGCCCAAGCTGTTATAGTTTCTGATTATATTGGATTCCCCGTCTAAAAGTAACATAGAAAAGTATTGCAGCTAAAGCCACTATAATAGCGAGCAGCATAAAGATATTGCTGTAAATCCATGACGGAACAGACACATTCAAGGGATTAAGGCAAAAACTCGTGGATTGCATATCGAGAAGTCTCCCTATAACAGCGGTATTAAAGGCACCTGAGATGAAAAATACAAGATTGTATATACCCATGCCTATTCCTGTCTGCTCCTTTGATAGAACTATAGAGACAGTATGAGGAAGTGATGACTGAATAAACGCAAATCCCGAATAACATATGATAAGTTTCAGGGCAATTATTCTTGAAGCATGTCCTGCAAAGGTAGACAGCACAAAAAAACCGAATATCAAAAGACCTGTCCCCAAAAAGACAACGAATTTACTCCCCTTCATGTCAGAGAGCCTTCCTCCAAGAACACCCATAAATACTGCGCTCATCGCACCAGGAAACATGACAAGACCAATCCTGTCTGCATCGAGACCATTCAAGTCCCTGAGCATTATAGGAACCATAAACATCATTCCAAATACGGTGCCTATGGATAGGAATGTAGTGATAATAGTATTTCGATAAGAATGGTTCAAAAACAAAGATGGACTTATAAAAGGTGCATCAGTATGCCGGATATGAAAGGAAAACCAGCCAAGAAGAAATATTCCCGCGGGGAGAAACCACCATTTGCCCTGCGTAATGTATACAAGGAGCAGGGCAGTTCCGCTCATAATTAAAACCGCCCCTTTCCTATCATAGGAACCTTTATGCTTTTTCTCATCCGGCAGAAGTCTTCGTAAAAACGGAATCGCTATAAAAGTAAAAAGTGAAGTAACAAACAGATACCTCCAGTGCAGCATGCCTGAAATAAAGCCTCCAAGAATAGGGCCGATCCCGGCTGCCAATGCCACTGTAGAGGCAATCACTCCAAGCACCTTGCCCCTTAGATTCGTCGGAAAGTATTTTGTAACAACAATCATTGCCAGAGCAGGGATTGATGCACCTCCACCCGCCTGCATTAAACGTCCCACTATAAGCATTGGATACCAAATGGTGAACAGACCTATAATAGAACCTGCATTCATGAGCAGAAGTCCTGTTGTAATCAGATTTTTCACAGGAAAGATATCAGCAAGTTTCCCGTACATAAGAGAACCGAGGGCAAAAACTAAAATGTATCCGGTCATTACCCAGCTTACCTCGGATGGAAGGAGCCGGAATTCTGCTGATATGTCCGGCACGGCAACTTGAAACATCATTCCGTTAAGTACTGAGAAAAATATAATAAAACTGAGGGGGATGGTAATCTTTTTGAAGGACGTTTCTATGTTAGCCGATGGATTATATTTCATGATAAGATATTAAATCACATCTGTCCAAAATATATACTATCAGGAGACTGAAAGGAATTTTTATTTATACACCTTGCAAGCAGCGGGGCTTTCTCACGGGATGAAGATATAAGTAATTTATTATAAAGTTCCTACGAACTCTATGTATTCCGGAGGTGGGGATATAATTTCCAACCCCATGTTATATCTTAGTCCTCCATCCGGTTCTTTGTCTATTCGTACCCACACAATGTTACAGTTTAGATTTAATGTATCCCCTGAAGGAATTTGAAATTTCACCTCAGGTGTTGCTCCAGGAACAAAATCCGTCAGGTCTTTTTCAATAATAACTATCTTAAACAGACCTTTTTCGGATAAATTTTCTATAATGCCTTTATAGTTGTTATCTTTTAAAACAATTTCAGCATGTAATGTAAAATTTACTCTTTTAAACCGTCTTCTCTCCATAAAAATCCTTTTAAAATTATAAAAAAGAAAGGAGCACAGGGCGAACCATCATTAAAAAATTACTCTACGGTAAACTCAACTGTTTGCAGAACTGTTCCTTTAGCATCGTGAAGTTCCACTTCCCAGTCCCCTTTTAAGCCTGCTAATTTTTTGCTTGAATATGTCCGCCATCTTTGACCCTGCTTTACAGGCAGTGTAACCTTGGCCATTTCATTTTCTCCATGATACCATATGAAACTCACTTCAGTATCCTCTGTAATATCCCCAGCTTCCAGAAAACAGTAAACTTTCTCTGTTGTAGATGCAAAGGCATTAACAATGCCAACAGGCTCTCTATTTTCTATACTTCCAGCTATTACCAGCCGAGTTACGATGAACGCTGGAGCACTTTCTTGTATGCTCTCCTGCTCAGCAGTCTCGGCTACAATTGAAAATGGTACAATAACGGTAAAAATAAAAACTATTATGAGTGCTGTACGATTTTTCATATTTCCCCCTTTTATAGGTATATATTTAAAAATATAATAGTAACCCAAAGATGCATTTACAACATCTACAATTTAATCGAATATGAATTATCTGTCAAGAGAAAAAACATTCAGTGAAAAATGAAACCGACGTGTATTCTCATTAATCCATGGATATATGACTTTGCGGCTTTGAATCTCTGGGCAAGGCCTTTAGGACTTCTCAAAGTTGCCGAATATTTAAGCCAGTTTGAAATTGACCTTAAACTTATAGACTGTATTGATATACTTGAGAAAAGCAAAAAATTTGGAACAGGGAAATATCCCCGCCAGATAATTGAAAAGCCGGAAATTTTAAAGGCGGTTCCTAAAAACTATGCACGATATGGCATGAGCCTTGATGCCTTTAAAGAAACTTTCAAACGTCATCTCCCCTGTGATCTTGTATGTGTTACTTCAATAATGACGTATTGGTATCCGGGAGTACAAAAGGCAATAGAAATAATTAAAGACTTATCACCTCATACCCCTGTTATTCTGGGCGGTGTATATGCCACCTTATGTAATAAACACGCATCTGAGAATTCCGGTGCAGATTATGTTTTTAAAGGTGGGATTGCATTTAGGGAACTCAATGGGAGCAGATTTTCAGAACTCCACATAGAACAAGTGATCAAGAGTTTTGGTTTTACTCTTAACAAAAAGGATGAGCCAAAACCATATTACAGACTCGGACTCTATCAACATTATCCTTTTGCCCCTATCCTTACCGGTATGGGCTGCCCGTATAGATGCTCTTATTGTGCATCACCTGTTCTTTTTACAGGATTCTGTCAAAGTAACCCTTCTAGTGTGTTAAGAGAGATAAAAGAATTATATGATATTGGCATAAAGGACTATGCTTTCTATGATGATGCTCTCCTTGTAAACGCTGGCTCTCATATAAGAGTTATATTAAACGATGTTATTAAGAGGGGATTAAATGTGAGGTTTCACTGCCCAAACGGCATTCATGCAAAGTTCATAGATGATGAACTTGCATATTTAATGAAACGATCGGGATTCAAAACTATACGGCTTGGGCTTGAAACAGTTGACCCGGAGAGACAAATAGATATGGGAGGGAAGGTTACGCCAGAAAATCTCATATCGGCAGTTAGGATGTTGAAAAAAAATGGTCTTACAAAACAAGAGATAGGGGTTTACCTTATGTATGGTCTCCCTGGACAGAGGCTTGAGGAGGTCAAGGAAGGGGTTGAACTTTTAAAAAGCCTTGGTGTAAGGATCCATCTTACAGAGTTTTCCCCCATTCCCTTCACTCAATCTTGGGAGGAATTGAAAGACCGCGGAGTCATAACCGACAACACCGATCCGCTTCTTACCAACAATTCAGTTTTTGCCAGACTTTATTCTGGTTACGATTTAAATGCCCTCGAAAAAATAAAACTTGATGTGAAAAAATATAATAGCAGTTAACCAATAAAATGTGATTATCGAAGGCATAGATGCCTGAAAAAGCTTTAAAAGCAACTCCTTTGAACATGCCATTTTGCAATTGTAAGGGTACTATTTTATGCAGAAGAACTTTTATCGATTGTAAAATGGCATCTAATAATCATATTGCATTTTTAAAGATTTTGAAGGTATCTATGCCTGTTATTTGCATGGCTAAATGCATTATTTTAACGAATGCTAGTTTTTTCTAAATAAATTAAGAGATGATTTTTTATTTTACTGCTGGTTCCTGAGGCAGTTCAAATAGCATTTCTTCTTTTTCTAATTCTGGTTCTTCTGATGTCTCTTCAGATGTTTCTTCGGCATGCTTGGTTTCCTCAGCAGCAACTTTTGAGCTGGCTTCAACGCTCCATGGCGATGTTGGGAATTCAGTGAAGACCTGCCTGTAATTTTCCAATGCTTTTTCAGATTCTCCTATGCTTTCATAAAATCTAGCTTCAATGATTAAGGCCGTATCTTTGAAAATTCCGTTTTCAACTTTAGCGAGCTTATCAATTGATTCAAGGGCTTTATCATTTTGATTGGTTTTAAAATATGCTGATACAAGTTTTTGATAAACGAGAGGGAGTATTCCTTTTGTTCTTCTGAACTTATCAGTAAAAATATTGTACTGTTTGATTGCATTATCGTAATCTTTGAGATTGTAATAGCAATTCCCGAGATAAAATAACACAGTCGGTGTTGTTTTTATATCATTTGATTTCTGATATAGCTCTTTGGCCTTTTCCCATCTATCCTCTTCAGACATGTCTTTATTAATATTTATCCCGTAATAATAGTTATAGGCCTCGGTCTCAAGGGAGTAAGCTCTTTTAGTCAAAGAAGATGAATAAAGCATAAAAGCTATATACAATATTACTATACCAGCGACCACTGAAGCTGTTATAATTATTTTTTTTTGTCTCTCTCTAATTATACCCAGTGTCCTTAGGGCAGCGCCCTTGACTTCATTCTCCTGAATAGGTTTCTTTTTTGAAGCTTTTTTCTTTATTACTTTAGGCATCTCTTCCCTTAATAAATTTTATCGACAAGATTCTGTGAATTTGCAAGAACCTTATCTGTGTTTTCTTCTGCTATACCGGCAGCACGCAGAATTATTTTTGCCTGCTCAATAGTGATAAGGTCTTCCGGGGCATGGGCATCAGTATTGATAATGAGAGCCACGCCTGTTTCCCTGGCAATCTTCGCGACATGGCCATTGGAAAGACTGTGTCCCTTCCTTGAAGTTATCTCCAATGCAACACCATTTTCCCGTGCCTTTACAGCATCCTCTATACTTATAATGCCGGGATGCGAAAGAATATCTGCACCTGCTTCTATCCCGGCCCTGTTTGTTCCCGACATTACAGGTTCAGCAATTGTTTCTCCATGAACAACAACAATTCTTGCCCCAAGATTCCTCGCTCTTTCCACCAGCCTTCCTATAAGCTTGGGTGGAACATGAGTAATCTCGGCTCCGGGAATAATTTTTATTTTCGAGTATTCGGTAATTTCCTTGATTGCCTCCACAATCCTTGGAATCACAAAATCTATATTTGACATGTCCACATGGTCTGTCAACGCCAATACCCTATATCCGGCGGTATAGGCTCTCTGAATAAGCTCTGATGGAAGAAGTACACCATCACTTAAAAGGGTATGCGTGTGCAAATCAATCATAACTATGTAACATACAGAAATTTCAGCCTAAATGTCAAAGTTATAAAACATGTGGGTTCAAGCTGCAAGCTTGAACCCACATACAACATAAAATAAAAGGGAATAATTTTAAGGATACATTTAGGGAAAGCTTGCTGAAATACAAAAAAAGGTTTGAATGGCTTGAACTGTTTGAATCAATTGTTATAATATCATATGCACCGTTCTAAAATTATTTATCAATGCCAGAGTTGTGGCTATTCTACCCCAAAGTGGCTTGGGAAATGTCCTGATTGTGGAGAGTGGAACAGTTTAGTTGAAGAAGAACGTGTTACAAAACTGAAAAGAAAAAAAACTGCTGAGCCTGTTATTCTCACAGAGATTTCAGCTTCGAAAGGAAGCAGGTATTCTACGGAGATGAGGGAACTCGACAGGACACTTGGCGGCGGTGTTGTTACGGGTTCGGTTGTCCTGTTAGGCGGTGATCCTGGTATTGGAAAGTCCACACTCATTCTTCAGTCCCTGAAAGGGCTTACGAAATTAGGCAATGTGCTTTATGTCTCTGCAGAGGAATCTCCTGAACAGGTAAAGATAAGGGCGGACAGACTCAAGATTAAGTCCGATGAAATAGTCCTCCTGCCAGAGACATCTCTCGAAGGCATCCTATCTGTAGCACAGAAGATTGATCCAAAGGTTATAGTAATTGATTCGATTCAGACAATCTTCTCTCTTGAACTTCCATCCGTCCCCGGTTCTGTAGGTCAGATACGGGAATGTGCAACAAAGCTTATGTTCCTGGCTAAGAAACATAATATCTCTCTTTTTATCATAGGACATGTTACCAAGGAAGGTGCTATTGCAGGGCCAAAGGTATTGGAACATATTGTTGACACGGTATTGTATTTTGAAGGAGATAAAGGCAATCCATTCAGGATTCTCAGAGCCGTAAAAAACAGATTTGGTTCGACAAATGAAATCGGTGTGTTTGAGATGACGGAATCCGGCCTTCGAGAGGTAGACAATCCCTCTCAACTATTTCTCTCTGAAAGGCCTGTACATGTTCCGGGATCCGTGGTTACGGTAAGTCTCGAAGGTACAAGACCTTTATTGGTTGAGATCCAGGCGCTTGTATCTGCATCAAGCTTCGGGTTGCCGCGCAGGACAGCTCTTGGTATCGATTATAACAGAATTAACATTTTAATCGCGGTTCTTGATAAACGTCTTGGCATGCATCTAAGCGGTATGGATATTTATGTTAATGTTGTTGGGGGCTTGAAAATAGATGAACCTGCTATTGATATGGGGATTATTGGAGCCATTGCCTCTTCTTTTAAAAACCGGGCAATTGATACAGGGATTTTTACATTCGGTGAAGTAGGATTATCAGGGGAATTAAGGGCGATAAGTCAGGCAGAGACGAGAATCAAAGAGGCTTCAAACCTTGGATTTACAAAAGGAATAGTTCCGGTTAATAATTCAAATAAATGCAAAGAGAAAGATATTGAAATTATAGGTGTGAAGAATGTCGAAGAAGCTATTGAGATACTTATATTTTAGTCTGCTTTTTATCATCGTTGCCTGCGCTCCAAAACCAAAGATGGCACCTCCTCCGCTTTATGAGGAAGCGGAACTTTCTCTTGAAGAAATTGTTGAAAAAGTCGGCAATGATATAGATGTCTTAAAGGCAATTACAGACATTAAGATAGAGAGAAATGATGAACTGTATGATTTTGTTAATGCCTCTGTACTTGTGAAAAAACCTGACTGGGTGCACATGCGGATTTATAAATTCGGTATACTGGTGAAAGATTTTGTGATAAAGGATAAGAAACTGTATGTTTTATCTGGAAAAGGTAGCAGCAATTTGAAGAAATTAGGCAGGGAATTCCATAATGCCATTTTCTGGTGGGATAATATTCAAGACGGGCTTTTATTTAGAGAGGGATCAGCGTATATCATTAGAACAGAAAATAAAGAGATTCACCTTGATACAGCAACGCTCTTACCCCTGAAACAAGAAATTATTGCTTTTGGTAAAAAGATAGACATAACATACAAAAACCCGAAAAAAGACGAGGACGATTTCTGGTATCCATCAAAAATTATCATTTATGTAGGAGATTTTGAGTTTAACGTAAAGTTAAAAAAGCTGGTAAGAAACCCTTCCCTGGGTGAGTTTGATTTTCAAATTCCAGCTGAAAGTTAACAGCTGTCAGCTTTTTTATTCTGCAGGTTGTAGATCAAGGCTAACCGCTACGGAATCGACAACTTCATTGCTAACAGGTTTTTGCTTGATAAGAAACCCTTCAAAAACTGCATTGTCGCATATGGTATTAATTAAACGGGGAACACCTTTGGTATAACGATGAATGGCCGTGATGGCACCCGGCGTAAAAATTTCTTCTTCGCAACCGGCGATTTTAAGCCTGTGTTTAATATAATCCCGCGTAACATTTTCATCCAGCCCTGTAAGTTTATATTTAACAGCTACTCTCTGTTTTAAAGGCTCATCCAGTGACAGCACATCATCCAGTTCGGGAAGCCCAAATAATATGAGGGTAATAAGTTTCCCTTCAGGACTCTCCATATTGAGGAGACCTCGAAATTCTTCCATTATTTCCCTTGACTGAAGCATCTGTACTTCGTCCATCAGAACAACTGTCTTGCGCCCTGATTTGTGTATTTCAACAAACCTCTTATAAAGCTGTCCCAGAATTTCCAGTTTGCTATCCGCTACATTTTCAATCCCAAGCTGTAAGGCTATTTTTTTCATTAACCAGTCCGTTGTAACAGACGTATGTATTACTACGAGCAAGGCAGCCTCGTACTTGTTTTCATCCAGCTCATTTAACATTCTCCTTGCAAGGGTGGTCTTGCCTGTCCCTACACCTCCGACTACCACGGCAAGCCCTTTCAAGGTATCAACAGCATATTTCAGGCGAATCAGTGCCTGCGAATGCTGTGCATTATCGAAAAAATATTTGTTGTCAACCGAATTGGAAAACGGCTGCTCATTTAAATGATAAAATTCTAAGTGGTCCATTCTTCAATCCTGAATACGAAGACATTATGAACAAATTCTTATTTCTCAGTTTTTTAAAACAGATTAATTATAGCACAGCTAATAAAAAACCTTGGCAAACCCCGTTAGGAAGGCTCACATGGGACGTTAGACCCCATCTTCGATTCAAAAAAAATTTTTTCTTTATCACAGCAGCGAGCAGAGGGGCTTTCTAATGGGATAAATGTGATCTGGACATTACCCGTCATCCGCACGAGCGCTGCTACGGAGGATGGATTGGGAATCTGAAATGTGGAATCGACATGTGAAATTTTAAATTTACACTATAATTATATATAAGATACCCGGTCTCTTTTTGATTCGGTTTTATCCTTTTGTATTTGAGTCTTTAAAAGATCCAATTTTTGAGAAACATCCCGAAAGCCTGAATCCTGTTCCTGAATCTCTGAGTAAAGTTCAAAAGATTTATTGTAATCCTTATTATTCATGTATGCGCCAGCCAGTTCGTATTTGATTTCAAGATAGCCTGCATCAGAAGGAGACATTGCCGCAATGACTTCATTGAACTCTGCGATTGCAAGTGGATAGGCACCTTTATCCATATAGCATGATGCAAGCATTTTTGAGCTTAGCAGTTTTTTCCCGGGGTCTTTTGCTACTATCTGAAATTCTCTGATAGCCTCGTCTAACAAGCCCTTTTGTTTATAATCAATTCCTGCATTGTAATTGGATTTATAATCTTCTCCTCCCTCCTTGCCAAAATCATTAAATATCGTGTTCAGATCATTATTATTAACAGCCTGAGCTTCTGTTTCTTCCTGAGAGATCTTTTCTATCGTAACATCTTCATTTTCTGTTAAAGAGGTCTTTAAAGTTTCAATCTGTTTTTTTATTTCCTCATTATCAGCAGCGAAATACAGAAGCTTTTTATAGATATTTATAGCTTCATCTTTCATTCCCTGCTTGGCAAAAAAATCCGCTTCAGCTTTCTTTTCAGCAAACCTTTCAGGGGAAACAATATCGCTTTCCTGAGAAGCAATTTCATTTTCTCCCAATGGTGCTGTTTTTTGCAAATGAGGCTCTGCTGTTCCTAAAGCGACCTCAAGTTTCTGGATTTTATCAATCACTAATCTTTCGTCAGGGTTTAATTCAATTAATTCTTTGTATAATGTGAGAGCGTTATCCGGCAAACCTTTTTTTTCATAAAGATCAGCCAGATCTTTTAATTCTTTTGAAAAGTTTTCATTTTCGCCTTGAGTTCTATAAATATTTACAATACGTTCTCTTACGGGAATGGGATACAATTCTTTGAAATTATTTAATAAATCAAGTGCTTCAGCCCAATTTTTAGCAGTTAATGCCTCTTCTATACAGGGAAGCAATTCCTTCCATGCTTTTTCATGCTGACCTTCATTGAGGTAAATACTGCTAAGAATTTTTTTAGACTGCATATCAGAAGGGTTCTTCTCAATCAAATTGTTAAGTGTCTTTTTGGCATTCTCTATATTATTGGTTCTTATTGATAGTTGTGCATAATTTAACAGGACTTCTTTATTGTTCGGATGGCAAGACAATGCCTTTTCTAAATATCCAAATGACTGGTCAATATTATTTGCTTTTTCTTCCAGTTTGCTGAGCCCAATATATGTATTAATATTTTCAGGGTCCAATTCAAATGCCCTGTGATAAAATTCCCCGGCCTTTTCATCTTCACCCTTTTCCAGAAAAGTTGCCGCAATTGCGGCGTATTCATTGGCTGCTCTTTCTCTGTGACTTGTTTTTAGATAAATCTCAGCAATTTTTATTCGCGTATTTAAATCAGACGGGGAAAGATGAAGTATCTTTTCAACAGCCATAACAGCCTTTTCCATGGAACCATCTCTGTAGAATATTTCTGCAGCCTTAAAAAAATTCTCAATAGCATTGCCAACTAATCCTTTCTCTGCGTTAAGCTTGGCTAATGCAATGAGGATATCTACATCGTTTGGCACAATATTGAGTATCTTTTTGTAGAGTGCAATTGCCTTTGGGTAAAAACCGTCTTTTTTAAAGATTTCTGCTGCTTTTGCAAATGACTCTACAGCCTTTTTTTCAGAACCTTTTTTTAAGTATAAATCTCCAACAGTATTGTGAATATTTCCATCCTTCTTCTCATTTAAGAGTTTTCCCCATTCAGCAATGGCCTTGTCAATCTGCCCTTTTGCAGTAAATTTTTGTGCGGCATTGATTATGGCACCTTTATCTATCATCTTCAGGTTTTCATTAATCTAAAATTGCATGTGATAGTTGATATGGATACCAGATCCCGTAAATAGATTTTTCAACGGGTTTCAGCCGTAACACCTATGAACATGCTTTGATAAGTAACTGCATTTTTCGGATTAATATTAATTTATCATAAAAACCTTCGGTACAATGTTATCAACAACGAGAGATCATACATATACATATATCGGAATAAAAGGCAAAACTATTAAGCTTTGAAGGAAAAAATTATGTATATATAATCATTCAAATCCGTATTCTTTCCATCTCTGGGTGACACGCTTTTTGATTTCATCTGACATTACTATTTCGTCAGGCCATTCACGAGTAAAACCTTCTGAAGGCAATTTCTTGGTAGCATCTATACCTATTTTACCTCCATAGGCAGGAATATCAGATGCATGTTCAAGAACATCAAGCGGACCTTCAACAATTACCATATCCCTCTTCGGGTCAACATTATTTCCCACTCTCCATACCACTTCACTAAGGTTTTGCACATCTACCCCTTTATCCACAACAACTATAGCCTTTGTAAAACCCATCTGTCCCATGCCCCAGAGGGCATATATAACTTTTCTTGCATGACCGGGATAACGTTTATCTATAGATATAACAGCCAGATTGTGAAATACGCCTTCGATCGGGAGGTTTATGTCAATTATTTCAGGCAACTGTTTTTTTAATAATGGAAGAAAGATTCTCTCCGTTGCCTTTCCAATAAAGCAGTCCTCCATAGGTGGTTTTCCGACAATTGTGGCAGGATAAATTGCGTCTTTTCTGTGTGTTATACACGTAATATGGAACACTGGATATTCATCAGCAAGTGAATAATAACCTGTGTGATCGCCAAAAGGTCCCTCAATTCTCCGCTCCCCCGGTTCGCAATAACCTTCAAGCACTATTTCCGCATTGGCAGGAACCTCCAAATCAACAGTCTCGCACTTGACAAGTTCTACTGCAGACTTTCTCAAAAAACCTGCAAAAAGCATTTCATCGACTCCTTCGGGTAAAGGTGCTGTTGCTGAATAAATAACTGCAGGGTCAGAACCTATTGCAACGGCTACTTCCAATTTTCTACCTTTGTTTTCAGCCTTGCGGTAATGTCTCGCTCCATCCTTATGTATGTGCCAGTGCATTCCTGTAGTCCGTGAGTCATATACATGCATACGGTACATTCCACAATTACGGTCGCCGGTATCAGGGTCTTTTGTGAAGACCATTGGCAGGGTAATGAACTCTCCACCGTCTTCAGGCCATGTTTTTAAAATTGGAAAGATATCGAGTGATGGATTGTCTTTGATAATTACTTCCTTGCAATGCCCTGATTTGACAATCTGGGGTACGAAATCTGATAATTTTTTGAGTTTTGGAAGAGCCTTGAGTTTTTCTATCAAATTGGAAGGTATCTCCGGCTCAAGAAACTCCAGTATGCGCAAACCAATGTCATCAAGGTTTTCCACCTCAAGGGCAAGTCGCATCCTTTCAAAAGAACCGAAGGCATTTACAAGAACGGGAAATTTTGAATTTTTCGTGTTTTCAAATAAGATCGCAGGACCGTCTGCTTTTATTACTCTGTCATTTATCTCTGCTATTTCGAGGACAGGATCTACTTCAGCCTTGATCCGCTTCAGAAGCCCTTTAGTTTCTAGGAGTCTTAAAAACTCTCTTAAATCCTCATAAGCCATTTGAACTATATGATACCGGATACAGGTTTCAGGATACAAGGTCTCTTTGTAACTTCACTTGTATGATTTAAATCATAGCCATGAACTAGTACAAAATATATTTTTAATTATAGTAAGCATTTTACATAACATTATATTGCACTGATCCGGTGAAGAGCACATAGCAAAAAAATTCAAGGAGGTATCAGATGGCAAAGAAAAAAATTTCAGCAAAGAAAAAATACATTTGTTCAACATGTGGTAATGTGACAACTTCAAAAGGGCATTTATGTTCCCCAATTGTTGCCGATAAGGCTTTTAAGTGTGAATACTGTGGGATTGTAGTAGGGAATCCACGACATGTTTGCAAGCCAAAGGCAACAAAAATTTCTTATGTATGTGATGCATGCGGTCGAACTGCTGCCAAAAAAACTGAACTTTGTATACCTGCGAAAATATAACATTATTCAAGTCAAGATTGAGTATGAAACGGGCCTGGTTATTCCAAGACCGTTTTACGTTCATCCTCTGAAACTATTATTTAAGATCCCCCATTTTCTATACCCAAAAAATGCATTTCAAATAATGCAGGCGTTGTGAAAGAAATTATTTGTCGATACCTTAGACGAAATTCCAACCAGTCTAAGGTGAATATTTTTGTTCCAAGCTATATGCATAATTTAATAATAATTTTATCGAGTTAAATAATTTCTTGAGCAATGTCTGCATTATTTGGATATAGGAGAAAAGATCAGGGCTGCAGGACTATCTATATTGTATTTGCTTTTTTTGAAGGGCTCTGTAAAATATATGGCAATGTCTGAACAACTTATTACGAACGAAATAGTAATTTTTATTACTGCACCTAATGAAGAAGAGGCAGCTAAAATTGCCCGCTCACTTGTAGAGGCAAGGCTTGCAGCGTGCGTAAATATAATAAAAAATATCCGCTCAATCTACACCTGGCAGGGGAATGTTGAAGATGATGCAGAAACTCTCATGATTGTAAAGACACAGAAGAGCCTTTTTCCCGCTTTATCGGCTAAGGTGAGAGAGATTCACAGCTATGAAGTACCCGAGATTATAGCGCTTCCTATTATAGATGGGGCTGAAGATTATCTTAAGTGGCTGAAAGAATCAACTGGATAAACCCAAAGCTTTTTTAAGCCAGTCCTTGAGTTTTTCTGATAAAGGGTACATTCCTGCAACACATTCTGTTTCCGTGCATCTCATGGCCTCTCTCAATAAATCCTCAGGAATGTCATCAACATAACCAACAGTCTGGCTTATAACATATTTAAGTTTCATAATTACGAGAACCGGCTTTTCATTAATAAAATCGACGTATAACATGTACCCATACGTAGTATCTATACTTTTTTTTGATACATTCTCAGATGTTGATTTGGGTGATAAAAAGACTTTTGGCGTAACATCCCATCTGATGTTTTCAATAAAATATTTACTCTTTTTCAGGATATCAATGCTCAAACGTTCCATGCGCTCTATTATAATAAAAATAATTTTTTTTGTTTATAATGGTAAAAAATAAAGGAGATAAGGGAATGCGTTGCCTGTTCTGTAAAATAATTGAAAAAGAAATTCCTTCAAAAACAGTCTATGAGGATAAACATATCCTCGCTTTTGAGGATATAAACCGTCAAGCTCCAATACACATACTTATCATACCAAAAAAACACATATCAAAAGCACTTGACATTTCAAATGAGGATATTGAGATGATCGGCAAGTTGTTTCAGGTTGCTAATAAAATCGCCAAAGATAGAGGTGTTGCTGAAAGAGGTTTCCGGCTTGTTATGAATTGCAATCATGAAGCAGGTCAGACAGTCTTTCATTTACACCTTCACCTCCTTGCTGGCAGAATTATGCACTGGCCACCGGGGTAAATTTAGATACATCGACAGACGGACA
>CAYFXR010000233.1:0-13576 GCA_964347155.1 uncultured Nitrospiraceae bacterium | reverse complement strand
ATTACAATGAATTTTATTTTTATATCGCTGATTGTTCTGGGTGGAATAGGATTTACTGTTATTGACGATCTATACGGCTGGTTTATGGAAAAAGGGAGAAAGGTGATGCTGCATACACGTATCGTGTTGATAACAACAGCCGTCTTAATCGCCGCAGGGGCCTTAATCATCTACTTTAATGAGAGAAAGTATCTCTTTATGCAGTCTCATTTAACCAATACAGAACACATTATTTCATCATTATTCGCATCTGTGACTTCGCGTACCGCAGGATTTAATACCATTGATTATTCCCTGCTCCAGCCGGCTACATTATTTTTGACAATTATACTTATGTTTATAGGGGCCTCTCCCGGAAGCACCGGCGGTGGCATCAAGACCACGACATTTAGCGTAATCATAATGCATCTCTGGTCTACGATACGGGGGAGACAGAATACAGTTGCATTTAACAGGCGGATACCTGCTGATCTTGTTTCTAAATCACTTGTCATTCTTTCTCTTGCTATCATATATATTACGTCCGTTACGTTTATCATTGTCGACATAGAGCATGCACAATTTATACAAACTTTTTTTGAAGTGGTATCTGCCTTTGCTACAGTGGGACTGTCAGTCGGAGACGGCGGGACACGGAGTTTCTGCGCCGGCTTTTCAGATTTTTCAAAAGGTATTATTATATTTACGATGTTTATAGGAAGACTCGGGCCGTTGACGCTCTTTATGGCATTGATTGAACAGAAGGAACAGCGAGTCAGATATCCTGAAGGGAGGGTCATGATAGGATGAAAAAACAGTTTGCTGTCATAGGGCTCGGAAGGTTTGGCTCTGAAGTCGCGCACACTCTTTCAAAGAACAGATTTGATGTAATCGCCATAGACAGGGATGAAACAAGGGTAAGGGAGGTGTCGGACTTCGTCACCCTTGCACTCCAGCTTGACGCTGTTGATGAAAGGGCCCTGCGTGAAGCCGGAGTTCAGAATGTGGACGTGGCCGTTGTAAGCATAGGAGAAAATATCGAAGCAAACATTCTTGTAGTCATGACATTGAAAGACCTTGGCATTAAAAACATAGTTGCCAAGGCTGTAAGTGAACTTCATGGCCGTATTCTGTCGCAACTCGGCGTGTGGAAGATCATTCATCCTGAAAGGGATATGGCCCAGAAAATAGCGTACGGCCTGATACGGCATGATGTTCTTGAACTTATTGAGCTTTCACCCGACTACAGTATTGTGGAATTTGAAGCACCTGCATTTCTTCATGACAAATCCATTGCAGAGGCGAACCTGAGGGCAGCGCACGGAATAACCATTATAGCAATAAAACAGCAGGATGAACTGGGACGTGACAGGGAGACATGGAATATCAACCCTCATCCTTCGGATGTCATAAAAAAAGGGGATATTATAGTTGTTCTTGGAAGCAATAAGGACATTGATAAATTCAATGAACTGAAATAGTGGCTCTAAAAAATAATGTATTTGCATTTGCCACGTTTTGGATTTTAGCTTTCACCGAAGAATAAGGATGCGCACCAAAATTTTCACTCATTACTGGCCTGTCATCCATTTTTTCCACTGCTCTTTTTGCTGCTTGGCGGGTCAAACTTCTCTCTTTATTAATTCCATATCCTTATCTTCTTTCTTTTGCTCATATACTATTCGTTTATTAAAATCATGATCGTCCGAGGTTCAGAGGAAGCTGAAAAAGTCGTTGAGAGTTTGTACATTTACAATGTATACGGAGGCAGTTTATTTCCCCATCAGGAGCAGGTCCTGGTAAATCATTAAATAGGACCATCTTCTGGAATCGATACGTTAGTCATACGGTCTCTGGGCGCTTTTATGGGTATGTTTTATGATGGCGAAACGATCCTCATCATCAGCGGGTTCGCGTCCTGCTGCTCAGTCCTCTTCTCTGATCCACTTCTTAGCACTTTTCATATCCTCATAGCGGAAGTGTTTGATTTCTGCGGACACAAAGTGTCCGGCTATGTTAGGAACGATCTTCAGGAATTTGGAGTCAGTAACCGCAGCAACCCGCCTGATCTTACGATGATGATCTTTGACGAATTTTACATGATTTATAAACGCGCTGAAGTCCTCCCACCCCGGAAATGACTTTGTATGTATAATAATGCCTCTGACAAACCCTTTCTCATTAATATACGCATCAACTTCCCTGGTCAACTTCTGGAAATCCTCTTGCTTGAGTGGACCTGATGGTTCTAAAATTACAATACCTTCCTCTTTCAGGATCTCAAATGAAATCACTTCACCCTCCTTTTCTGATCGGGTAGAAACTCCAATCACCCTACATAATTGGGGAAGCCTGAATATACATTCTTATTGCCCCAGAAATTTATATAACGTATCCTGCCACCAAGGAAGACCTGTTTTTTCAAGCAGTGCCCGGTTTACCCTTTCCCTCAGCGGACTGTTCTGAACCAGGCCGATCGCGTAGAACTGCTGCTCGAATACTCTCTTAACAACGCTCAGATTATATTTGCCTTTTACAATATAATACTTAAGCAGCGGGGCGTCATAAACCATGCAGTCCACTTCTCCACCGACTACGGCTTTGAGTCCTTCTTCTATATTTGCAAAGTTGACATAGGTAATTCTGTGAGAGGACAGGTAACGTTCACTTGTTGATCCTTTAATACTTGCAACCCTGTATCCCGGAAGATCTTCAGGTCCTTTAATGGCTGAACCAAGCTGTGATACAGTAAGTGAAGAAGTTATGGATGCCGTAAAGCCGGATATGACAATAATGGCGGTGAACATCCATATGGTTGCTATAATTCTTCCTGCGAGTGTCTTTGGTGCCTTGTCCCCGTACCCTACCGTTGTCATCGTAACCGCCGCCCACCAGAAGCCGTCGCCGACGCCTTTTACCGAATTACTGAATTGCCCGGGATTCTCCCTTTTCTCAAGCAACCATACGATCAGTCCGAATATAAGCAGGATCGCGGCAAGAAGAACAATTACTTTGAGAAATGCGACGGAAAAGAACCTTTTCACTACAGCAGTCCACGAACCCCGCACCTGTTTTACGGCAATGCCCAGACCAGTAGTATAAAACGGATGAGTAAAGTCAAAGACGGTTTCCCTATCCTGCGATACGGTTAATGCGGCAACAGCGGCATCATATTTTCCTTCTTTCAACCCATCCAACATGCCCTGAAGGTCAGTCTCAACAAACCGGTATGTAATGTCAAGTTCTACCGCTATTTCCTTCCAAAGCGCTATGCTTATGCCGGACCAAGACCCATCGCCTGTCTTCATTGAAAACGGCGGGGCCTCTTTAGTCGCTACTAGCAGCTTTTTCTGTTGAGCATACGCACTGTTATGAAGACACAGGACGAGCAGAGCTAAGGCGATTAATACACGTAAAAATAACAATAGATTTCTATTTAATTTCATTTTGTAAATGTCTGTATGTTAACGTCATTTTCTATTTCCTTGTCATTCCTCGACATGTCGAGGAATCCATGACCTTCTGAAAGAATCTGGATTCCCGTTCGATCCCGATTTATCGGGACGGTAATGCCACTATTGAGAAAATTTATTATGTAACATGCAGTAGTCTTCACTTTGATATATTTCGATTTCGCTGCAGGTCTTTGATTGCATTGTATCATATTTTGCCGAGAATGCATATTTTCCATCTAACATATCATATTGCTGTGCAATTCAAGCATTTTTTTATATGCTGGACAGCCTCTTCGACCGATTCCACATTTTTAATAAGATCAACATCGGGTTTGCTTACCGTGCCTTCGGTTAATAAGGTGTCCTTGAAAAATTTCTGCAGACTCTCCCAGTAAGCGCCGCCCATACAGATAATGGGGAAGGCCTCAAGCTTCTTTGTCTGTATGAGTGTCGATACTTCGAAGAGTTCATCAAGTGTGCCGAAGCCTCCGGGCATAAGCACAAAGGCCGATGAATATTTGACAAGCATCACCTTTCTTACAAAGAAGTGCTCGAATTCCACGAAACTGTCAACATAGGGATTGGGTTTCTGTTCCAGCGGAAGCTGAATATTGCATCCTATACTGTATCCGCCTGCATCTTTTGCTCCTCTGTTAGCAGCTTCCATTATTCCCGGACCGCCGCCTGTCATTACCGTATATCCTGCCTTTGCAAGACTTTCTCCGAGTTTCTTGGCAAGCTGGTAATAGCGATGGTCTTCAGAGAAACGCGCGGAACCGAACACAGTGACACAGGGACCGGGAAACACTAGGGTCTCGAAGCCACGCAAAAATTCCAGAAATATCCTCACTGCGCTTTCAAGGTCTGCTTCTCTGCTCCTCCTTCCGGTAAGAAATACTTTCTCCGTGCCGGAGACTTTTGATAACAATGAATCGACGTCTTTCATATTCTGATTATATGGCATACCTTACATCCTCCCCTTCTGGTTTTAAAGATATTATCTTTTTAACTTGATGTTCTTTAATATCCGACATTATAACACCTGCAAAAATATTATCGATATCTAGCCTCGATCGAACCTGTAAAAAACATTGTGGAAACAGCAGTGAAATGATTGATGAAGACAGATTGTATCCTATGACAGTTCTTTCAGTGTTGAATTCACAGCAGATTCATACATTACTAATGGAGTAAGCTGAAGAGTTGTGTTGATGCTAATCTAATTATCGAGGTCGGACCTCGATAATTAGAGGTCAATGACTGCATCATGAATATTCTGAAGCCATAGGTTTGGATCTGCTGCTTTCAGGCAATCTTCAGTGTGGGCTCTGTATTGTTTTTCTCCACCGAAAACGTCTAGGATAAACTTTCTATATGTAACTGATGGAAAGTTTTTAATCCCGATATAGTCTGGGAAACTGCTCCAGCGGTAATCTATTAAATACTGCATTTTAGCCCGCCAGTCGGCAGTGTTTGCATGATTATCGTTTAGCCCCAACGGGTTTGTATGGATGTAGTATGGCAAAAAGATATAATGCTCCTGTTTGCTTACCAGCACTGATTTAAACCGCCCCTGAAACAGTCCTCCTACCCGTTTATATTTTTTATTAAAATACATGGTATACCCTGTACAAACCTTCTGTATGAATTTTGTAATACCACCTTCTTTCTTTTGCCTTACCAATAGATGAAAGTGATTAGGCATGAGTGTGAATAACATGACATCCACGAGATCCTTTGCCGGCTGTCTGCTTTGGTTTAAAGGCATTGACTCGACTTGTTTAGTTTTGGTATTAAAGTAATATCTTGCATTAATTACCGGACTTTCGTCATTAAACTCGTAGATATTATGAATAAATCTCAAATGATCTTGATTATCCAGATAGATGTCCCTTTTTTCTACTCCCCGGTTAAACACATGATAGATATGATCATTAATCAGCGGTGTCTTTCTCATTATTTAGGTCGGACTTCGATAGTCTGATAGACCGATAGATTTGATAAATAGCCTCGTGTCCCCTTTAAATTTCGCAAAAAAGTAATAAGTAATTTTATACGATATGAATTTTGTTAGCAAGTCATTATCGAGGTCCGACCTCGATAATTTTAAAGAGAGAAGCTCTGGTGAAGGGCTGGGATGTGGGTTTTTTTTGCTTTTTTCAGGGTATTTATTTCCTTTTCGAATGACGAGAGGGCTTTTTCTTCCCCGTGGACAAGGAAAAGGTGATCGGGATTTTCACAATGCTTGAGCCAGTCAAGCAAAATTGCCCTGTCTGCATGGGCTGAAAAGCCTCCAATTGTATACACCTTGGCGCGGACGCGGTAGCTTTCGTCAAATATCTTTACCACCTCATTGCCGTCTACTATTTTTCTACCTAGAGTACCTTCCGCTTGATAGCCTACAAAGACAATCGATGCCTCCTCGCGCCAGATGTTGTGCTTAAGATGATGCTTGATCCTTCCCCCAGTACACATCCCCGATCCAGCGATAATAATCGCATGACTTTCGATGGCATTTATCTTTCTTGACTGATCAGGGGTTTTTGTGAGCTGAAGGCCGGGAAAGCTGAAGGGATCATGTTTCTTTGCAAGAAGCTGCGCTGTATCTTCATCAAAGCACTCCGGGTGTCTGCGCATTATTTCATTGACGTTGATTGCCATTGGGGAATCAAGGAACACCCTGCAGGAAGGGAGTTTCTTTTCATAATACATCCGACTCAGGTAAAAAAGTATTTCCTGGGTTCGCTCAATTGCAAAGGAGGGGATGAGGACATTGCCTCCTCTTTTGCAGGTGTCCAGGACAGCGTCATGCAGTTCCCGCACTGATGTTTCAATATCTTTGTGAATCCTGTCCGAGTACGTGCATTCCACTGTACATATGTCAGCCCTTTGAGGATACTGTGGATCCCGTATGATAGGTTTATTCCTGTTGCCCAGGTCGCCTGAAAAAACAAGCCTCTTTTCTTTTACCACATCGATTTCAAGGAAGGCTGCTCCGAGGATGTGCCCGGCATCACGAAAGGTAACCGATATACGGTTATTCAAGTGCACCGGCTTGTCATATTCCGCAAAATCTCCAAAATACCTAAGCGCATCCAGTGCATCAAGCGTAGTGTACAGCGGTTCAGGCAATTCCAGTCCCTTCCTCTTTTTGATCCTTTTCCAGTGAGCAGCGTCCTCTTCCTGTATCTGCGCGGTGTCGAGCATGATGATACGCGCAATGTCATAGGTCGCGGAAGTACAGATAATTTTCCCCCGGAAGCCCTTTTTTACCAGAATGGGAACTCTCCCGCAGTGATCCAGATGTCCGTGAGTAAGGAGGAGATAGTCAATCGAGGAAGGGGCAAACCCGAAATCATCCCGGTTTCTTTGTTCAATCTCAAACCTGCCCTGAAAGAATCCGCAGTCAATGAGGATATCCAGACCGCCCGACTTGAGCAGATGACATGAGCCGGTGACACCGTCCACTCCGCCATGGAAAGAAAGACTGATTGACATAATGCCATTATATCATGATTTATAAATATTACTATTCTTTTCCCAAAAAGTTTCATATAATTTACTTTAAGGCATGGATGCTTTATCAAACATGAGCAGTTACAACCGGATTGTTATAATTCTTGCAGTGCTCGCGGGAGCGCACTTCGCGGTGCTTATTATCCGCCGTTTCAGTGAAAAGTTTTTGACTGCCAGGTTGAGTGCGTCATTCTCAAAAGTCAAGAGCATCGTCAGCCTCGTTTCAAGCATCTTTGTATTCGTGCTTTATTTTGCTGCCCTGGGGCTTGTGCTGAAAGAGTTCGGTGTTTCGCTGACCGCGTATTTCGCAAGCGCTTCCATTGTAGGGCTGGCGGTAGGTTTCGGCTCTCAGGGTCTCGTGCAGGATGTAGTGACCGGCCTTACCATTCTGTTCTCGGATATATTTGATGTCGGTGATATGGTTGAAATTTCAGGTCAGAGCGGGATTGTCAAAAGCATCGGCATGCGGTTCACCATCATTATCAATTCAATGGGTGCAGAGGTCTTCATCCCGAACAGGACAATTGCAAACGTTGTTAATTATCCGAAAGGATATGTCCGCTGCATTACAGATATTACCTTTTCTAAAGACCCCGGTCTTGCAAAGCGGATGGAAGAGGTTATTCCTTCTCTTATACACTCTGTGCATGAACAGTTTCCCGGAATCGTTATTACAGAGCCCTCAATTGAAGGCAAACTGAAAACCAGCTCCGGCAAGGAATTCCTCCGCCTCAAGTTCCGTCTCTGGCCTGGACGCACCGGCCTTATCGAAACCACATTCAAACAGGAAATTTTTCAGGCATTAAAGGAAATTGATCCTTCATATACCGACTGGATGGTAGCAGTCAACTACGAAGTAGAGGAGAAGGCTGTAGCCTTTCCTCTGCGATCAAGAAAGAAGATAAAATAACGAGTGTATGGTAAAACATAATGGATTAACAAAGGGGGGGTATTATGAGTGGCAATGACGGAATTGTTTTTTCTTACATCCTAAGCGGAAAGGGAGCCGGAACTCCCGTTATTTGGGCACAGGTAAGACAGTGGAGGCCGGAACAGGGTGTGCTCTGGCTTCACCTTGATTATAAAGAAGACAGGGTACAGAAATGGCTCTCTGAAGAAAGCGGAATTGATCCTGTCCTATGTGAGGCACTCATCGCGGAAGACACGCGTCCGAGAGTGATCACATCGCAGAATTCCCTTCTTTTGATTCTTCGCGGTATAAACTGCAATCCCGGTGCAGATCCTGAGGATATGGTGGCACTCCGTATGTGGTTTGATGAGCATCGTATTATCAGTATGCGTCACCGGAAGGTAATGGCCATTGATGATATCCAACAGAGCATTAAAGCCGGCAAAGGGCCTTCCTCGCTGGCAGACTTTCTCGTAATGACGGCAAACAGGCTGGTGGACCGCATGGCTGATGTCGTTGCAGAAATCGACGATGCTGTTGATGAGCTGGAAGAGACTGTCTTGACTGCGGAAAGCCATGAGCTTCGCCCAAAGCTCGCTGGTGTACGGAGGCAATCCATAAGCTTGAGGCGGTACATGGCCCCACAGCGCGATGTGCTGGCCAGACTGCAGAATGAACGCTTTTCATGGTTAAACGATATTGACAGAGTTAGAATCCGGGAAATTGCAGAACGTACTGCACGGTTTATTGATGACATTGATTCAGCACGCGATCGCGCTGCCATAACCCAGGAGGAACTAAACAACCGTTTGTCAGAGCAAATGAATAAAACAATGTACGTGTTGTCAATTGTTGCTGCTATATTTTTGCCGCTCGGACTTCTCACAGGCCTTCTGGGAATAAATGTAGGCGGTATACCCGGTACAGAGAGCAAAATCGCTTTTGCATTAGTGACGCTGTTGCTGGTAGGAATTGCCTTTGTTGAATTCTGGATATTCAGGCGGAGAAAGTGGATTTGAACGGTGAGAAGGCAAAAGTAGCCGCAAAAAGAGGGCTCGGGTTCGGCACGTCTCCTGTTTTTTTGGCAAGCATAAGCACTATTTTGGGAGCTATTATGTTCCTTCGGTTCGGATATGCCGTAGGTCATGTGGGGCTGCTGGGTGCTCTCCTGATCATAGTTCTCGGTCATATGGTGACTATTCCGACTGCCCTTGCCATTGCTGAAATTGCAACGAACAGGCAGGTGGAAGGAGGCGGCGAGTATTACATCATTTCCCGGTCGTTCGGCACCACAATAGGCGGGACAATAGGACTTTCGCTTTATCTGTCACAGGCAATGTCCGTTGCTTTTTACATGATCGCCTTTGCAGAGGCATTCCGGCCTATTGCTCCAATGATTGAGTCCTATACCGGAATTCCTTTTGACCCAAGGATCATATCCCTGCCGGGCTCCGTAATCCTTGTTTTTACGGTAATTTTCAGGGGAGCGAACATTGGCGTCAAAACACTATGGTTAGTTGTGGGAATACTGGCGGTTTCCCTAATTTCATTTTTTTTAGGCTCACCCATTCAGGGAGCAGAAATGTCAGAGACAAATGTCCTGAAGGGACTGCAGGTGCATGATCCTTTTATCCTGGTATTTGCAATCTGCTTTCCGGCATTTACCGGTATGACAGCAGGAGTCGGTTTATCAGGCGACCTCGCCAACCCCAGAAGATCCATTCCTCTTGGCGTCATTTCCGCAACAATAACCGGAATTGTGATATATATCTTTATAGTAATTAAATTGTCGTATTCTGCATCACCCGAGGCCCTTGCGGAAGACCAGTTAATTATGGCCAGGATCGCATTCTGGGGTCCGATCATACCCATCGGCCTCGGCTGCGCAACACTTTCTTCCGCTATCGGGTCTATCCTTGTGGCCCCCCGTACGATGCAGGCTCTTGGGAAAGACCATATTTTCCCCATGAAGAAGGCAAGCAAATTCCTGTCTCAGGGAACAGGGGAAGCCAATGAACCGCGTAACGCGACCATTGCTACAGCAGTGATAGTGCTTTTTATGGTTGCTGTCGGAAATGTAAACTTTGTTGCCCGTATAATCTCAATGTTCTTCATGGTCACCTATGGTTCGCTCTGTACAATAAGCTTTCTGGAGCATTTTGCCGCACGCATTAACTACCGTCCGAGTTTTCGTTCAAGATGGTATGTAAGCCTTTTCGGAGCCGTTATGTGTCTTTTTATGATGTTTCAGATGGATCCGCTTTATGCGGTACTTGCGGTTCTTGCCATATTTATTTTATACCGTAGCATTCAGAAAAGCCGTGAAAGCTATTCGTATAACCTCGGTGAAATCCTGTTCGGGGCAATGACACAGGCAACGCGCTTTACCCAGATAAAGCTCCAAAAAAGCCGTTCCGGAAAACGCATCAGTAACTGGAGACCGAGTATTGTCATGGTTAATAACCGGACCTTTGACCGGTCTGCTCCACTATTGTTTTTCAGCTGGCTCTGCTACCGTTACGGATTTGGCACGTATCTCCATTATATTAAGGGAGAGTTTGATATTAAAACATTGCGTGAGAGCAGGAAGTCACTGTCGGAACTTATAAAGTATGTTCAGGACAGACAAAGTCATATCTATATGGACACAATAATAAGCCCGTCACTGCGGTCCGCAATCCTGCAAAGTGTTCAGGTGCCCGGTATATCAGGCGTGGAAAATAACACAAACCTGTTCGAGTTTTCCGTACATGATAAAAAAGAAGTGATCAATGATATATATGAGAGCTGCATTTTGACAGAAGTAACGGGTATGAATAATCTTGTACTCAGGCACGGTGATCATTTTTTCGGGAACCATGGAAGCATCCATATCTGGCTCACCTGGCATGATCACAGCAATGTTAATTTGATGGTTCTGATTGCCTATATCCTACTTGCACACCCTGACTGGCATGAGGCCGAGATCAGTATGTTTGCGGCCTTTCCCCGTGAGCAGGCCGATGATCAGACGCGTAAACTTAAGGACATGATCACGGCTGGCCGCATACCTATATCCGAAAAAAATGTCGAAATCATCCCTACTGAGGAAAGGGTCAACTTTGACCGTCTTGTGGAAATACGTTCATCCAGAGCCGATCTTATTATCTTCGGATTTACGGATGAACGCCTTAAAGAAAAAGGCATTGAACTTTTTCTACGTCATACGGAGCTCAATGATGTTCTTTTCGTTTCAGCCCAGCAGAGAATTCTGATTGAATGATATATATGGAGAATTTTTTAATCTATAATGAACTACCCCGCCTTCTTATATCCATTTCTTCCGTTTGAAATAAAACAGCATGCCTACGCCAACGATTGCCATCAAACCCAGGGCAAATGGATATCCAAAATACCAGTTCAGTTCAGGCATGTTAAGAATGCTCTTTTCAGGATTGAAGTTCATGCCGTATATACCGGCTATTAATGTCAGGGGGATAAAAATAGCGGCAAAGATGGTGAGCACCTTCATTATTTCATTCATACGGTTGCTGATGCTTGATAGATAGACATCCAGCATCCCGGATATCATGTCCCTGAATGTCTCTACTGTATCAATCGCCGCAATGGTATGGTCATAGAGGTCACGAATATAAATGGAGGTCGATTCTTTGATTAATGGTGTTTCCTCACGCTCCAGTGTACTGATGATTTCTCTTAAAGGCCAGATCGATTTACGCAGATATATCATCTCTTTTTTCAGGTCATGTATTTTCTGCAATGTATCGGGAGAGGGATTGGTCATCAGTTCTTCTTCCATGTCCTCGATAACTTCGCCAATACTTTCAAGAACGGTAAAGTAGTTATCCACCACTGAGTCAAGAAGCGCATAGGCCAGATAATCTGCTCCCACTTTTCTTACTTTCCCCTTGCTGTTCTTTAACCGGTTCCTGAGTGGATCAAATATGTCGCCCTGCTTTTCCTGAAACGTAATTACATAATTTTCACCGACGATGAGGCTCAACTGTTCTGCGCCGAGTTTATTATCACTGCCGTTATAGGTGAGCATTTTTAGAGAGATAAAGAGGTAATCATCAAAGATGTCCATTTTCGTCCGTTGATGAGTATTCAGGATGTCCTCCACAATAAGAGGATGCCACCCGAAGCACTTTCCCAGTTCCTGGATGACCGGTATCTCATGCAGGCCGTCCACATTTATCCACGTTATGGTCGGTTTTTCTTTGAAGGGGAAACACTCTTCAACCCTTTCGAGTTCTTTGATCTCAAAGTTTTTTTCATCATAGTCAATAATAGTTATCCTGACCTTTTCAACTTTTTTTTCACCTACATACACGGGTGTCCCCGGAGGAAGGCCGGCTTTTTTGGATATTTTATGAAAGAGTTTTACCATTTGTTTTTTCCACGAAAAGTGTCTGAGTCGGGTAGGCGAAAACGATTCCGCGTTTTTCAAATTCTTTCTTTATTGCAAAATTAATCTCCTGCTGAATATCCATGTACTTATTGTAATCGCTGCTCAAAACGTAATAGACTACTTCAAAATCCAGGCTGAAATTTCCATATGAGAAGAAGTGTGCCCTGTCAAATACTGTATTATTGATAGTATTGATAATATTTTTGATAATATCGGGTATCTCTTTTAACTGATCAAGGGTAGTCTGGTACACGACACCGAATTTGAAAACTACCCGGCGTTTCTCCATTCTTTTGTAATTTCTTATACGTGAATTCGTGAGGTCTGTATTGGAAAATACTAATTGTTCTCCGCCAAGACTGCGGACCCTTGTTGTTTTTATGCCAATGTATTCGATTGTTCCTAAATACTCTCCTACAATGATAAAATCACCGATCTCGAAAGGTCGATCAAAGAATATAACGAAATAGCTGAATAAATCCCCTAATATTGTCTGTGCGGCCAGAGCTACCGCTATACCACCGATTCCTAATCCGGCAACGACAGTGGAAATTTTGAAACCCAGGTTATCCAGGAGCAGGGTGATTCCTATACCCCAGATAACAACTTTTACAATTGTGACAATCCCCTTTATACTCCGCTGCCTGCTTGCGTCTACTTCTTTCTTGATCCAGTAAGTTTCAAGTGAGTGGTTGATCAGTTCTATCAGAAAACGTAATCCGAAATAAGCCAGAATCACTGCAACTGAAATAGTCATGATCCTGTTTGCCGCGGGTGTTAACGTCAGGCTCTTCATGGACATATAGAGGACTGCAAAATAAAGCAAAGGAATTAATTTTTTTTGAAAGATATTGATAATAAAATCGTCAATTGTAGTAGAGGTTTTTTTTGACCAGGCCTTTAAACGGTATAAAATGATGCGTTTCATTATTTGTATAACAAAAACCCCGGCTGAAAAGATTACCACGACAATAAGATAATCCATGATACGGTTTTGCAAATATGTTTTTTGAAGCAAATCTGAAAACAAAGAGAATCCTCTATTATTTGAGATATTTTTATGTAAGAACATACTATCTGAGAATTATAATTATTGTCAATCATTCCTTTTTCACTGTAAGTATCTCTATTTCCGTGATAATGATTTCTCGTACAAAAAGAAAAAAAGACGTCATTCCCCGACTCGGAGGCTGTGTCGCAATTGCTATTGAAAGTACAAGGAAAAGTGCATATTTATATGCTACAATTTCATAGCCTTAAGAAAGGAGAAGAAAAGTGGCATATAAATATGGTAATCGTGAGCAA
>CAYFXR010000232.1:0-3554 GCA_964347155.1 uncultured Nitrospiraceae bacterium | reverse complement strand
TTATAAAGTTAAAAAATACATATAAGTGCTTTTTATATTCATAAAAAAAATGGGGTGAGTGTGTGTAATTTGTACTTAGGGATAAATTTTTGTCTGACAAAAATTTATGGCGGAGGGGGGAGGATGGGAACCCACTGGACTTTCGACCTGCGGTTTTCAAGACCGCCGCCTTCCACCACTCGGCCACCCCTCCATGTAGTCATTAGTCAATAGTCAGAAGTCATTAAATATAAATACAAATGCTTAAATAAACTAATAATAACCAAATTACAATGATCAAACATTTAATAAAGCATACCTGAAATTTGGGATTTTGTCATTGTAATCTATTACATAATTATTTAATCCTTGGTTATTTTTTCAAGCCCTCCCATATGGTGTCTTAAAGCCTCGGGTATTATAACAGAACCGTCCTCCTGTTGAAAATTTTCAAGTATAGCTGCAAGTGTACGGCCGATAGCAAGTCCTGAACCATTAAGAGTATGGACAAATTCTGTGCCTTTTTTGCCGTGTCTCTTAAATCTAATCCCGGCCCGCCTTGACTGAAAATCTTCAAAATTAGAACATGAAGAAATTTCCCTGTATTTACCCTGTGCCGGAAACCAAACCTCAATGTCATATGTTTTTGCTGCAGAAAATCCTAAATCGCCGGTACAGAGTGAAACGACACGATAATGAAGTCCAAGCCTTTTTAAAACTTCTTCTGCATTCACGGTGAGTGATTCGAGTTCTTCGTAAGAGTTTTCCGGTTTTACAAATTTCACCAGCTCTACTTTATTAAACTGATGTTGTCTTATCAATCCCCTTGTGTCTTTACCGTATGAACCGGCTTCACGTCTGAAGCAGGGCGTATAGGCTGTATAAAAAATTGGCAAATCATCTTCATTGAGAATTTCCTCACGATGAATATTTGTAACAGGTACCTCTGCAGTTGGAATTAATAAGAAACCCTTTGAATCTTCTTCTAACTTAAACAGGTCTTCCTCGAATTTAGGAAGCTGTCCCGTGCCGGTCATAGATTCTCTGTTTACAAGAATGGGAGGGAATACTTCTGTGTAACCATGTTCCTTTGTATGTAAATTAAGCATAAAATTCATCAGTGCCCTCTCAAGCCTTGCACCGGCTCCTTTATTAATAACAAACCTCGATCCCGCGACTTTTCCCGCCCTCTCAAAATCAAGTATTCCAAGGCTCTCTCCAATATCCCAATGGTTTTTAGGAGTAAAAGAAAACTCGGGTTTAATGCCCCATGTCCGGAGTTCTTTATTTTCTGTCTCATCTATTCCTATGGGAACCGATTCATGGGGGTTATTAGGGATTAATAAGAGTTCTTGCATGGACTGGTGTTCCAGCTCTCTGAGAGTTTCCTGTTTTTTCGTAATCTGATCAGAAATCCGCTTTGCCTCTTCCAAAATGCCTGAAGCATCTTTACCTTCTTTTTTCAGTTTCCCAATTTCCTGAGACAACTGATTTCTACGCTGACGTTGGTCTTCTACAACCCGTAGCACATCCCTTTTTTCTCTTTCAATTTTAAGAAATGTATCTAGTATTTCTGTATTTTCCCGCCTCTTTTTAAGTGCATCTATTACCTTATCTGTTTTTTCCCTTACAAACTTTATATCGAGCATAATTTATATTTATTTCGGTTTTATACTGAAAATCTTAAACCCTCAAATGCATTTGATATAATGCAGGTGTTGGAAAAAAATTTATTTATCGACCTGTCTGCCGACAGACAGGTACCTTAAATGCAACTCCAACTAATCTAAGGTGGATATTTTTATTCCAGACTATTTGCATAATGTAAGAGTTAATTCATCCCGTAAAATATTTACTATTAACGGGATAAATCGAATTAAATAAATTTATTTACCAATCTCTGCATTATTTTGGAAGAAATTTGTTTCGAATACATTATAAATTTGTCTTTTCTCTTTATTATTTAGAGTAAGATAAAAGGTATTAAAAATCAATAATCTCATGAATTACACTGTCTATGTCTTTTTATTTGGTTTCATCTATTTGTCGCCAGGTCTCAATTCTACCCTTCCTTCCAATCCTATTGCCCCTTTTATCTCGTAACGGATATGTAAAAATTTTTCAATTACCCATAAATTTGTTATAAGATGCTGCGTTATGCTGGAAGTTGTAAATGAGGAATTCTCATGGGCAAAACCGAGATATATCACTATTTGATCAGCGAGATGCGGTTCGAGACATGCTGATGTTTTATAGAAATTTATAAATCTGTCGGCAACTTCTTTGCCAACATCCTCTGCAGGTTTTCCTTTCTTGCCCAGAGATGAAAATCCAGTCAGGATATTTTCGTATTCGCCTTTTAGAAAAATGAACGTTCCTTCACCAAAAGATGAAACATCTAAAATTTGTACATCAGCAGATAAAGGAGAAAGTTCCCTTAACACGGGATCCCTTTGTCTCTCCGCTATACTTATCGGCAGTTTTGAAACACCGGAATATCCTTGCAGGGAAAGCAGTTCCCCTCTTGAAATGACACTCAGCCCTTTGATCTTTTCAACAGGGAAAATCCGAAAATACACCTCACCTCCTCCTTTTGGATAAAACCCGTATCGGTTGATAAAAGATTCTGTTCTAATGCCAATCTTATTCAGCACAGGCAAAAAGACCTCAGCAATATAATGATACGTTGGGCTGAAAGGCACATGTGTGCCGCCTCTTATTTTTACACGGGACGGCCTATCAGCAAAAACGAGCGGTGGAATAAGGGTTTGTAAAACAAGGGAGCACGACCCGGCGGTTTTGATATCAAAGAAATAGTCTCCGGATTTGACTTTTCCTGGAATAAAATTGAGTTCAGTTGATCCCTTTTCATTTCCCCGGACCTCGGAATTACAAATCTTGGCAGCAGCATTAACACAGGTAATATGTTGGGGCATAAGTCCCGGTTTTTTTCTGCCTTTTCTTATATTGAATAGTTTAAGACTACGGCCCGTTATACAGCTTAGACTCAAAGCTGTTCTTAAAATCTGTCCGCCTCCTTCACCAAAACTGCCGTCTATTTCGACTGTTTCCATATTCGCCCGGAAATAATCCTACCCTGCATTATTTATAAAATTCCCCCCTTTGAAAAAAGGAGGAATTTCAAAAATTATTAATTTCAAGTTAACCCAAATAATGCAGGCTTTGTGAAATAAATTATTTTTCGATACCTTAAACGCATTATTAATTGATAGAGTGTGAATACTTTTATTCAAAGCCATATGCACAATTTAATAATAAATTAATCAACTAAACAAGAAACCAAACAGCATCCAATATCCAAAATATTTTTTGTTATAATAAAAATATCTTGATAATAAAGTATACATATAGACTGCTTTTGACTCTTATTTTTGCCCTCTTGGTGTACTCACATTCATATGCCTTTAACGTTGAGCTGGAGCCAAAAGAAGTAATTCCAGGTGATATTTTTTTTATCAAGATACAGGCTGGCGGGATTTCTCATGCAGAAGCCTTGTTTCAAGGAAAAAAGTTCAACTTCCATCCAGCAGAAGACGATTATCTTATTGCCTTAG
>CAYFXR010000231.1:0-24380 GCA_964347155.1 uncultured Nitrospiraceae bacterium | reverse complement strand
ATACCCAAACCCCTCCGGTATATCATCTACCCTGGGATTAATTTTGAATATGCCACCACTGGTTCCGGGTTTTGCGCCTGTCCTTTCTTCAATTAATTCCGTCATTTCGGCAATTGGCTTTACCTTTTGAATTTCATGTTTTGAAATACCGAGAGCTGACGCAAGGTTTGCATCGGGGTCAGCATCAACAGCAATTACTTTTTTCCCCTCTGATTCATAGATATGACTTAAGAGGGCGGAAACAGTTGTTTTCCCGACGCCGCCTTTTCCTGTGATTGCTATTTTCATTTAATTAATAGAGGATTCAAGGGGTCTAGGGTTCAAGGATTCAAGTCAATGAGAAGTACCGAAGTGCAAAAGTCAAAAAGTTCCGAAGTATAGCTGTTTCATCTTGTTTATGTACTTTCGCATCGCATAACTTTTGCTTTTTGCACTATGGAACTATTGTACTTACTGGGTCACTCGAATCCCACAATCCTTGAATCCTCGAATCCTTGTTTAAAGGTTAAAAATACTACCATTAAAAGAAAAATTTTGTCAAAAGAAAGTCTGCGGAGAGATTAAATCCTGCCTCTTAATGCAACATATCATATTGTAATCTGAATCACAGATCATATATGAAGGAAGTAATAAATTATAAAAATAGATAGTAGATGAAAGGAGCAGAAACATGATTAAGAGATTTGCTTTAATAATTTTGATTATTATTTGTGCAACAATACTGACAGGCTGTAATACCATTCATGGTCTGGGGAAAGACATTGAGAGTGTTGGACATGCTATGAAAAATTCCTCAGATAAAGAGTAGATATAATTAATTTTAATGGGTGAAACTAATGGGGAATCTTTTGCATAAAATTTTGAAATGTCCTTCATGTGGTCATGATGATTTTGATCCAGAAAAAGAATGTGCATGTGGCTATTCTGCTGACGAGAATTTCATTATTGAGTCTTTTATCATGGAGTCCGAGAAAACAGACAAGGAAAAAATTGAAGCACAAGTGCCAAAAAATTATGTTGACTTAAAAAGTAATAAACCTTCCCAGGAGATTGTTATAAAAGAGATTGGTTCATGGGTCTTTACTTTTTCTCAATTTGATAACTGTGTTTGTCTCAGTACTCCTGCTCTTCAATCTTTCAGGTTAAAGATTAAACTAAATGACCTGGAGGAATTAGTGGAATTTATGTATAGGAAGACAGGCAAAGAGAAAACAACGAGAAAACTCCAGCTTTCAGATAAAGAGATATCTGATTTAATTAACAAAGTGAATGGAATGATTGAAGAGAAAAAATCAAAAATTGCCGTTGAATTTACCAGTAACGAATTAAAGGAACTAAAAGATTTGATTTATATGAAGTTGAGAGTATGATTCTTGATACAAGGCAAGTTCAGCAATGGATCAGCTTATTTATGAATGTTCTATAATTATCAAAATTTCCGTGAGTTAAACTTGATCTTAGAAATCCGATTTGGTAGGGTGTGCCAAGCGAAAACCCATCCAGGCGCCTCGTGATCCTGGTATGTTTCCCCTGCGGCTTGTTGTATATACAGGTCCTGGAAAAGGGTTCCATGAGCCTCCGCGTAAACCTTTCCAATATCCGTTTTCCGGCCCCTTAGGATTATTGCGAGGACTTTTTTTATAGTAATCCTCATTTAACCAGTCTGCTACCCATTCATATACGTTTCCGGACATGTCATACACACCCAATTCGTTTGGTTTGAAACTTCCTACTGGGGAAGTATAGGAATATCCGTCATCGTAATCTTCCACGCCTTTTAGTCCAAGCAGTTCTGTTTTCGCTGTTCTGTCACCTATATTTCCGGAAGGTTCACCGTTACCCCAGCTGTACTTATACTCCTTTCCCCCACTGCGTGCAGCATACTCCCACTCAGCTTCTGTGAGCAACCGGTAGTTTGCGTCTTTCTTTTTATTCAGCCATTGAATGTAAGCATGGGCATCATTCCAGGTAACACAGACCACAGGGTGCAGGTCTGTCTGAGCAAAACCGACATTTTGCCAGCTGAATTCCTTTTTCTTGATCTCTTTCTTTCCTGTTACACTGTGACAACCATCCTGCCTCTCTGCCTCGGTCTGGTAACCTGTTTCGAGAACGAATGCTTTGAACTCTCCTACGGTTACCTCGTACTTCCCAATATAAAAATCGTTTACACATACGTCATGAACGGGTTTTTCTCTTGGCCATCCATCTCTGAATATATCCCCCATTTTAAAACAACCACCTTTTATATAAACCATGTTTTCAGAGACATCAAAGGGAAGCTTTTCAACGCTTATAACTTCAAGGGCCTCTACAGAAAAAACCAAAGTGAACATCAATATAACGGTTGTTATTAATGAAATCATTTTTCTTTATACTATATCACATAGTTATTTCCTCATATAAACAATAACCTTCTATTCAATTGCTTTATTTCAATCAGTAATAGATAAAATTTTACCTTATTAATATTATTTACTTGCAGGTGAAGTTGATAATCTGACGGAAATAAATTTCTGACAATAGCCGATTGTAATCGGGATTTACAACGGAGAGATTCGACTTTTAACAATTTCAATAAATAATCTTCTATTTTTACGGGACAGCGGGCCGTTATCCATATTCCTCTATTATTAAGGGGCTCGAAGCAGACTTGTGTTCATCTATAATTTGAAGTTATTAGTAATCCAGCAAGTAAGAGAGCATTGAAGATTTCAACTGATTATTTTTCTTGACACCCATACAATGTTAATTCATACTATTGTTACTTAGGGCTAATTTTATTTTTACTACATAAAGTTAATTTGGGGAGACAAATTCGTAAGGATGCTTTTCACATATCAGAAATCCAGCAAAGACGCATTGCGTCTATCATGGTAATAAAGAGCAAACACAACATTGGAACAATTCTAAATTTAATTTTTTTAGTCACTTGCATTTTGTAGATGAGTGTAAAAATATCTAACTTCCAGCAAACCGATATTTCGTCTATTAATTGTTGAACTGACATAAAAAATATTTTCATAGAAGGAGAAATGTACAAGATGAAATTTAAAATCTTACTTTCAATTATTACTATAGTTAGTACTTCTTTCTCTCTATCAGCAGTGACATATGCTGAGCAGGTGCCTTGGGAAAGTATTGAGTACACAGCATCTGCTAAGGCTGAGATTGTTAATTTAAGTGAAGATTTTCAAGAGAGCTTTGGGCCGCCACTACCGACGGTTGCTTCTGCCTATGCTGAAAATGGGGATTTCCGGGCGAGTGCTTTTTGTCGAGTAGATAGTTCTATTATTAATATTGATACTTGGGCATATTCCTGCGGCTGATATGTTTATATTGGGGAAGCTTGGGGAAGTTTCGAGGGATCATATATTTCAACCCTTCCTTTCTTTGCTTTTTCCTATACTTACTCTATAGCCGATTATGATTATCAGGATCTATGGTTAAAAGTAGTTGATTTGACAGATGGACAGGATCTTTTTTTTGAAACACTACAAAGTGGCTCATTTGATCTTTATATTTATACTCCTATTGAACATGAAATTAATGTCGAATTAAGTGCGTATGCAAGATCGTATGATGGGGGTTCTGGATCTTCTTCAAGCAGCTTTTCGTTTGCTTATGAGACAGCTTTAGTCTCCGAACCACCGCCGTGTTTTAATCCTGTAAGGAATGCTCGTACCTCTGTGTATTATACTTCAATTCAGGATGCATATGATGATCCAGCTACAATAAATGGGGATACTATTCAGAGTCAAGCCACTAGCTTTACCGAAAACCTTAACTTTAATCGTCCCATATCGTTGGCTTTAAAGGGTGGTTATGACTGCGATTATAATGAACCACCAACCGGAGAAACAATACTTAACGGTAACATGACAATTATTAATGGAACACTTACAATTGAGAGCGGATCATTTAAAGTGCAGTAATATTAATATACTGCAAACCTAGTGCCTCATTATTCCGAGCCTTTTTTTCTGCTTGTTTCTTTTCATTATCCTCAAATTTACAGATTAACAAGATTCACACTTTGATGGTGTAATTGATACCTTACCCGCATATTCAAAACTGAACAATAGCAGGTGTTGCCGATCATCTGATAGAAATCAGAATATGAAAATAATTGATTGTAAGCTTTAGTTACGGAATGTTTTATTGATAATTATTGCCTATCCTTATTTTCAAGAAAGTTAGTTGCCCTCACTCTTCATCTGTAATGTTGTTTTTAATAAGTTAGCAAGAACTCCCTGTGCTCTTGGCGCAGGGTTCATAACATCCTTCGGATTTTACCAACTATTTTGGAGATGATCCATAATTTTAAACCTTATGCCGGATCTTTGTCGGGGCATTCTGCCAGCTATTTCATAAAAATTAATTACTTTGGTAACAATTATTTTGCTGGATTTCCCGTCTCCATAATCTTCAATTTGGATACCGGAAAGGCTTACCCATACCGAAAATCGGTATATTTCTTAACCGGGCATAAGGCATAAAATCTATCAAAATCAAATACTTATGATCTGGCAACGGAATTGCTCTTAGAAGAATTAAAAATTAAGAAAGGAGGAAAAGAGAATCAAAGAAGTAAAAAAAGATGAAGAAGCAAAAAAACTAAAAAAAACAAAAAAGGAGAAAACAAAATGAAAACATCAAGATTGTTCAATGAAACAAAAAGCAACAAAAAAATTAAAACCCTAAAGGAGGAAAACAAAATGAAAAGGATGCTTTATGTAATTATGATGGCGGTAATCATCATCTCTATGATAAAGGTAGGTGATGCAAATTCGGGGACATTAAGAGTGAGCATAAAAGGGAGTTCTGTAAGATATTCAACAGCACCTGTTGCAAAACCGGTGGCACCGACAACCAGCGTACAGCCGGTAACTGCAGTAGCAGTTAAAAAACCCGTTCTGCAGCCGGCTGATACCAAAACAGAACAAACACCCGATATTGTACAAAGAAACAACACGAGTATGGTCGCAGAAGTCGTGGAAATAGATAAGCATGAATCACACATAGATACGCACCTTATGGTAGTAGAAGATCTGATATTTCAGTCTCGTGTAAAGACGTGTGGAGAAGAGGAGGATTATAATTTGCCTGCAAGTGAAAGATTTGACGATGTGGGAAACGGGCTATTTGTGGACAGGCATTCATGTTTAATGTGGCCGAGTTTACCTCTTAATGGAGGGATGCAGAGTGGATACAGCGGAGCACAGTATACATGTAGCAATTTTTCGCGAGGTGGTTACTCTGATTGGCGTGTGCCAAATGGTCTCGAGCTTTACAACTTAGTTGATACTAATAATAGTCACCCGGCGTTCATAGACAATTTTTCCCCTGCGGACGGCTGGAGCTGTGACTCATCCTTTCCGGGCGTCGGCGGTTCACAATGGGGCACGGAACACTGTAACGTGTGGTCGAGTTCATCAGCTGGCAACGGAAGTAAATTAATTGTCGATTTCGTAACGGGTTATGTCGGACAGTTGGATGAAGGAGCGTTCTATGCATACACATGGTGCGTCAGAAGCGTAGCTGCTCCGGGTATGTGGAAGGGTTTGTATTTCGACGGGAATCTGTAGAACGTTTACCCCAACCTAGCTGGTACAATCCGAGCCGGGAGGAGCCTAAATCTCCTTCCGGTTTTTACTCATAAAGCCGGATTGCACGTAAACTGTATGCTGTCTTTCACCCGGCAATCTTCAGTATGTTATTTTACTTTATGAAGAAATGGACTTGAATGCCCCGTTTTGTAAACGGGGATGAAGAGTTCTCCTTATAAGATCTCCCCCACCTTGTAGGTGGGGAGTTTCACTTATTGCCGTATATTGGATTGACTTTTCATACTTGAAGAATTTATATAAATATGTTTAGAAAGATATTCAAAATCACTGCTGTCCAAAATAATTGGATTCAGCCTCCTGTTCAATGCTATATCGGACATATATAATTCTAAATAAATTTTTTACATTACCACTGGATTACATGTCAAAACAAAACAGATTTCTTAGTATAACGATAACGCTCTTGAGTCTTATTCTTATTTTATTTACAACACTGTTTCCTTTTAATTTCTTGTTTGAAGAAACATTTTCCAGGTTAGATACATTTTTTTTTATTTTAGGATGGGGAAAATCAAACCCTTTGGATATGCTTTTAAATGTGTTGATGTTCCTGCCCTTGGGTTTTGGTCTCACCGGTTACCTGATGCATAAGAAAAGCAATGTAGGGTTGTCAGTTTTCGGAGTGATCCTCCTGGTCAGCTTTGGGTTATCGTACTCAATCGAGATCCTGCAGGTTTTTCAGCCATCAAGATATCCTTCTTTATTTGATGTTTTTTCAAATTGTGCAGGAGGTCTACTCGGGTATATTTTTTTTCGTTTTTATCAAAACCGCTTTTTCAAACAGTAACAAACAGATTTTGCATGTTTATCATTACTTAATCCTCGACAGAAGCACTTTTCGCATGACATCAACCGGTGGTTTCAAGCCGGTCCATAGTTCAAAGGCAAGGGCTCCCTGCCATAAAAGCATGCCTGAACCATCAAGTGTTTTGGCACCATTTTTTTCAGCCTCTTTTAATAAATCCGTTTTTTTATAGATGAGGTCGCATACGATCATATCCGGAGCCATTAGATCGGGATTTAAGGGTAGGGGGTCGTCAGGCTTGAGACCAAGCGGAGTGGCGTTAATGATTATGTCAGGTTTGTCGATATCTGTCATGTTATTAAGGAGAAATATATTATTGCGAATTTTTTTAAGATCGTTAACTAATTTTTCTGCCTTTGGTTTATCGATGTCGAATAGCGATAATGTTAACGCCTTTTCGCTTAAATAATAGCTGATTGCCCGTGCACCCCCTCCAGCGCCGATTATTATAATATTCTTTCCGTCAATTGATATTTCCTTTTCAGATAGTGAACTCATGAATCCCCTGCCGTCTGTGTTGTAGCCGGTTAAAGTTCCTTCTGCATTAACTATTGTGTTAACGGCGCCAATGAAAGAAGCCTCTTCATTAACTTTATCGAGTAAAGGTATTACTTTTTCTTTATGAGGTACGGTTATATTTACCCCGAGCAGGTTTAAGCTTCGAACAGCCTTAATCGCATCAGGTAAAGCCTCAGGCGATACCTTGAAAGCAACATAACAAATATCAAGTCCCAATTTTTTAAATGCATTGTTATGCATTAAGGGAGAAAGCGTGTGTTCTATTGGATATCCGAAAATGCCTGTTATTTTAGTCTTTCCGCTTACATCCATTGGTAATACCTCTTAATAAGCCATCTGGTGTTGATTCTATTACCTTAACATGCATGCCAAGGCTCTCTTCCATATCTTTTAAAGATACATTGTCCAGAAAAACGTCATCTCCGTCCCGGAGTGTAATATCCGGCACGAGCAGACAGTCAGCTTTTGTTTTACCAACAATTGTTTTCAAAACATCTCTTCCGGTAAGGAGTCCGGTTACCGTTACGGTTGGTCCAAAGAATTTATTTTCTACTTTAAATATATCAAGACTAAGCCCGTCTATTGTTTTCAACTTTTTTGCAAATTCTTCAAGATACGGCATAAAAGCTGCACCGGTGAAAACAGCGACTTTTTGGAATTCTATTTTTTTGGGGAGTTTTAATCTTTTTAAACGTTGCAGAAAGACAGGTATTAACCCGACTCCGTTTTCTTTTTGCGGGAGATATCCATATTCATTCAAGGAAGGAAATGAAGCTTCAGCTTTTAGATAAAATTCGTCAGAAAGGTACACTATAGAGTCACCGTGACGTTTTTTAAATCTTCTTCTGAAGTTTTTAACAGTTTCGATAATTTTTATTGCATCATTTTTTTCAACTGATTTTGCCTGAGTTTTTTTGTATTTAGTCAATCCCATGGGAACGACTGCTATAGATGCCACATATGGGTAGAATTTTTGGAGGTCTTTAATAGTCCTTGAAAGCTCTTCTCCATCATTTACCCCGGGGCATAATACTATCTGAGCATGAATCCTTATTTTGTGTGCTGTAAATTCCAGTATTTCCTTAAGAATGTTTGGGGCCTCAGGATTACCGAGCATTTTCCTTCTTAAGTCATTGTTCGTTGTGTGTACTGAGACATACAGGGGGCTGAGTTTCTGTGAGATGATCCTTTTTTTATCTGATGCAGAAAGATTTGTAAGCGTTATATAATTGCCGTAAAGAAAAGACATACGATAATCATCATCTTTTAGATATAATGTTTTTCTCATGCCTTTGGGAAGCTGGTTAACAAAACAAAATGTACATTTATTTCTGCAGGATTTTATCCTGAAAGGTTTTATTTCAAATCCAATATCATCTTTTTTTTCTTTTTTCTTTATTTTAAATGATAGAGTTTTATTGCTACGCTGAATTTTGAGATCAATGGTACAATCCTTTGAATAATACATGTAATCTATAACGTCTTTAACAGGGTGTTCATTGATGTTGAGGATGATATCACCTCTTTCAAGGCCTGTTTCATGAGCGATACCGCCTTCAATTATGTGACCTATTGTCGCAGGCATGTTAATTTATAGTATAAAATCGTTTAACGTAGAGCAAAATGGTTCAAAAGTAGTAAATAAACAATATTGAAAATTTTAAGTAATTTTAAACAACCTTTAACTATTATCCGTTTTCTGAATTAGCTATTTTTAATCCCTTGTAAATATAGTGAAGTCCAGATATGGCAGTTAATACTGCAACGCTTGCAAAAAAAGAAATCGGAATCTGTATACCGTCTTTTATATTGCATGATAAAAGGACAATTCCTATTAAAATAAACTGACAAGCACTTGTTATTTTCCCTAACATACTCGGCTCAATTTTTAAATTGTGAGTTACAAAGTAAAGAATAATGCAACCGGTTATAACAATTAAATCTTTACTTATGACGACAATAGTAAGCCACTTGGGTATTAATTGATAGCTGGTCAGGAGGACAAACGACGTTATTAAAAAAAACTTATCAGCTACCGGGTCAAGGATACTTCCAAAATACGTTATTCGTTTTGTTACTCTTGCAATGAGTCCATCAAAGATGTCTGTAGCAGATGCTGCGATAAAGAGTAACAAGGCGTATTTGTATTCTTTATACATAAGGGTAGCAGCAAAAAAAGGTAAAAGCAATATTCTTGTAAGAGTTAATAAATTGGGGATATTTCCAACCATAAACAGATTTCTCCATTACTAGTTGATTTGTTTTTTAACCTTCTTTCTATTCTCCTGCTCCAAATTCTTTTTTAGAGGTGTCGTACCTGCCTGCCGGCAGACAGGTAGAAATTCTACCACAGCCTTCCATGTCTGCAGACATTGGAACAGAGTTCTCAATGAAGTATTATGGTTAATCCAGTATTGTTAATAATTTACCTCAATAAAAATGACAGCCCCTGTAAATGTCAGCAACAGGGGCTGTCAAAGGCATTTTTTATTTAAAACACACCTTTTACCTTGCCGGTGTCAATATCAACGTCGATGCGACGATAGGCTGGATCAGAAGACGTACCTGGCATAAGACTGATATTTCCAGCTACTGGACAGATAAAACGGGCACCTCCATATGTAAGAAAATCTCGGATGTGAAGCGTCCAGCCTTTGGGAACACCTTTAATAGTTGGGTCGTGAGACAAGGAAAGATGGGTCTTCACCATCATGGTTGTGTATTCTTTAAATTTTGGGTCTTTCTCGAAACGCTCTGCCTTGGCAGTTGCTTCAGGAGAAAAGCTTACCCCGTCGGCACCGTAGACTTCCTTGGCAATTAACTCAACACGTTTTCTCAGAGGAGTTTTCATTTCATAGAGAAACTTGAAATTCACTTTATCGTTACATGCATCCAGCACTGCATCAGCAAATTCAAGGGCTCCCTCACCTCCATACTGCCAGTGTCTTGAGACGGCGACGCGTGCACCAGCCTCCTCACACATACGCCTTGTCATCTTGATTTCTTCTTCTGTATCAGTATGGAAGGAGTTGATACATACAACAGGGTTTATTCCTGCTTTCTTGACAGTCTTGATATGGTGGAGAACATTAGCCATGCCGTCTTCCAGCCAGGCCAGGTTCTCCTTGAAATATTCTTTTGGGATAGGTTTACCTGGTGGGCAGGGTAGGGCACCTGCATTCACACCATGGTGCTTCAGCCCCCGAATAGTAGTAGTGATAACCGAGACATTTGGGATATTTCCGGAGTATCTGCATTTCACATTCCAGAATTTCTCAAAACCTATGTCAACGCCAAAGCCCGATTCGGTGAGGTGGTAATCTGCCAGTTTAAGGCACATCTTGTCGGCAACAACAGATGATTGACCAACGGCGATATTGGCAAAGGGTCCGGCGTGGACAAAACAGGGTTGCCCTTCTAAGGACTGCATCATGTTCGGATTGATGGCCTCCCGCATCCAAGCGGTCATGGCGCCGGCAACCTCAAGGTCTTCGGTCGTAATAGGGTTTCCTTTTTTGTCGTATGCTACGACTATACCTCCAATTCGCTTTCTGAAATCTGCCAAGTCACTGAAAATAGAAAGTATTGCCATTACTTCTGAAGAAACGGCTATGCCGAATTTTGAGGGCATCATGAATCCATCCATTTTACCGCCAATACCTATTATGATGTTTCGAAGGGCCTGGGCACAAAAATCTATAATCCAGCCCATCTCAACATTTTTTGGGTTTATATTAAGCCGTTTCAGTTTCCTTTTTGCCAGCTGTTCATCGTCATAGTTAAATTCGTGCTGCATCCTTGATGTCAAAGCCACCATGGCAAGATTATGTGCATTCATGACGGCGTTAATATCACCCGTAAGTCCAAGTGAGAATTCAGTAAGAGGGATACACTGAGAAAGCCCTCCACCGGCTGCCGAACCTTTGATGTTCATGGTCGGTCCCCCTGAAGGCTGTCTTATACATGCTGTAACATTTTTTCCACGCTTTCCAATTCCCTGAAGAAGTCCCATTGTTGTAGTTGACTTGCCTTCACCTAATGGTGTTGGTGTGATAGCGGTCACCTCGACAAATTTGCCATCGGGTTTGTCTTTCAGTCGTTCTAAAACTCTCGCGTAATCAACCTTTGAGATATAATGACCGTGTGGAATAAGTTCCTCTCTCTGAATGCCTATTTCTTCAGCAAGCTGAAAAGTATTCTTCATATTCCTTTCCGCAGCTTCAGCTATTTCCCAGTCTGCATGTTTCGTTGGATCAATCGGCATCTTACAATCCTCCTTTTTGTTGATTTCATTAAATTGTTTAACCTTGCTTCTGGAGACAAACCTTTTAATGTATTCTATGGTTAATCATGTTTGATATATGTCAAAATACTAACTGTTATAATTTATATACTCTTTGTGATTCCAAAAAACCTCTTTGGAGCCAAGGAAGTCTAAAAATTTAGCATAGTGCAGACTATGCTGTCAAACATAATATTGCAATATAAAAATAAATTTTACTAATTATATTAAAATTATCATCATAAAAAATTTTCTTGTTTTGATTTTTATTTGATTTCAATTTATAGTTATAAAAACTGATTCCAGAGATAGTATACATGATCCATAAAAAATATAATCCTGTAACTGATTTAATACATTCTTTTTAAATTTATATAAAGGGTATATCTTGGACTGGCACCAGAAGGATATAAAAGAAGTTTTTGAATTGCTGAAATCCTCATCAAATGGTCTTTCTTCTGAAGACGCTATTGAGAGGCGTCATCATTATGGACCGAATGAATTACAGGAGATGAAAAAGAAAACACTTTTTATGATGTTCCTCGAACAGTTTAAGGACTTCATGATTATGGTGTTGATAGCAGCTGCTGTTATATCAGGTATTATTGGAGAGATTGCTGATACTATTGCAATAATCGTTATCGTAATACTCAATGCAATCATAGGGTTAGTGCAAGAATACAGGGCTGAGAAGGCCATAAGGGCTTTAAAAAAAATGGCGGCTCCAAATGCTTTGGTGTATAGAGACAACAAAATGAAAAGCGTACCTGCTTCAGGGATTGTTCCGGGAGACATTGTCATGCTTGAAGCCGGCAGAATAATCCCTGCTGATATGAGGCTTACTGAAGCTGCAAAATTAAAGATTGAAGAGGCAGCACTCACAGGTGAATCCGTTCCTGTTGAGAAGAGCATATGCACACTGGATGAAAAATTAATACCACTTGGAGACAGAGTAAACATGGCTTTTAAAGGGACTACTGTATCATATGGACGGGGTACAGGCATTGTTGTTTCAACAGGTATGAATACTGAACTTGGGAAGATTGCTTCCTTACTGCAAGAGGAAGAAGAAGTTCGAACTCCCCTGCAAAAAAGACTATCAAAATTCGGGCAGAGGCTTGGAATTACCGTTATTGTAATATGTGCTATTGTCTTCACAACGGGACTTTTAAGAGGAGAAGCTCCTCTTTTGATGTTTCTTACAGCTGTAAGTCTTGCGGTTGCAGCTATTCCTGAGGCATTGCCTGCAGTTGTAACAATATCACTTGCTCTTGGAGCGAAGAAAATGGTCAGGCAGAATTCTCTCATAAGAAAATTACCAGCGGTGGAAACCCTTGGTTCAGTTACTTATATCTGTTCTGATAAAACTGGCACGCTTACATTGAATAAGATGTCAGTGGAAGAGATTTATGTAGATGGAAAGTTACTGAGAGCGGAAGTGCTGAAAAAGGAAAGTGAAAAAATTGATAAGGAAAATATTAGCAAAGATGAAACTGTGACTTCTGAACTTCAGCACTTTGGCACTTCAGAACTTTTTATGGCTATGGCGCTGAATAATGATGCCGTCTTGGATAGTGAAAACAAAGTAATAGGTGATCCTACAGAAATTGCGCTTTTTGAGATTGCTGGTAAAAGAGGTTTTCATAAACAGAATCTTGAAAATGAATTTTCAAGAATAGCTGAGATCCCTTTTGATTCTGAGAGAAAATGTATGACTACCTTCCATAAACCCCTTTCTCACCCCATCGGAACGAGTCAATTTATCTCCTTTACGAAGGGGGCTTTCGAAACAATCGTAAATAGATCTACCCATATTCTTTCGAGGGAAGGAAGGATAGAGCTTAATGAATCAATTCGGAAAGAACTTATTACTGCAAATAAAAAAATGGCAAATGAGGGATTAAGAACACTTGCTTTTGCAACAAGACAGTGGAACGAACTACCCAAGGAAATAACGCCTGATAGTGCGGAGAAAAATCTTACGTTTCTTGGTATCGCAGGACTTATGGATCCGCCGAGGGAAGAGGTCAAAGACGCTGTCAGCACCTGTAAGACTGCAGGAATAAAACCGGTAATGATTACAGGTGATCATCCATTAACCGCAAGAACTATTGCAAAAAGACTTGGAATAATCGGCGATGGAGATGGAATAGTCACAGGACAGGCACTCGAGAAACTTCCGCCTGAGGATTTTAAAGAAAGAGTTGAAAAAATAAGAGTTTATGCAAGAGTGGCTCCAGAACAGAAGATTAAGATTGTAAAAGCCTTGCAGGAAAAGGGAGAGTTTGTCGCAATGACTGGTGACGGGGTCAATGATGCACCGGCACTAAAAAGGGCGGATATTGGTATAGCAATGGGAATAACTGGAACAGATGTATCAAAAGAATCGTCACACATGATACTACTTGATGATAATTTTGCAACAATTGTAAAGGCTGTCAAAGAAGGCAGACGGATTTTTGATAATATACGCAAATTTATTAAATACACCATGACGAGCAACTCAGGTGAGATATGGACAATATTCCTTCCGCCTTTTCTGGGACTTCCTATTCCTCTCTTGCCAATCCATATTCTCTGGATTAATCTTGTTACCGATGGTCTTCCGGGACTTGCGCTTGCAGTGGAGCCTGTTGAAAAGGGAATTATGAATAAACCGCCTCGTCATCCGCAGGAAAGTATATTCGCCCACGGTCTTGGTTATCATTTATTCTGGGTAGGACTTCTTATGGGCAGCGTATCGATTTTTGCTCAGGCGTGGTTTATGAAGACAGGAAATACACACTGGCAGACTATGGTTTTTACCACACTTTCACTAAGTCAAATGGGGCATGTCCTTGCCATCAGATCTGAAAGGGAGTCGTTGTTCAAACTGGGATTATTCTCTAATAAACCTCTCCTTGGCGCAGTCTTGCTGACCTTTGTTCTTCAAATGGCAACAATATATGTTCCTTTCTTAAATCCGGTTTTTAAAACAGCTCCCCTCTCAGCGGTTGAACTGTTTATCACACTGATACTCTCATCTATCGTATTTTTTGCAGTGGAAACAGAAAAATGGTGGATGAGAAAAAAAAGATAAAAAATAGAAATGAAAAAATACAAATTAAAAAGAAAAGATTTTTGCCTTTAAAGCAATAAGCAGATTTTTAAATATTTTTAATTTTTTATTTGTATTTTTTATCTTTAATTTTTACTATTTAATTTTATTGAATAATGATTTCTATTTAAATTTTTAAAAAGCATAGGTAAGAGAAGATTTTATTATGCAAGCGAACATTTTGTTCCCCATAAACGCAGATGCCTTTACATATAATGTTCCTGAAGAATATGAATCGAAAATCAGAGTTGGCTTCCGGGTACGTGCTCCTTTTAAAAAAAGAGAAAAGGTAGGAATTGTTGTCGGTCTTACCAATAATCTCCCCTTACTCCCTCTGAAAGAGTCGATCCCAACCTTTACTAGAGTGAGAATTAAGGGTGGATTAATGCCTGTTTCCAAAAGAGATAATAAGAATGGATTAGATAAAGATATTACTCTGAAAACGGTGAAGGCAGTTCTGGATGAAGATCCTTTCATTCCTGATAATCTGCTGAAACTCATTCAATGGGTTGGTCAATACTATATGTCCACCTCAGGCCTGGCTTTAAAAAACGCCGTACCGTCGGCATTTTTTACGGGTCGAAAGGCGGGTAAAGCGAGGATTACCTATGATGCAGAAATAAAAGAAGCAAAATCAGTTGATTTAACATCAGAACAACATAAAGCCTTAACTGAAATAAATAAAGCGGATAAAGGGGTATTTCTCCTTCACGGTGTTACGGGCAGTGGCAAGACCGAAATCTATATTAACGCGATTAAATCTCTTCCGGATAACAGAGAGGCAATAGTCCTCGTTCCTGAAATTGCCATTACTGCCCAGATGATTGACAGATTTCGTAGCAGTTTTGGAGAAGAGGTAGTATTTTTCCACAGTGATCTTTCCGTGGGAGAAAGGATAATCCAATGGCATAAGATGAGGAACGGGCAAGCCAAAGTTGTTATAGGTGTCAGAGGCGCTGTTTTTGCCCCTTTTAAAAAAGTTGGCCTTATTGTAATCGATGAAGAACAGGAATCGTCATATAAACAGTTTGAAGGACTGAGATACAATGCGAGGGACGTAGCCCTTGCACGTGCAAAACTTGAGGGTATAAAGATAATTCTCGGCTCTGCAACACCCTCTATGGAGGCTTTTTATAATGCAAAAAATGGAAAGTTTCATTATCTTGAACTTAAACATAGGATAGACAAAAAGCCATTGCCAGATGTCGAGATCATAAATATGACAATAGATGATAAAGAAACGTTTTCATTTTCCCACAAACTTTTAGATAGTATAAAAGAAAATATATCCAAAGGGCATCAATCCCTTATTATGTTAAACAGGCGGGGATATTCACCTTTTCCCATATGCACTGACTGCGGTTACACGTATAAATGTCCTGCCTGCAGCATTACCCTTATATACCATAAAGACACTCACACATTAAATTGTCACTACTGTAATTCATACCTAAGACCTAAGAATCTATGCCCTCATTGTAAAGGCACTGAAATAAAATACCTTGGAACAGGCACACAGAGGATCGAAGAGGAACTTCATGCTTTGATACCTGAACTATCGTTTCAAAGAATGGATGGAGATACAACCAAAAAAAAGCTTTCGCACTACAGGATAATTAAGCAGATGGAAGGTAAAAAGATTGATGTGCTTTTAGGCACACAGATGGTGGCCAAAGGTCATGATTTTCCGGACGTAACCCTTTCAGCTATTGTTTCAGCTGATATTTCGTTAAACCTGCCTGACTTTAGATCTGCGGAAAAGGCTTTTCAACTCTTTACCCAGCTTGCGGGAAGGGCGGGGAGGGGTAATGTTTCCGGTAAGGCATATATACAAACTTATGAACCTGAACATTATGTCTTTGACTATATGAGAAATCACGATTATAAAGGATTTTATCAGAAAGAGATAAAATTAAGAAAAGAACTGACCTATCCACCCTTGAGTAAATTAATAAGGATTATCTTAAGTTTTAAGACCAGAGATTCTGCAAAAAAGATCATCAAAGTCATCTCAAATAGAATAAAAAAAATAATCGTGCCTCCCTCCTCTCGGAACAAACCATCGTGGTCAATTCTCGGAATCGAGTCGTACCGACGTACCGAGATTTCGACCTTTACGAGTAACATTGAAATACTGGGGCCTGCGCAGGCGCCGATTGAAAAAATAAAGAATCTCTGGAGATGGCATATTATTATAAAGGGTAAAAATTCAAAAACGCTTCGTCAAACTGCATCAAATATTTTGGAAGCAATAAAAGACGTTAAGGATATAAAAATTGATGTGGATGTAGATCCGATAAATTTGATGTAAATGCAATATACAAGATTTAGAATTTTGTTCATTGCCTTTCTTATGGAAGGGGTAGCTTTTTTTTTGGCACTGATAATTGCAAGATTCTTTGATATTACCCTTTTTCCTTTTACACAGAATCCGTTCCAGGACATTATGATTGGCACTGTCGGAGCACTACCTCCTTTTGTTTTTTTCCTGTTCATTCTTTCAGAAAAATCGAGGGAAATACCCTTTTTAAATTCTCTTAGAAAAACTGTCTTAACGGAGTTGAAGGCAGTTTTTTCAAGTTCCTGCTTAATTGACCTGGTAATTATCTCTCTCATTGCTGGTGTTGCAGAAGAATTTCTGTTTCGAGGAGTTTTACAGGTAAAGTTTGGTATTTTTGCAGCGAGTATTGTTTTTGGTCTTGTCCATTTAGTATCCCCCGCATATGTGATTGTAGCTACGATCATAGGATTCTATATAGGAGCATTTTTTCTCGTAAGCGGGAGCTTGCTTATTCCTGTTCAAATACATTTTTCATACGATTTGGGTGCTCTTATTTATCTGAAATATTTTGTGAAAGAGGGAAATTAATTTGAGATTTGCACTGTACTAGGAGCGGTTCAGGGTTGAGATTTTTTAGTAATACCACCAGGGATAATAGGGTCGAGGCCGGTAATACCATGATGGATAATAATATGGATATATATAATGGTAGTCTCGCTCCTCCACCTCTTCCCATAAATAAATTTCCTTTATTTCAAAAAGAGGGAAAGAATATTCCATTTCGCCTATTTTATCCTTGCGAATTTCAATAAACTCTCCTGCAAAGGTTATTTCCCTTCGTTCACTGTAAATCAGGGGATCTAAAAGTTTTTCCCTGTAGATTGCAAGGAATCTCCCATTTGATGTTCTGAATGATTTAAAATAACCTCTGGAATTTACCGGGACATAAATTGCCTCTATGAGAGAACCGTCTTTTGTTACCGTTGTTTTTACTATTATCCCGCCGAGAATAAAAAGCCTTCCCTTATTGACAGCTGGATTTTGTTTAATCTCAGAAAGCTGTAGATCAAAAGTCCCTTTCTGAAGAAGATCTTTTTTCAATACAGGAGCGCAGGAAAACAGAATCAGGCCCATAAGGATTAAGAGAAATAATTTTTTCATTTTAAAACTACCTTATTAAATCATTCTAATTTCAGTATATCAAAACAAAATGTTAAGTCAAGGTATTGTGCGAGTTACACGGGTGACAAAGGGGGGAGATCATATGAGTTTGTTAAAACTCCTAAGATAGATGACGATACGGCTTAAAAATGAGGGAACTCCTGGTGGTTAAGATGCATGATATAATAATAAAATTAAGTATAATACAAAAATTTTTCTTTAAAATCCAAGAAGAGTGTTAAATCATGAAAAAAGTATCGAATAGAAATAAAAAATTCCTTTTAACGACTTCTGCAGAGGCAGTTATGTTTCTCTTTATATTATTGATAAAGGTTTTTTTGTTGCCAGGTGATTCCTCGGCATTGATTGGCATAAAGGAAGGAGATAACCCCAAAAAGATTATGCTTGATGATTTGAATGGCAAAACAGTAAATGTAACTAATTTTTTTGCGAAAAGACCTGTTATTCTTGTCTTTTGGGAATTGGCCACCGATAAATCGTTTCTCAATTATTCTCTGGATGAATTACTTTTTTTAAATGATTTTTATGAAGAATATCATGACAAGGCCGGCCTCGAGGTGTTTGGCATTTATACCCCTGTGGATGATAAAGATATCCCTGAGAGCGAGATTCTTAAAGTGAAGAACCTGGTAAAAATGAATAAAATAACATTTCCTGTACTGATTGACACGGGATTTAAAATGTTCAGGGAATATGGCGTCATTGCCCTTCCATCAACTGTTATGATTGATAAAAAAGGAACAATTGAATTTATCTACCCCAGTTTTCCCATTGCTGCACGGCCGTTATTTTCGGAAAAGATAATGGATTTAGTTGGCGCTGCTAAAATTGTTCAGAAAAAAGAAGACATTAAAATAAAGGAACGTGAATCTCATTCAAGGAGACTCTATCATTATGCGCTTCAAATGTACAAGAGGGGTCTTGCAGGACAGGCCATGTCTCCTCTCAAAAAGTCACTGGATTTGGATCCGGACTTCACCTGGTCACATAATCTTATGGGAATTATTTTACGGAAAAGTGGTGATTTTGAGGGCTCGAAAAAAGAATTTGAGCGTGCAATTAAATTGGATAGGTACAATGCGCCAGCTCATTTTAATTATGGCTTGCTGCTTTTTGAAAATGAAAGATACAATGAAGCAGAAGAGCAGTTTTCTGTTTCAGTTGCTCTCGATGATGCCATGGCTGAGGCACATTATGTTTTAGGATTGCTCTATAAAAAGACGGACAGACCGAATGAGGCATTAAAAGAACTGAAAACAGCCCTTGCACTCTTCGAGAAAAGAAAAGTAACGCCGGTAATATTTAATGCGTCTACTTTACACAAAATATCAACGCTGTATGCTTTATCTGAACTCCATTCTCAAAGAGGGAATAAGGAAAAGGCATTAAAAGTGCTTCAAAAGGCAGCCAGAATCGCAATTGGCATTAACAGATCATCAGATAAAGGGCTTCTGCATATAAGCCAAGATTTAATGATTTATGAGTAGCGAATATATTTCAAAAACAATCCTGATAGACTTCATACTCATTCTCTCCATTATTTGCTGTTTCCCAGATAACTCTTTTCCCTTTACGTTCAAAGACACATCAAAGGGATTTTCCTCAGCAGATGAATATTTGTACCATACCAGAGGGTCAAAAAACTGCACGACTCAGCAATGTCATGCGAGTTTTATCACGGCAGCAAAGAAATTTAAACACTCCTTTGTCCGTATCGGTGAATGTGCTGTTTGTCATAATCCTCATGGTTCTGATAATGCCTTTATTCTTTTATTGTTGTTTCCAGACAAATTCTATACGTCTTATGACAGGGCTAATATGGTAGATAATAAAAATTAGCAGGGATCATATTTTTTCCATCAAACTAAAATTTTTTTGACAAAACACATGAAATCGCTAAAAAAATAAAGTTTATAACTCGAAAGAGTGATATATCTAGCAAATTAAAGTTTTTGTATCTTACAGAAAGTGTGATTTTTAGATGTTACCTTGGAATGAATATACCGCCTACATGTCATTAGATTTTGAGCGTTGTGTGGAAATAACGGCTATACCTTCCAGTTAATAACTTCATTAACCCAAATAATGCAGACATCTGTATTATTTGAAATGCATTTTTCGGGGTTAAAGAGAAAAATTATTAATTGCGGGTAGTAATGTGTAAAAAAATGGGGTCTGGAAAACCCAGGCCCCATAAAAACAATCAATTGTTATCTTGTTGTTAATTTTTTCTTCTTTTCTTCCAGTAGCCTCTGCCGGCAAATACTGCTCCACCAGTAACAAAAAGTATAGAGCTTATTGGTTCCGGCGTTGTCGTTGCAACCTGTCTAATTCCAAAAGAGTCAGGAAGTAGATCAATATTTACATCGAGCTGAAATTCCGTTGTTTCGCCTCTACTTTGTGTCCCGGGAGCCCAAAATTTCAACTCATTTCCGACATACGATGAATTATTGAAAACAGGATCATTAGGCGGTAAAACTTCGTAGTTGTCCCAATCTGTAAGAGGAAAACTGTTATTCGGGGTCGAAAAATTGTCATCCCAAAACTCGAAATGGTAATCGGACCACTCATAAGGTCCGGAATTGTAAACACGGAAATAGAGCGACCAATTGCCGGAATCTCCTTCTTCTTTCGTGAAGACCTTGTCGAAATACTTTCCCTGTGCGTTTACGACGGCATAGCCATCATGAGAATCATAAGGTGTTATGTATGTTTCATTGTAATCTTCATATATGGTCATTTCATTAGCACCAGGACCCGGAGTTACACTTGTTATGATGTTATTGTCAGTGTCGTAAACATCCGTGACTTGAATTGCACCAGCCTGTACTCCAAAGAACATCGAGATTAGGATAGCTACTAAAAGAAATTTATATAGTTTCAAAATTTTCACCTCCTTTCTTACATAAGATTTTAAAAACAAAAAAGCCAAACTCTCAAAACTTATTATTTGGCAGCTTGGCTATATTTACACATAAGCAGACTCTAACCTCCCCCGGAAGGTAAATTGAGATATGAATCAGTTACTTATATAAATGAATAAAATTGTTTTTCTGATGAGGCTAAAGGATATGATAGATTATCATATAGGTCTTATACTGTCCAATATAAAATACTTATATATGCTATAAGATTCTATTATTTGCATCATTACGCAAATAGGCAATTAATGATTTGTGTTCAATAATTTTCTGTCTAAAGTGAGATTTAAAACAAAGACTTCCATAAAAAATTATGGTTCATTCGTATGAAGGTTGGAATAGCAAGTTATAGAGCATGACGTATTGTTTGAATCCCATGTTGAAAAATTCTCAATCTTTTGCAGTTTCAATCGTCCCCGATTGAACCTGCAGTAAGCTGAGACAGGCTGCCATTAAGTTACTTGAAGATCTAAGAATTGATCAGACTATTTTTCCAAAGCAGACATTGAATTGCCAAGAAATTTTTTATTCTCATAGTTCTTTAAATATCTTGGCCAGTGAATCCCCGGCAACGTGTATCTTCCATTCGTTCAGGTAACCGAAGGGAGTTTCAGTTACCTTAAAGTCTGCATCAGTCAGGCGGTTTTTAGTATCTCCTATTAACTTCTCTGTAAAATCTGGAGGAGCTTTGGAAAGGGAGAGATGATTGAAAGAGTGGAACACCACGTTTTTGGTTTTAAATTTTCCTGCCAGCCACTTGATATTTTTCACAAGCTTTGTGAGAACATTGTTCTTTTTATCTACATCCTCGGCTTCAGCATGGTAGAAAACAACCACGGCATTTTCCGTTAACTTCTCAGCTTCCTGGTCTGGTACACTTTCCAGCACTTTCTCAAAAGTCTTGAACCAGAAAAACGGTGCGTAAAACATTAAGATCTTCATTATTGAAGTTATAATTCTCCTGAGCCTGTCGGAATCGAATCGTACCGAGTTTCAGTATTATCGTAATTTTTAAAATGCTTAGACACCCTGCTCCTTAATTTAAAATAATTCATTTTAGCAGAATTGAAGAAAACCGTTCAATCCTGTCTCCTGATATTATTTTGTACAGCTCTAAAAACAAATCCATATTTGTCTTATTATTTGTTATACTTATAAATATAATACATTTTAATAATTTGACATGGAAAACAGACGTTTTGAGAGATTAACTAATAATTTAGATGCCGAAATTATCTTAGACGGCATAAGTTATTCAGGAATTATAATGAATTTTTCGGAAAATGGTCTCTATTTGATAACTGCTACTATCTACAGTATTATTGATATTGCCAGTGAAACAATACTTGAACTGAAATGCCACCTTCCTTCAAAAGAAATACTAAATCTGAATTGTGAAGTAAAATGGTTTAAGAAAAAAAATTCTCCTTATGGAGTAACATTCAGTGTTGGCATGGAAATTATTGACCCGCCATTAAGATACAAAGAATTTGTAAGTACCCTTTGATAGCTTTCTTTAACCTAAATTGAGCGATTCTCATATGGCCAGATGTGCAATGCAGGTTCAAAAATTCAATTTTTTCACCTGCCTTGCACATCTTCATGAAAATAAATCACTCAATCTAGGTTTGAGGAAAGACCAAGTTTCTCATAGCGTGGTGGCCTTACGCCATAAAAGCTTAGGGGAAAGATAAGGAATGTATGTTATAATTAAAAAGAAAAGGGCCTTATACAATGAAGGAACTGATTGTATATAAGGATGATAATGGAGAATGGATTGTGACGAGCGGGAAAATACCTGGTCTTATTCTAAGGGGAAAGACTGAACAGGAAGCAGTAGATAAAATGAAACAGGCTCTTAGAGTTTATTTTCCCTGTGGTGAATGTAAAGAATCCGTTTAAATATCAAGCGATAAAAATTAATTTTAATCATATATATAATGCAATTGTTTTAAGCCGAAAAATGCAATTATCGGAGGCATAGATGGCTTTTATTGGCGTAGCTAACTGCATTATTTAAGTTAAGGAGAGTTTGTGAGTTTCAACGAGATTACTCAAATTATTCTTAACTTGATTCGGACCAATCCTATAGGAAGTCTTGCTGCTCTATTTATCCTTATTTTTCTTTTTTTCTGGAGGCCAAAAATTTTCTTTGCATTGCTTGGAATCGCTCTTGCTGCGGTTGGGGTAATGTATCTCTTTGCAAAACTGTCTTCTACCGGATTAGAGCATAAAAACATTCCCTTTATTAAATAGAGCTAAATTGGGTCAGAATCAGCTATGGATGAACATACTTTTCGTGTCCTTGAGTTCGACAAGATACTCGATATGGCTTCTGCATTTTCCGTAACGGTTCCCGGGAAAGCTGTTATTAAAAGAATAAGGCCCTTCAAGAATATCGAAGATATAGAACAGCATATTGACATTGTTTCCGAGTGTCGAAGCCTTTTATCCGAGGGACGAAATTTCGGTATTGAATATTTTGACGATCTCTCATCACTGTTCAAGAGGATCGCCCCCTCAGATGCAGTACTTGAACCTTTCGAATTAAGGTCTTTCTTGCCGCTCTTTTCCTCCGCGCTTAATCTTAAGATGTTGAGTAATCATTCTTCATACAAGGGTATTGGCTCGATTGTTTCATGGCTGACTACCCATTCTCATATAAAAAAGACAATTGATGTGTCTATAGACATGGAAGGAAAAATCCGCAATGAGGCTTCCCCGGAACTCTCTTCCATGAGGGTGCGTATTAAATCCTATGAAAAGAGGATCAAAGGAATACTTGAAGGAATGTTGAAGCAGAGAGATTTAATACAACATCTACAGGATTTTTATATAACCGAGAGAAAAAACAGATGGGTTATACCGGTAAAAAGGGACTCGAAAGGAAGAATTCCGGGCATAGTGCATGACATTTCAAATACGGGTGAAACAGTATTTGTGGAACCATATTCTATTCAGCATTTCGGCAATGAACTTGAGTCTTTCAGGGCGGAAGAGAAGCTTGAGGAATACAGGATTCTCCGGACACTTTCAGCCCTCTTGCGGGAGAGCCTCCAAGAAATTAAAGAAGATTATAATATCGTTGCTAGGGTTGATGCACTGCAGGCAGTTGCAGGATTTTCACAACACATGGACATGTCTCCTCCCGAAATAAATGAAAAAGGGTATATAAGAATTATTAAGGGAAGACATCCCCTACTGTTGAAAACCCTCAGAAAGGAAAATCGTGAAGGAGATATTGTCCCCCTTGATATGGAGATTGGGAGGGACCATACCTGTATGGTTATCACCGGTTCGAATGCAGGTGGGAAAACAGTCGCTCTCAAGACGATTGGCGTGTTAAGCCTCATGGCTCTTTCAGGAATGCATATTCCTGCAGGATCGGGTACAACGGTCCCTTTTCTTGGAAGGGTTTATGCTGACATTGGTGATGAACAATCCATCGAACAGAACCTCTCAACATTTTCTGCCCATATTAACCGGATTTCTGAGATCATTAGGCAAAGCAGCACTCATACGCTGGTCATCATTGACGAACTTGGGACGGGAACAGACCCTGAACAAGGTGGGGCGCTATCCTGTGCCATTTTAAGGAGGTTAAAACAACAGGATGCACTATCCGTAGTATCCACACATCTTGGCATGCTTAAGGCTTTTGCT
>CAYFXR010000230.1:0-16257 GCA_964347155.1 uncultured Nitrospiraceae bacterium | reverse complement strand
ACCTGGACAATGATGGATTTGTAGGGCCGAATGACTACAATATATTCGGAACGGCATGGTGGTCAGGTTCGTCAAGCCCCAACTGGAATGCTGATGCTGACTTTGATTCAGACGGATTTATCGGACCGAATGATTACAATATTTTTGGAGTCCGGTGGTGGACAGGTGCCCCATGGAAGTAAGGCAGGAAAGAGCAGACAAGGAGAATGTGTAGCTGAGATACGTAGAGGAAAACGATGAAGAAGAGAAAATTGGTGAGGTTGATACTGATAATATTGGTAATAAGCCTGACAGGGCTACAGGCAGATGCGCTTGATTATCCTCATTCGGGAATAAACGACATAGGGTGTAATTCGTGTCATTTTGTCTACGGGGGGCAGCTTTTGTTTTTAAGGGTAGATAATGCACATGTACCGCAGGACATGGACGATACGATAAGGAATACACTGTGCTGGAGCTGTCACAACAACGCTGAAGCGATGTATGTGAGGACACATTCCAGTCTGGCAACAGACGACAGCCATGGTGACTGGTCAGCGGAGTGCACAGTCTGTCACAACCCTCATGCGGATATGATGTTCAGGACGTATGGGGGGGAGAGTTATCTTTACTCGGGGGTATCAACGGAGATACAGATAGACCAGCCGGAGGCATGGAAGAGTCAGCTGAAGGAGGCTGCAGCAGGGTGGACAGACAACGAGTATGCGGGAAGGGTGCTGTATCCCAACGTGAACAGCAACAATGAGAACAGCTACAAGATAGTAAGCAACACGGCTGATACGTTGACGGTAGAGGGGCGTATAGATATGAGCAAGGTAACGGTTGGGGCAGATACATTTGCGATCGTATACGGAAAGATTGTCAGGCAGCGGGTATCCCGTGATGAGATACTGACGTACACAGGTACGTCGACAGGGCTTCCGGACGAGTATACGTTGGTAAAAGAGGGAGCGGGCTGGGCAGGCAACGAGTATCAGGGGTTGGAGGTAATACCGAACATATTGAGGAAGGAGTACAGGTATACCATCCAGGGCAATACGTCGGATACATTGACAATGCAGGAAGCGATGGATGTAACGAAAGTGGAAGTGGGGGACATATTCAGGATAGTGGGGATAAAGACAGGGGAGAGGGTAGTAAAGTTTTACAATGCAACGGGGCCGAAGTCATTTGCGGACGGAGACGGGACATATGATGGGATATGTGAGGTGTGTCACACGGAGACGGCGCATTTTCGGGAAGACGGAGGGGGAACAGATCCTTTGCATGAGAATATGGGATTTCCGGCAGGGGGGGACTGTACATTTTGTCATTTGCATATAAATGGATTCATGGGGATGGGAGGAGGGGTACATCCGACGCATGTAACGGAGGATTACGGGCCGCAGCTTGGGTGTGCGGGCTGTCACGACATCAGTGAAATTCCGTATTTCAAGACAGGGGTGGATGGTAACGGAGATGGGAGGTATGACCTGACAGAGACGGATGTATGCGACAACTGTCATTCGGCAGACGGGGTGGAATCGGCAAAGACATACTGGAATCATGAACCTGGGACGTGGGCAGGTGCGGAAGGGGAAGAGGGTTTTTGCGGGAGCTGTCATGATGAGACGCCGGGATATACGGATGCGGTTACGGGAGGTGACGAGGCAGGGAATATTGTAGGAGACAGGACGACATACGGGTATTTTGTGACAGGGCATGGGAAGGAGACAGGCAATTATGCACGGCTGTCGTGGCAGGATACAACGGCAACGGGAAATCCGGCGGCGAACAAGGGGTGCGGGGAATGTCATGATCTTACGTCAGGGCATTATAACAATCCTGCAAAGAGGTTAAAGGCGGGCTATGAGGATGACATACAGAACAGCAATTGCAAGCAGTGTCATAGCCCTGGGACAGAAGCAATGGGAGGTCCTGAGTGGTACACGACGTATGCGGATTATGAGGACTCGGCTCATGGGGTATCAAAAGGGAACGTAAAGTGTTCTGACTGTCATGATGTGCACGGAGCCAAGGGTGCATTTGCCGGAATGACCAAAAAGGAACATGAAAACCTCTGCTTCGACTGCCATACCGAGGGAGGCGTGCAGAACATTGCAATATCAGGAGTTGATCTGGCAGATGACATCCAGGAAGCGTTTGGAATGGCTGAAATACACGACCTCGGAACTTCTTTTGCAATTGCCGGTGTGAATTATAAGCTTGAATGCATTTCCTGTCATAACGTACACGTGATAACGGGTCAATACTGGGAGGCGGATCAGGACAGGAGTCCGGTAACACTGTTTTCGAACAGTACTGCTGTATGGGGTGATGAATCAGGCGAGAAAATGGATGACTATGCGGGTGGAGGTACCTACAGGACACCCAAGAGCGATACATTTACAGGCAATCAGCTTCCTGATTATGCCACTTTCTGTCTTGAATGCCACGGTCAGTCTTCAGGACATTTCAACTTTGGTATAAACTGGGCCGGTGACCCCCATGGCAAGCAGTCAGCCAATCAGCCTAATGGTTATGGTACATGTCCTAATTGGTATGCATGCGGCAAAGCAAAAGGTTGGGATAATGATGACTGCATTGGCTCTCAATCTGATTGCTGGCCGGTAATAACCCGAGGCAAGGGTGATCAGTTATGGTCAAGATTGCCGTATAATCATGAGGAGAGAATTGCAGGGGCTAATTTCACGTTGTCATGTACTGACTGTCATGAAGCACACGGTTCGGGCGTCAGTTCAATGTTACGATCCAATCCCAACAATGGAACAGGTACAGTTATATGGAACACCATGTGTAATAATTGCCACTATTATTATAGCGACTGGCATGCCGGCATGTCTTGCGGTAATGCCAGCTGTCATGTTGCAAACTCAATACACCGAATGGGTGCAAATATAGGTTCTGGCGGCACCCGTTCATTTAATCCTGATCTTGTAGTTCATTATGCATTTGAGAACAACTTGAAGGATTCAGGAAACTGGCAGATGGACGGCAAGTGGATGGATGACATTGCGGGGTCTTATACAACAGGAATATCCGGACGGGCGGTGGTATTGGACGGCGGCAAGAACATTCAGGTTGGAACCGAGAACGAATACTGGTCTACTCACGCAGGCAGGCACGGAACATGGGTGTACACTCATATGAAATATAACACTACACTTGAAGCGTGGGTATATCCAACTGACGATACTGTCAGCGAGCACAGCATCTATACCAAACATACCGGTTATAACTATGGAGACTATGCATTTGTTCTTAAAAAAGTAAGCGGCGTATGGAGGGCAGCTTTTATTTGCCAGATTGATAATAACGAGGGAACACAGGGAGGAGCAAGTGGATTAAGAGGCGCTTATAGCAGTGTGAACGTGCCGTTAAACAAGTGGACGCATGTTGCAGCAACATTCGATACAGGCGGACCTGACAGGGACGACAATGATCCGAGAGTTGGTAGGATCAGGATATTTATAAACGGCGAGGATGTGACGACAAGCGATTCATCAGGGGACTATATGCAGCCCGGCGCTGGGGAAACATCCATATTTGCATATCCTGAGAACAGCCCGTGGAATGAGAGCATATGCTACGCTGAACACTGGTGCACCGGTGAATTTTCAATTGGAGGTTTCTACGGATGGCAGAACGAGTTCATAGGCAGGATAGATGAGGCCAAGGTATGGAATATAACAAAAGATGCTTCATACTTTTTAACCATTGATGAACAGTCTCCGCCGCGTATCAGCACGGTAGAGGGGGTAATTGGAAGCACTCAACTGACAGTAACCTTTACTGAAGGAGTATATGCATATCCCTTTCAGACAGGTAACCTGGATGCGAAAGATTTCACTCTTTCGGATTCGAATTCTGATAATCCACGCACCATAACCGGTGTTTCACATGCAGCGGGTGAATCTACGGCAACGATTACCATGAGTGCACCGCTCATAGCTGCTGACGTAGATGCGGATACGATAGCAGCCGACAGCGGTTCCATCTTTGATGAGTACGGCAACCCCTCAGAAACAGATCTTATCACCATAACACTGTCTTCCGTATGTCCTACAGGAACGGTGAATATTTCTTTAAATGAAGCAGTCGGCAGTTCGTATATAATGGATACGCAGAATATACTATATGGAGCCGTAAACGGCACCGGTACACTAACAGGAACAGAATATTCAGGTGACGGCGTAAATAATTATATAGGTTTTGTATATAACAATGAATGCTTGCAGGCAGACAGAAAAATGACGATAGAGACCCGTATAAGACCATCAGGGCTGGAAGGAACCGCCAATTATATAAAACGGATACTTGCCAGAGATTCAGGAGGGAATTATCAGATATCTGTCTGGAGGAATAATAGCTGGACGAATTATAACGCTCCTGGGGATACGGCATCCATTGCCTTGTGGGTGAAACTTGTTGATACACACGGCGGCAAGGCATGGAAGCCGGTACTGACGGATTATGATGTATGTCCCATAGTTTCTGATCATTGGTATCAGGTAAAGGCGTTATGGGATTCTGATATCACGGGAAGTATGCCGGGAAAGATTTACATTGATGACCAGGGGACTGATGGTGCTGGAGGAGGCGAAAACTGGCCAGGATATATGGACTGTACCAATTCGGGCCAGACATATAATGATTCAGACAGACAGTTTTTTGAAGGGGATGAGATTTTGAAATCAAACGGTTCTTTTAATATAGGCGCCAATGTAAACAACCATGCCAATAATGTCTTTAACGGTCTGATAGACTGGATTATGTGGAAAGATTCGATCGACTAACCTCCATCCTTCTGAATTTCCCCAAAAGTTTTAAGCTCTTCGCCTGTTCGGGGCTTTTTCCGTCATTCCCGCATTCCATAAGCATGTCCTCGAAGGCAGTAATCGGGGACGGGAATCCATTATTTTCTTTGGTTTTCATGGCTTCTTGCCACAGTAGGTCGCCTCATGTTGTGTCTCATTTCTACAATGCCTGCATTATTTGAAATGCATTATTTGGGTATAAATAGACACCGTGATGTCCGTCTAATAGTAATTAAGAGATGAGGATATCACAATGACCAGCACAGCACTGAAACCGACCATCAGATTAATCCTGCAGCATCATATGAACAGCCTGCATTTTTACAGCTTTTTGTGTCGCTTGAAGGTTGGCAAGGGAAAAGCAATAAAAGCCACAAAGACATACGAGCGAGTTGTCCATTCTCTTTTATATTCACAAAAGGAGGAAGGTGAGTGCAAGATTTCCTGATTTTTTACGTCTATTAGAGTAAGAGGGTATAAAAAGATGAAAGATTTAAAAAGAAGCACAACAAACAGGATAGCAAGATTAATTCATACAAGTGGCAACAGGCAGATCTGGGAAGTCAATTATGCATGGCTTAATGGTACAGGTCTCATGGTAATTGAAGGAAGCAAAATTATTGGTATACAAAGGAAATAAGTAATAAGAGAAACAGGTAGAGGAGTGTTCGAAACTATAGATGACAGTTGATGTTATGGAAAGGAGGTTGAAATGTTAGATATTGAAACCACATATGAACAGTGCACGATTTGCAGGCATGAATACACGTCCATTCATACTGAAGTTGCGCCGGGCGTAAAAATTTATGTATGTGATAATTGCCTGGAAGCTGCAAGGCATAACTTTATATGGATTTGCACGAGTTGTGGAAAAGTCTATCTCAGACCCAAGAAGTTAGTCATAGAAAGAACGAACAATTTTGAACTTAAGAGAGCTTATATGCTTTGTGAGGATATGCAGATAATCCAGGGAATTGATATGTGTATAGCATGTGATCCTGAAGGAATATTGAACTATATGGATGTCCAGAAAACGGCAGTATGTTGATTTTTATTACGGCGATGAATATACATCATAGCCATTACCTGTCCGGTTAATTCAAAAAATGCATTTACAATAATGCAGATGTTGGGAAAAAATTTATTTTTCGATACCTTAAACGTAATTTTAATCAATGTAAGTGTCTATATTTTTATTCAAAGCCATATGCATAATTTAATAAAAAAATCATCGAGTTAAATAAATTTTTGAGCAATGTCTGCATTATTTGGATTACGTAATTAAATAGAAAGGAGATGAAATGAAGAGCAATTCTTTAATATTAGTTGGGTGTAATAGAAAAATGGCAAACAAATATGCTAAAGACAAAAGAGCCTATGATAGAATCCAAACTCATATTGATACACGATTTTTTTATGGAAATATGTTCTATACCGGAATAATTACAAATATTTCGGAAAAAGGCATGATTATAAGCACGGAAATAGGCTTTCCTGTTAAATCAGAATTTAACGTGCTTATTAAGTTGCAGGATAAGTTATTAAAAGTCCCTGTTAAGATTGTAAGAACAGTAAAGTTATGTGATCCATGCAAGGGGATGGTCGTTAATATTTTGAACACGTCTAAAAATTACCTGGAATTTTTAAAAAAGCTCAACCCGGCTACCCCAAAGTGATCTTCCAAACACCATCTTCTTTTATTAATGGCTCATTAAACGTCTCTTTGCTGCCATCCTTAAAATACAATATAAAGTAGACATTTGCCCTGTTGCCCTGAATTTTTTCCTGGAGAATTTCAATTCTCTCCATCGTCCCATTTTTAGTATTTCTTTTCCATGTTCCACTCATATTTATAGCAATAGTCCTCAAATCCCCACCCAGGAAGTTTAAAAATTCAGATGAAAAAGATTTTTTTGCTTCTGCGTATTTGCCCTGATTCCCAGCCGTATAAGCCGCTATTACAGTCTCTGAAGGAGATTTTTGTACTATCCTGTTGAACACAAAAAACAGTAAGGCAAAAACAACAATAACAACACATAAAATATAAATGCTTTTTCTCATTTATTTCCCTCTTATTAAAAGTTTATCTTTTGGCAACTCGGCTACCATTAGTCATAAGAAATCACAGTGATTTCTTAACCATTCAGTTATGGGTGCTAAAAATCTGCAAGAATGCCTATTCCTTATACGTCATTCCCCGACTCGATCGGGGAATCCAGGGTCTCCTGTGAAAACAGGGCCTGCCCCGTACTTGATACGGGGAATCTGTTTCCTTTAAAAGTTCCCTGATGGAGTTTATACCGTACTTCGATACGGGACAGAAACAATTTCAAAAATCTCTGAATGAGAGCAGCAAATAACATGCCTGAATATACCCAATGGACTTTATTTATTTTAATAGCAGTTACGAGCGATGAGCTGTCTGTTTAATGTATAGAAAATATCCAGGGTGTATATTTTCTATATAAAAATAAAGATAACCTAAAATGAGCGATTTAATCTAATAAAGATGTGCAAGTCAGGTGAAAAAATACATAGCGATACCTCTGGTATGTACCATACGGTTCATACCCTCTGTGCAGTTATTGTCATGCTTTTATAATCTTCACTCTTTAAGTGAAAGACTAAATATAACGGTATGACAATTGCAAAATCCAATCGCATTATGAATTTTTGAACCTGCATTGCACATCTATCTATATAAGAATCGCTTAATTTAGGAATAAATAAGTTTACAAACAGGCATCATATAACTTATATTTTAAATAAGTTAAGACTATATATTTTATCGGGAAATAGTGAAAACCAAAGAGGAGACAATAGCGATTCTCAAAGGTATCAAAGAATACCTTCGAGAAAAATATAAGGTAAAAGAAATCAGTCTTTTTGGTTCAATAGTTAGAGGAGAACAAGAAGAAACAAGCGATATTGATATGCTTGTTGATTTTGATGAAGATGCGGACTTTTTTGATCTTGTAGGACTTGCTTTATTTCTTGAAGAAAAACTAAAACATAAAGTGGATATCGTACCACGAAGAGCTTTAAGAGATGAAATAAGGGAGTCAGTGTTAAAAGAGGTAGTCTCGGTATGAGGAGAGACTACAATCTTTACTTGAAAGACATTCTTAATGCCTTTGAGAGCATTGAAGAATTTGTTAGTGGGGTCGACTTTGAAGAATTCAGAACAGACGATAAAACTTCAAGTGCTGTAATAAGAAAATTCGAAATTATAGGAGAAGCGTCTAAGTATATTTCAGAAGAAATACGAACCAAGTACCCGGAGATACCCTGGAAAGAAATGGCAGGTATGCGTGATAGATTGATTCACTTTTATTTTGGGGTAGACTATAAACTTATCTGGGAAACTATCAAGAAGAGGATACCACAGATAAAGCCATTAGTTAAAAATGTTCTGGACAAAGAGAAGAGATAAATTTATATTTGCTCACATTTCTACTGCATAATTTGATCTATCTTTTATTAATCCTTTAAAATCAATACAGCGAGAGTGGCGGATTATGGGCGTGTGGCGGAACTGGCAGACGTGCTAGACTTAGGATCTAGTGGGGCAACCCGTGGAGGTTCGAGTCCTCTCACGCCCACCATATAAAAGTTCAGAAGAGCAGAAGTTCAGAAGAGCAGAAGTTCAGAAGAGCAGAAGTTCAGAAGAGCAAAAGTTCAGAAGAGCAGAAGTTCAGAAGAGCAGAAGTTCAGAAGAGCAAAAGTTCAGAAGAGCAAAAGTTCAGAAGAGCAGAGGAGCAAAAAGGTGCCTGCATGTCCGGCAGGGGCGGGATTTGAGAAGCATTTTTCAATGAAGTTGAAAACCCGGGAACAAACTGTCGTATTTAAAGAAGATTTTCCGTGCTCCTATTTTGAGGATGGAAGAATATCTACTATTGAATATGTAATCCCCGGTAAAGAGCATGTGCAGAAATACCATACATTTCTGGCACAAGGCTACAGACGCCTGGGAAATATATTCTACCGGAATATTTGCAAAAAATGCTCTGATTGTAAGCCTATTCGGCTTGAGGCTGAAAGATTTAAATTCAGCAAGAGCCAGAGACGGACATTAAAAAAAAATGAAGACATTCAAGTAGAAATCAATTCCCGTTCTTCCATTACCTCCGAAAAAGTTGCACTTTACAAAAAATATGTATATTCAAAGCATGGAGAAGATAAGAACAAAGATCTTCAGGATCTCATACACATCCTCATCAGTATTCATTATGGTTACAATTATACGATTGAAATGGATTATTATTTAGACGGTAAATTGATCGCCGTAGGAATTGTTGATAAAGCTGAGGATTCACTCTCTTCCAATTATTTTTATTACGACACAGATTATCTAGATAGAAGGCTTGGTGTATTCAGTATACTCAATGAAATATCCCTTGCGCGGGATATGGGGAAAAAATACTACTACCTTGGATTTTATATCAAAGAAAATGCAAAAATGTCCTACAAAAAATTCTTTCGCCCGAATCAGATTTATGAGAAAAGGAAATGGAAGGAATTTTTAGACTTCAATAGATAGGGGAGGGCGATGAGGGTGATTAATTTCAGCTAAATGAAAAGACATAAAATATTAGACATCCAGCTTGTCGTTACCGTAGCCCTCAAGAAAGAGATACCGGAAAAATGGATGTCATCCTATCTTATGCCGGTATATACCCTCGCTGCTTTAAAATCGGGAGCCATAAGTCGAACGAATGTTTTTCATTCGGGAATATTCATATTAATAACAGGGTCTGGTATCAAGGCAAGTGAAGAGGCAGCCTGCTGGATTCGGGATAATTTAAATCCGCTGTTTGTCATAAATATCGGAACATGTGGTCTGACAAAAAAGAAATATCCGCTTGGTGCCTGGATAAAACCGCAATATGTGTTTAATGAAAATGGCGATCAATTAGAACTCGATCAAAGGTCACCAGTTCCCGAGCCTGAAAATGTCATCAAAGTACATTCTTTGATTAGCGTAAAGACAGTGATCCTTGATAACACTCAGCAATCATGGAAAGTCCATGACGCAGTTGATATGGAATGTTATGCACAGGCAAAAGTATTTCGAGAATCTGATATTACCTTTCACTGTCTGAAATTCAGCACAGATTACTCGGATTACAACACGGCTTCGGATTTTAATCATAACCTCATAGCATTCTCGAAACAGATCAAAACGCTCTTCAGTTTTATCATTAGCAATAATCCCCGAATAACTGCGATAGTGCCCGTTTATAACCGCGAACAGACCATAAGACGTGCGATAGATTCCATATTGGTACAGTCTCATATGCCAGAAGAGATTATCGTCGTTGATGATGGCTCTACCGATAAGACAAAAGAGATTCTGAAAAGCTACGGGGATAAATTGACCAGCATTTCTTTACCACGGAATTCAGGTGTATCCAGAGCAAGGAATACAGGCATCTACCATGCACGTACTGAATGGCTAGCCTTTATGGATTCAGATGACTGCTGGAAAAAAAATAAATTAAAAAATCAGATTACATACATCAGAAAATATCCCTTCTATCAAATAATGCAGTCAGAAGAAGTATGGATACGAAACGGAGTGCGTGTCAATCCCCGCAGACATCACAAAAAACCCCTAGGATGGATATGGGAGAAATCCCTCGAAAGATGTCTTGTTTCGCCCTCTGGCGTTATTGTAAAAAAAAAATTACTGGAAAGATACGGAAATTTTGATGAGAGCTTGCCTGTTTGTGAGGATTATGATCTTTGGCTCAAGATCTCACGGCATCATCCGGTTGGACTTGATCTTAACCTGTCTGTTGTGAAATACGGAGGGCATAAGGATCAGCTTTCACGTAAATATCATACAATGGATTTGTTCAGAGTCAGGTCGCTGGTCAAATTTTTAGAAAATGAAAGTATTCCACACTTTAAAGAGAGGATTATCAAGGTTCTTACGAAGAAGCTAAATATACTGATTAAAGGATACCAAAAAAGACAAAAATTTAAAAAAGCTCATGAGTGCGGCGACATGCTCACATTACTGGAAAAATATTCTATTAACCCAAATAATGCAGACATTGCTCAAGAAAATATTTAACTCGATAAAATTATTATTAAATTGTGTATATAGCTTGGAACAAAAATATTCACCTTAGATTGGTTGGAATTGCGTCTAAGGTATCGAAAAATAATTTCTTTCACAACGCCCGCATTATTTGAAATGCATTTTTTGGGTTAATTCAAGGGATTGTAGAAATTCCGAGACGTTAAATTATATACCCATCTTGAAATTTATCCAGAATGAGCAAATATCGTGTAAAATATTTATAACATGAAAATTCAAGGTATCAACATTAATAAAGTTCTCATTGATGATAGTCAGTTTACGATGAGAAATTACCTGTTTGAGCTAGTCTCTAAGCAATCCTGTCAAATACAGTCATTTGATACAGTGGGAATACTATATCCAGTCATCGTTTATGAAGACAACAATAAACAACTACATCTCATCGATGGCAAAAAGCGAATTCAGTTCGCAATACAAATTCAGGAAAAAATTATCCGTGCAACGGTATTACCGGAAGCCACACCTGTTACAGATATTATCACTCTTATTTTCTGTAATAAAAGAACTGAAATTGAAGCAAGCATCATAAACAAGATCCAGTTTATCTGTTTTGCAATATCCCTAAATGCATCTAAATCATGGATCCTGCAATCACTTTGCATGCCTTTTGAATTTAAACCTCATAGTGATTTTTTACGTGAATGCGAACGTATTTACAGTCTTCCGAGAGAGATGAAATTTTTTTGTCATGAAAAGCGGTTTTCTCTGAAGCAACTACTTAATTTGGCCTATTATCCGCCGGACCTCCTCATGCAATTAATTAATTGGAAGACTAGCCTGCAACTGACAGCTTCAACACTAGACGAGATAGCATCAAATTTAAAAGATTACTTAAAACGTGAGAACAAAAAAATGAGAGACTTCCTGTCTGAGCCCGAAGTAGAGGAAATTTTTGAATCATCAATCAGCCCCCGCGATAAAACTGAAAAATTGCGCCGATTGATCTATCTCAAACGTTTTCCAATTCTTTCATCAGTAAATGCAAGGATCCAGAATACTGTTAAAAATTTAGACCTACCGCATGAGATAAACATTAACTGGGACAGCTCTCTTGAAAATAAGAATATTAACCTGATTGTTCAATTAAAGGATCCAAAGAAATGGAAGGGGGTGCTGGACACGTTGAACTCAAAGAAAGTTAAAGATGCAATTACGTCTATTTTGGATGAAATGTGAGTATGAATCCAAACAATGCAGAGTCGATGCGACCTCACAAACATTAATTATCGTTATTCGTGTCCGGGAACCGTAATCCGTGAAGATAATATTGAATTACAGGAACGGTAAAAAGATGCTTCAAGAAATACCCAAAAGGGGTGAGGCCATGGGAACATGCGCAACTTTTAATATGAAGTATGTGTGCTGTCGTGTTCATGTTCTGAAATCTGTTCAAAACTGCCCGTTTGAGTGTTCCTACTGCTTTCTCCAAAACTACTTAACTGATGGAATAACAAAAACAATACATGATACCAAAACCCTCATGCAGGAAGTGAGGGGAAAGATATCCAAAGAACCGTCGAGGCTGTTCCGCATCGGTACTTGGGAACTGGGTGATAGTTTGGCATTGGAAGACAAAACAGGTCAGGCTGCAAGCCTGATCCAGGAATTTGCGGTATTGAAAAATGCCGTTTTGGAGTTAAAAACAAAGTCTGACTGTGTAGATTCTATTTTGAATCTTTACCACAAAGGCAGAACTGTTGTCTCCTGGTCATTGAATACGGATTATATTATAAGGACCGAGGAAAAGGGGACAGCATCTCTTGATAATCGGATGGAAGCTATACGAAAAACGGTTAATGCAGGTTATCTGATCGGATTACATTTTGATCCAATGATAATTTACAAAGGATGGGAGAATGGATATGAAAAGCTCCTGAAACAGACTTTTAGTGTTGTACCTCGAGACAGGATTGCATGGATATCGATTGGAAGTCTTCGCTTCAATCCGGAGATGAAAAAAAAGATCGAAAACAATTATCCTGACAGCAGAATGACCAGTGCAGAAATGGTGCTCGGAGATGATTCGAAAATCAGGTACGTAAAACCCTTGCGGGTAAAGCTATATAGATATCTTTATGGTGAATTAAGGAAATACATGTCAGATAACAATCATATATACTTATGCATGGAGCGATGGGATATCTGGGACAAGGTTTTTGGTTTTCATCCTGATTCTATTGGACATCTGGACTATCTCTTTGCAAAATCACTCTATGAAAGATACGGATTAACTGAAAAACCGCCAGAAAGAGTAGATTATAAAGAATGATAGATTTAAAATTCCAAATGACAAATTATTACGTGTTTATTCCATGCACGACGCCATCTCAAGTTCAGCTTTCCCATCATTTACATATTTCAATATTCCTTCAGGATTGCACTCTATGCACATATCTACACCCATAATCAATTGCATGCCCTCGCATAGTAAAGAAGCATTCTCAAGCCCGGAATTTTCGAGTCTGTTGAGTACTGTCTTTTTGGATCGGAAGTAGGTTTTCCCACAACCAATACATAGCCAGATAAAGTTATTCTTGGTTTTTTCCAGACACGTCGGACAGACATAGACTATTATCCCCGGCTTATACTCAACATGCATTGATGTATACTCTTTCTTGCAAATGTTGCATTGTCCTAATGCGTTATACATTTTAACACCTCCCTGTGTTTTCTTATTCCTCCTTACTTTTCTTGTCGGCACATTTCAGAGTTAACTTTATAAGGAGTTTTTGTAGAAATGTGTAATTTTTAAAATAGATGAGGTACGCAGAAGGGTCTTTAAAAACTTCTATTAACCAAAACTTTCATGCCAATAAGAGGCACAACGAAAAATAAAAATTCCAAATCTTTCCATCAAGGGGGGCAAGGATGGATTACAACCTATTACCATCTCTTCTTTTCCCAGGCTAAAGCCTTTTCATAATGTTGAAACTGTTTCTCGTGTTTTCTGAATGCCTTCGAGTGCAGTGATCGTCTGCCTGTATCTGTTTTCATATCCATATCAGCATGAAGCATCTCATGATAAACTATGAATTCCAAAAAATATCGAGGAACGTTTTTCGAGTCAAGCAAGGGATTAATTCTTATCATGCTGCTGTGACTGCTGTAACTTCCGAGTGTCCTCCTTGCTGCAGCACGTTTTGGTCTTTTTGTCCCCCAGGTAATTGAGGCTGTAATCCTTTCTTCAAAGTATTTTTTATTTAATGAATTATAAATATCGAGAAGATTATAATACGTGCCCTGAGACTGTACATGCACTCTCCTTGGAGGTCTTTTTTTCAGGCAATGATTGTGTTGATTAATAAAATTTCTGATAAGTGGGGTCTTTTTTTTCCTGTTTTTAATAAAATCTGCTATTTCATTCAAAACGTTATTTTCAGCTGAGAGAAAGATTCTGTGAAGCCTGATTGATACAGATTTACCCTCTATTTTTATAGAAACCATACTGGTAGAATTATCCGTAATAACAATGGATATATTCTTATTTGCAGCCTTTTCGAGAAATAACTTGAGGAAATTTTCATCATGATAAAAAGGTAGAGCTAACTGACGCATATATAAATATAATACATTCATGCTAAAAATGCAGACCTTTTTTGTCTTGGCATATGCATCGCGGATTTGGAGATGCTCTCCCTCATTTGCAATATCCATTTATAATATATATATGAAGATTCCAAGAATACGTAACATTTTTCTGTTATTGATTTTTATTATATTGTTTTTTATTCTTGGAGTCCTGGAATTTGCAGAGGCCGCACTTTATCCAGGAGAAATTGCTGTTTTAATAAATAAAGAATCTCCTGATTCAGTTCGTATCGGTGAATTATATATTAAGCTGCGGAAGGTCCCTTCCTCACACCTTATTGCAGTGAGGGTAACAATAAAAGAGCTTATTTCTCGTGATGAATATGAGGAACTTATCGCTAAACCTGTCAGAAAAGCAGTGAACAAAATTTATGACAAAGGAGAAAAGATTCGCTGCATAGTGACTACCTATGGAATACCTCTTCGTGTCGGTCCTGTAAGACCATTGATTATTCCGGAAGAGAAGATCGAAAAGTATAGTAGAATGATTCAAGAGAAAGGCAAGCAACTTTCTGAATTAAGAAAAAAACATGGGGAAAATAGAGATTCAAATAAAAATTTTAAAACAGATATGAACAAGATAAAATCCCAGATGGATAAGCTTAACCTGAAACTTGAATATTTAAAAGGCAACGACACAGTGGCAGCAGTTGATTCGGAACTGGCTTTGCTTCTTGTCCCTGACTACGCTCTTTCAGAATGGAGGCCCAATCCAGAATATCTATATAACAGAAGAAGTAAAATAATCTACTTAGGTCAGGTACTTATGATAAGCAGGATTGATGCGCCAACTCCTGAACTGGCGCAAAAATTAATACGCACGGCTATCGAAGTAGAAAAAACAGGGCTTTCCGGCAAATTATATCTTGATGCCAGGGGATTGACTGGTAAAGGCGCATACGCCTTGTTCGATGAAGATATAAGAAAGACTGCCCAAATCCTTGAGCAAAGCTCGATGCCTGTAGTTCTTGATAACCGGCCTAAATTATTTGGACAGGGAGAGGCTCCATCGGCTGCACTTTACTGCGGATGGTATAGTCTTGGAAGATACAAAGACTCATTTGAATGGTCAAAGGGTGCGGTAGGATATCATGTGGCAAGTGTTGAAGCCATGAATATCCATAATCCAAAGGCTACGTACTGGGTAAAAAACATGATAGAAAGAGGGGTAATTGCTACCCTTGGCCCTGTTACAGAACCTTACCTTGATGCCTTCCCGCGTCCCTCTCTCTTTTTTCCTTTATTAATGAGCGGTAAATATACTGTAGCCGAGGTATTTGCAATGACAAGCCCGTATCTTTCATGGCGGATGATATTGGTAGGTGACCCTCTTTATAATCCATTCAGAAACAACCCTGCTTTTCTTTTGAAAGATCCTCCGCCACCTCCCAATTAACCCAAAAATGCATTTCAAATAATGCAGACATTGCTCAAGAAATTATTTAACTCGATAAATTTATTATTACCTAAACCATCATGCCCCTAAGGGGCACCACGAAGAATGAAAATGCTCTTGTCCGTCGTTCCCGCAGTCTGTTGAGCGGGAATCCAGAGGAAAAGGAAATGGATTCCCGTTTACACGGGAATGACATTTTCGGATTAAATTGAGCGATTATCATATGAATAGATGTGCAATGCAGGTTCAAAAATTCATAATGCGATTGGATATTGGAATTGTCTTACTGCTATATTTAGTTTTTCACTTAAAGAGTACAGATTATAAAAGCAAGACAATACCTTCAC
>CAYFXR010000229.1:0-14607 GCA_964347155.1 uncultured Nitrospiraceae bacterium | reverse complement strand
CGCGTTCAGGATATCCTGATTTTGCAACCATTAAAATCAATTATGTACCTGATCAATATATTGTTGAACTGAAATCACTGAAATTTTATCTGAATAAATTCAGGGACAAAAATATATCTCACGAGTCAGCAACCAATCAGATATTTAACGAACTGAAAAAGCTATTGAAGCCAAGACATCTCGAAGTAGTCGGAGACTTCAATCCGAGAGGGAATGTTAAAACAGTTATTCGGGTATCCACCTAAGGATTCAATATCTTCATTCCTTTACCTAGTGAGACTGCCGACTTCATTGCATTATACGTAAAGTCTTTCGCTTTGATAAACGCCTCCTTTACATCAAATCCCAAGGCAATGCATGCTGTTATCACTGCAGAAAAGACACATCCCGTGCCATGAAATTCTCCCTCAAGTTTATCATTTTCAAGAGACAAAAACTCATCTCCATCAAAAAGCATGTCCACGGCCTTTTCTTTTAAATGTCCCCCTGTGATTATCACATTCTCAGAGCCATAGTCTCTTAATCTAACAGCAGCTTCTTTCATTTCCTTTTCATTCCGAATATCAATGCCTGAAAAAACCGATGCCTCGTTTATATTTGGTGTGATAACTTTCGATAAAGGGAATAAATCATTCTTTATTACCGTTGCTACTTCCTTCTTTGCAAGTGATACGCCGGTAGATGAAACCGTTACAGGGTCAACTACAAGATTCCCTAGAGAATATTCTTTGATTTTTTCAAAAACGATTCTTATAATACCTGGGGTGTGAAGCATACCAGTTTTAAGGGCATGAGGCTGTATATCTTTTAACAATATATCAATTTGTGCTGAGAAAAAATCAGGAAATATCTCATAAATATCGCATACAGCGATTGTATTCTGAGCGGTAAATGCGGAAGGTATGCTAATACCATACACACCCATAGATTTAAATACCTTTAAATCCGCCTGAAGTCCCGCTCCTCCTGTTGGATCAGAACCGGCTATTGAAAGTGCTATTTTCATGAAAAGACTATATCAACTTGTTTATACTATTTTCAAGGAAAAGTTAATCCAAATAATGCAGACATTGGAATAAAATTTATTTAATTCGATGTGTTTTTTATTAAATTATGCATATAGCTTGGAACAAAAATATTCACCTTATATTAGTTCGAATTGCGTTTAATGTATCGAGAAATAAATTTTCTTCCAACACCTGCATTATTTAACTGCATTATTTGGATTAAGCTTGGCATTCAGCCTGCTGTTTGCCCTTGTTTTGGACAGCATTGTTAGCAATTAATATGTCAATTTCAAAATGCAAGAAGAACTATTAGAAGTCGTTAATGAAAACGGTGAAATTATCAGGACGCTGCCGCGGTCTGAAATACACGGTAACCCCTCTTTAATCCACAGAGTAGTGCATGTGCTAGTTTTCAATAAAAAAGGAGAGATTTTGCTTCAGAAACGCTCAATGCATAAGGATGTAGCACCCGGGAAATGGGATACCTCCGTAGGTGGTCATGTACATTATGGAGAGACCCTTGACGTCGCTGTTAAGCGGGAAATGGAAGAAGAACTGGGTATTACAATATGTAAACCTGAATTTTTATATACATATGTTCATTCAAACCCATATGAAACCGAACTTGTATATACTTATTCATGCGTTTATAATGGAAACATAAGTTTTCAACAGGAAGAAATTGATGAAGTTCGCCTGTGGAGCCTGGAAGAAATTAGACAGAATATCGGAAAAGGTATCTTTAGTGACAATTTTGAACATGAGATAATAACGTATATTAAATATAAAGATTCAAGGGGTCAAATGAATGAATAATTATCAATGATCAATTAAGAATGAATAATTATTCTAAGAATGTTTTGCAGTTATTCATTACTCATTGATAATTGCTCATTTTAATAATATTATGAAAATCACTGATTATTCATTCGGCCGGATTACTATTGACGGCAAAACATATACATCTGATGTCATAATATATCCTGATCGGGTTGACCCATCTTGGTGGAGAAAAGAAGGACATTTACTTCAAATTCCGGACCTTACAGAAATTGTTAACGCAAAAATGCATGTTTTAATAGTCGGAACAGGATATTACGGCGCAATGCAAACCCCAAAAGAAACTATCGATTACCTCAAACTAAAAAAGATTGAATTATATGCTGAAAAAACAGCAAAAGCTGTCAAGCTCTACAACGATATGTCAGCTAAACAGCCAGTAATTGCCGCCCTTCATCTGACATGTTAAATTCAAACAACTCAAGCCATAAATGACTGAGCAAAATTCTCCCGAAAAATGTCATACCTAAGACATGAGACTTATAAAATATTATTAATCTTCCATAATACAATGCATCTTGAAGTCATAGATATGATATTATAACCACATCTTATTAAGAGAAAAGTTATATTACCAAAATTGAGCGATTCTCATGTAACTAGATGTGCAATGCAGGTTCAAAAATTCATAATGCGATTGGATATTGGAATTGTCTTAATGCTATTTTTAGTCTTTCACTTAAAGAGTGAGGATTATAAAAGCAAGACAATACCTGCACAAAGGTATCGCTATGTATTTTTTCACCTGCCTTGCACATCTTTATGAAATTAAATCGCTCAATTTAGGTATTACCAATCTTTTGCATTTTTATTTTACATTGATAAGAGAAAAATTTTTATGAGATAGATCATGAAATTCATTGTCTTTATCATTTTAGCTTATATAACGGGGTTTCTCTCAGCGGTTCCTGCAGGCCCAATTCAAATCGAGGTGATCAGAAGATCAGTTAACGGACATCTCCGCTCATCCTTCCTGGTTATTTCAGGTGCATTGGCATCGGATATTGTATATGGGATTATTGCTTTCTTCGGAGTAGCACCCTTTTTAAAGGATGAAAAAATAATGGCTACCTTCTGGCTGACAGGATCTGCAATTCTCTTTATCCTTGGCACTCTTATTATCCGGCAGAGTCAAAACAGACAATCATTAAATCAAGATTCACTTTACCTCAGAAAAAAAAGATGGGCATTGATTGGCGGATTTTCAATCTCAGCTACTAATCCCGTGATGATTCTTTGGTGGCTTATCAGCGCAAAGATATTTATGGATATCAAATTAATCGACGACCTTTCTCCAAACATCGCCGTCTCTTTTCTTGCAGCCGGAGGATTAGGGCTTGCCTCCTATCTTATCTTTCTTTCACTCTTGCTTTTCTGGGCAAAACAATTTATTTCAGATAAAAAAATTCACCGCATAAATTTGACATGCGGGATTGTGCTTTTGTTCATTGGTCTGTATTTTCTCTATACTTCGCTTGATTACTTTTTAAAATTATACTGAATCCACATACGCCTCCTTAAAATTCTTTTCTCAAAGACCTTAGATTATGAAACAGTATTAATAAAATTTTCTTTAGCCTATGAAATTTTATCCCAAAAATGCCGATAAACAATGTAGGAGGCTACTTTTCACAAAGGTTTTCTAAGCTTAAATTCATATTCAATTACTCCATCAACATCAATAAATTGGCATATCAATTTATTTTCAGTAATGTTAAACCAAGCAAATCCTAGTTTGGATGAAACAAAGAATGCGTCTTTACCACTTTGGACAATTTTAGGTTCGGAACCTGCACCACTTATTATATAAAAAGTACTTGAATCGGATTTTATTAATTGTTGGTTGTGATCATGTCCACTCAAGTAAAGATCAACCTTATATTTATGAAAAATAGGTTCTAGGATTTTTTTTAAAACCTTATTAATTCCATAATCTCCATAAGAGTAAATAGGATGGTGACCATAGACTATTTTCCAATGTGCCCTGGATTTTTGAAGTTGTTTTTTTAACCAATGAACTTGCTCTTTAGAGCCAAGGCTTCCATATACGATATTAGTGGTATCTATAGCAAAAAACTGAACCTGGGTATAATCGTCGAATATAAAAGAGAATGTGTAATATTCATCTGGCATCCTCCAGCGTGAACTGTTTTGTGTGTATTGTACTTGAGCAAGTTTATTGCCTCGGTAGTCGTGGTTCCCCAATACAGCATAGAAAGGAACCATAAGAGATCGATAAGCATACATTTTTTCAAATTTATTAATCCATTGTGGATCATTGATAGAGTCTACTCCTGAAGGATAGAAGTTATCACCCAACAATATGACAAATTGAATCGGATCTTTGGCAGCTTTTTGTGCCATCGCCTGAGCAACTAATTTTTGCTTTCTTCCACCAGCTCCTTGATCACCCAGTATTACAAATTTAATATTCTTCTTTGTAAAAAGTTGATATGTAAACACACAACTGAACGAAGATAACAATAGCAGAACAATAACCAAGGATTTATGAAACATTGATCTAGAAATGTTCAATTTTTTTCTCTTCAATTGCTATTTATTTGTAAATTTAACACCCTGCGGTCTCTGCCGTAGGGTAGTTCACTTTGTTTTCTAATACATGATTATATTTTATAAAACACGATTAAGCATTTACAGAATCTTTGAAGAAATACACAAAATCGTTTAGAAGGAAATCAATCATAAAAGAGGTATTTAATGTATTTATTCATATTTGAAATTTTGCATAATAAAAAAAGATTTATAACATTTCATATATTCTCTATGAAAAGGACCTCGGCTAGACTAGTCAGTTATATTTGGCGCCCTGTTATAGTAAAGCTCCCAGACTAAAATTAGAGTATTCAAATACTAGTTTCGTAAAAGGATTGGTCTAAGACTTTGATTTTTATGCCTACTCTGATTTAAAAGGTTAAAAACAATTCATGCAATTATCACGAGCGATGCAAGTTCTTATTTTCAAGGGATAATATTATTAAAGTATTATGAATAAGGAAGCAAGAAATATCGAAAGGGAGGTAGGGTGACTTAAAAAAGCTGGCCAGGCTTTTACCCCTTTTCGTTTTTTAATCCTAATGGCTACTACACAGCTTAAGGGCCTATTTGCTTTGCATCATCAATAACTGCGCTTTTTTTCAGGTTGTCAAGTTATGAAATTTGAATATCGATTCTACGACTCGGCTATAGACACGGTTAGCTCCCCTAGCATATTCACGTAGTTCCCCATTTCGTTGTCATACCAACCGTAAATGACCGCCTGGGTCAGTGGAATTCTCACTTCCGCATCCTTCAAATCCTCAATGTGTTCTTTCTTTAAACCACACAGTCTTTGTGCATCAATAGTTACTTCTGCTGTACGGGTATGCGTTTCGTGACCCTCAATGATTGCGGCGGCTTTCGGCATTGCAATAATATCCTCTGAGACGTTTTGTTCATCAGTATAAACAAGATATCCGTTAGTCGAAGCTGCAGCCTGTTTATAAATCTCATTAATCGCATGCCTATCTATAGAAATCTTTGATTCATCCTCCTGGATGTTAATCGTCAGAATAATCAGGGAACCGGTTGTGATAGGAACCCTTACTGATTCTGCCATAAAGCCAATCTGTTTCATTTCCGGGAGAACAAGGGCTAGAGTAGTAGCAGCACCGGTAGTTGTCAGTATTATGTTATTCATTATACTCCTGTCTTTTCTTAGATCAACTGCACCGGGTTTAGCCATCCTGTCCAGGACCTGCTGGGAACCCGTGCAAGCATGCACAGTGGCCATCGATGCAGTAAGAATCCTTTTTGCTCCAATAATATTCAATAAAGGCTTCATCATATGGGCCAGACAGGTTGTCGTACATGAAGCACCGGAGATGATTTTGTGCCGCGACGGATCGTAGTCGTGATCATTAATACCCTTAACAGTAGTTATCGCATCATCAGGCATAGCCTTTGTTTTGTCCTTTATTTTAAAAGGAGCCGATACGATAACCCTCTTGGCACCAGCCTCAAGGTGTCCTCTGACCGTTCCCTTTGTTTCATTCTCCAAGAGTGTGGGATCAAGGAACTGTCCAGTAGTATCAACAACCAGTTCGATATCGTGATGTTTCCAGTCAATCTCCTTTGGGTTCCGCGTTTTTCTTAGAATGGTTATCTTTACACCGTCAATATTCATTGTGCCGGCAGAATCATCCACGTTGCTGACAATATCTCCACCCTTACACCCATAAAGGTACATTGCAAGAGACCCGTAAGTAGAATCTCTTACTATATATTGGGCCACATCTTTCAGGGATTTTCCAACATCTCTTCCGACATTAATTACAATCTCTTTAAAATACTTTATAGAAATATGATGCCATAGAGTCAATTTTCCTATCCTTCCAAGGCCGTTGATCCCGAGTTTTTCCGACATTTTTTCAATCTCCCCTTTCCTTTACTTTCATTTTTCCAAAATATATTGAACCTTCAGAACCGTCAATACTGATAAAGTCTCCGACATTAATAACCTTCTGATTCAGGATAAACTTCTTATCCTTTTCCATACAAACAAGATCTGTACAGCCTACCACACAATTCTTTTCAAGCCTATTGGCTACGATAGCGGCATGTGAAGTGGCTCCTCCGCGTGCTGTAAGAAGTCCGTCAGCTACAGATATTTCCTTTATATCATCAGGCACCGTGTCTCCACGGACCAGAATCAAAGGGGTTTCAGGCTCATTTTTTTGCCAGTGTGATATATCATCAAGGCTGAAAACAGTTCTCCCTGACAAAGCACCACCGCTTACTCCTATGCCATGTCCAAGAAATTTCATTGACATCTCCGAGGTGCTTTCAAAGGATGGGTACCTCTTTCTCTCCCTCATCTCCATATTCCTGGTCTGTAATATGTACAGGTCTTTTTCCTCTGGTCCTTGAAAAGTGAATTCAATATCTTGTGGGCTCCACCGTTTTTCATAGACAAGGAATTTAGCTGTATCCCTGAGAGCCTGATATATGTGGGGAAATCTGTTCTGGAGGGCCTGATCTTCCGGCCTGTTTTCCATCCTCGCCTGATAAACCGAAACAGGATAGGTTGTCACGAGCCCTGAAACAACGTCCTCACCCTGATTGCCTATTGTGTAATCGCCCCAGGGTCTCAGCAAATCCTCTGAGAATTTAGGACTGTGTGTGAAAAGGACACCTGATCCAGCTTGCCGGGAAAGATTGCCAAAAACCATGGCCTGTACAGTGACCGCTGTACCCCAGTCATCGGAGATTCCCATAATTTTACGATATGTATTAGCCTTAACAGAGTTCCATGAATTCAGTACACGCTGAATGGCTATATATAATTGTTCTTTTGGAGATTCCACAATATCAATACCGTTTGATTGAATAAGTTCCTTGTACGCCATTGCCACTTCTTTCATTTGCTCCGGAGCGAGGTACCTTTTCAGAGGCACACTATATTGCTTTTTAATTTCACTAATGACAGCGTCAAAATTGTCCCGTAAAAGTCCAAAAGACATGCCGTATGATTGCAAAAACCTGCGATAAGAGTCCCAGGCAAACCACCCCTGGCCAGTCTGTTTGAAAATACCATTCGCTATGGCCTCATTTATTCCAACGTTCAAATAAGAGTCCATCATCCCAGGCTGTGTTATTGCAGATCCGCTCCTTACAGAAACAAGCAGGGAATTATGAGGAGAACCAAATTTTTTGCCGGTCAGTTTTTCGAGATTTGATATTTCACGGTCTATCTGTTCCTTAAAATTTTTGTTTGCAGGGGCATAATAGTCGATGAGTTCTCTGCACCTGAAAACTTCAGTAGTTATGATAAAACCAGGAGGAATAGGCAATCCCAGCCTGTGCATTTTGATTATATTAAGCCCCTTGTTGCCCAAATGGACTAAATCAAAAATATTTCTCCTAGGCTGTACAATAGATGTTACGATGTTTTGGGGATTGTATGTGAGAAGTAAATAGTGTTTGTCTATGGGAAACTTATCGGCTTGCTTGTACAGAGTGTTTAAAATTCGAGTGAGAAACAGGTCTAACCTCTGAATGCCAAGTGAAGAAGCTATGGTATCTCTTAAAAAAATTTCCGATACTTTGTGGAATAACTCTTTCTGACTTACTGATCCATGGAGATATTTCGGAAGCAGCTTGTCTTTGGGCAAATGACTGAGGATGTCACGCAAGTTTTGTTTGTGAATATTATTAAAATGGTCACTGACTATATTACGAACCACCTGTGTGAATCCGCGAAAAATATCCAGATACTGGGTAAAGCTAACCAGCTTTATCTTCAACGATTTGTCCAGTAAATCAAGCTGATGTTCAAACTCTCTGGTGGGAATACCATCAATATGCAAAGCCTTGTTAAAAATCTTCAAGTATTCATATATCTGGTAAAACGTAGCGTGAGTGATGAAGTTAAGGTCAAAGTCATCTATCAATTCCTCAAAAAGGGTATTTACGAGAGACTCTAAACGGAAAGTGAGCCCAAATGCATCAAATTTTACTTCACGATAGCTGCCATACATGGAAGGGATGTCTGCGGCAATATGACGCTTTCGATAGATATCCTCGCGAACCTCGAAAGTCTTAGACGCCAGGATTAAGGTCCTGAGTTTTTGGAGATAATCCAGCAAACCGGAGAGTTTTTTAAACGTATCCTTTATAGAGAGAATATTCTTTAGCTCATCAAGTTTGAGCGGGATGCTTGATTGTACCTGGGAGATGTATTCACCTATCTCGCAGAAACTGATACAGTATTTCTGGTTTAATAATTTATAAAAAGTAATTGACAGGGACACTCTTTCAATATCCAGTTTGTATTCATCAGCAAACTCATTTTTAATTTCCTTCAGGTAGTCCTCGCTGATAGTTAAGAGATCGGAAATCTTGGTTAAGCCCTTTGTTTGAAAGATATGATTTATTATTCTGTTAACGCCGTTAATGTACGGCCCTTCTATCTCAATCTGACTGTATAAATTCTTCGGGAGATATGTTTTCAGTCCCTCTTTGGACCCTGTCTTCCAGAAAGTTAAGACAGCTTCTATAAATGAGATTATCTTGTTCGAGCTTTCCACATGGCTCTGCTTTCTCAGGAAATGTATTAAGACATCCTTGCGCTGGCATAACTCATCAATCTTTGTGGAGGTATCCCTGAGTTGTCCCTCCGCCCCTATTTCATTAAAATAGGCGGGGAACAGTCTCATGAGCTGTTTGGTAAGATTATAGACAGGCTGGATATCGCTGTTTAAGAATCCGGTGATATCCCGTGGAAACAGATCAGTATCCTTAACAAGAACGCCACTAAGCGACAGATGGATAATAAGAGAAGAGAGCAGTTTTTTAGACCATTTTGGATTCAGCTTGATTAATTCCATCCAGATACGGATATTTTGAATATGAGCAACATTGCTCTGAATCTGCCATTCATTATTTATCCCCTTGAAATCAGGAGTTTGAAAACCCAGTTGGACAACAGATTGGTTAAAGTAGTTAACCAGGTCGCTCTCGTCGGTCTTATATACTCCCATTCCCATATTTAAAACACACTTAAGAACTGTATCTGGAAATTTTTTGACGCTTTTTTTCAGTATGTTGAAGGTCTTTTGAATCAAACGCTGGATATTTTGCAGATCCTCATGATTTATAAGCCATGTAATGGTACGGTTAATCTCTCTGAGAGCATCTTCGTGGACGTTCGAAAGCCCGGATATGTTCATAGTATGAAAAAGGACAATCAGCTTATAATAATGTTTCAGCCTTTCGTTTTCGATTATTTCGAATATCTTCTCTGGCAATTTATTGTATATACTTACTAAATCACCGTATCCAGGCAGCTCCAGAAGTCTTTCCAGCATAATTGCAGGATCGACATCATTTTTCCCGGTAATATCATGAAGTCGTGATTGAAAAGCCTTTATTTGTAAGTGTGACACAGGATTAAAAAGGTCAGATATTTCTACAGGGAGGTTCTTGGCGGTTTCTCTCTCAAACCATTCCTGAGGATCGTTTTCGGAGAGCCAGTAAGAAAAAGTGAATTCAAAATAATTTGTTAAAAGGGAATTAATGGCCTGAAAATCTGTCCCTGGGGGTGCAGTTTGAAAAAAGTCCTTTGCGAGTTTCGTTAACTGATAATAGCTTTTTGCTACAAGTGAAAACGTCTCCTTTGGAAATCTGTTTATCTGGTTGAAACCATAATTTAATACGGAGGAGAACCTGTATAATTCCGATCCACTTTCTTTGATGACCTTTTGCAAAAATAGGTAAAGGTAATTAAAAGAGTCTGTCTTTACTTCCTGTTTCTTGGCGTTTCTAATGGCATCCAGTGAGATTCTGACATAGAGCTTGGCAGCATCCGGGCCCTTTGGGTGTGTTTTTAAATCGTAGAAATATCCCAGAGAATAACTCCTCGCCTCATTCACAATGAACTGCCAGTTTTTATAAGGGTGGCAAAGCTCTTCCAAAAAAGTATTCAATACCTTTTGAAGGCCCTCGTACTTGGACATCACTTCCTGTATTACATGATACCTCGGGTCAATAGTGACATCGACACGGTAGTCGGCAAGATTTATCTCAAGAGCTTTTGATGACTTTGCTTTCATATTCAATTCTATTTTATCTCTATTTTATCATTTTTTCGGCCTATCTGAGTAGCTAATTTAATTTCGACATGATGTCTCCTGCACTCTCGCTGAAAATTACTTCTGCAAGATGATCTGATGGAGTTGGTGTGCGATTTATGTATATAAGCTTTGATCCTGTACGATGTGCTTCTCTGGGAATAGATGCTGCAGGTTCAACCTGAAGGGATGAACCTATCATTATGAACAAGTCACATTTCAAGGCACATTCATATGCCTTTAACATTTCCTGTTCGGGCATAGCCTGTCCAAAAGAGATAGTAGCCGTCTTGATGAAACCTTTGCATTCATCACATGAAGGGGCAAGGTCTCCTGCCTCAAGCCTTACCTGCATATCCTCTATAGGCCATAGTTTACCACAGCTCAAACATACTGCCTTTCTGTTTGTACCGTGAAGCTCTATTACTTTTGAGCTTCCTGCATCCTGATGAAGGCCGTCTATGTTCTGAGTGACCAGGCACAGCAGTTTTCCTGTTTTTTCAAGTTCTGCAATGGCTGTGTGTGCCTTGTTAGGCTTGGCATCTTTTATTTCAGAGAACAATTCCTTTTTCATGCGCCAATATTCAACTCTCGCTTCATGACTTGAGATAAATTCCTGGTAAGTAACGATTCTGTAGCGGTCCCATACCCCACCCTTGCTCCTGAAATCCGATATTCCTGATTCTGTAGATATGCCTGCGCCAGTAAATACAGTTATCGCTTGGGCTGATTTAAGCAGTTTTACTGCCTTGGTTATTCTTTCTTCTAATGAATTCATAGAGTTTATTTTACATTAAGACAGTTTTTTAACCCAAATAAGTCTTAAATACCAAATTTCAAATTTGAAATTTTTATAGTATTATCTTTCCATCTTAATCTTGAGTATGATAAGAGTGCTCATACCTATCATAAACAAAATCCCTCCAACCAATGCCCAAAAAGCACCCGGCTCCCTGTTTATCTGGAGAATAACAGCTTCATGGGGATAAGGCCTGATGTCTTTCACATTGATATTAAATCCCATGAGAATAGAAGGATTGTTTGGCTCGATTGTATCTTTTTGAAAAGTCTTGCCATCTGTCATGTATTCTAGATCAACTTTCCAATCAGATACATAACCATAATAGTCTAATCGAATATGTATATCTTTAATTTTCATAACTGTATTTTCCTCTCGTATCTTTAGTTTAGACCCTTCTACTGCTACAGCAAGTTTTTGAGAGGCTCCGGTAGCACTCAGCAAATGTGCGAAAAGCATAAAAAGAAATCCAATATGTATTATCTGCGGCGAGATCAATAAAAGCCATTGTGTAACCTTTCTCTTCTTTATAATTGACTCAATACTGCAAAAAAGTGTGCTTAAGGTAAGAACTCCAAGAACACCTATTAAGCTCCACAACCACCACGTAATTTTCAAAGATTGCCTTTGCAACCACTCAAAAAGGGGCATCGAGTGAAGTGAGTTAAACTCATGCTGGCCCGGCATAATAAATGCGCCAATAAAAAACAAGATAAGAAGAAATACCAGTAACCACAGCGTCGTTCTGAGAGAGAAAAAAAAGTCTGCAATTTGTTTTAATAATTTCATTTTTTCCCACATATACTGAAATGAACAACAGAATATATGAAGTAAAATGTATTTTAAATCTAAATAATGCAGATATTGGGAAATAAATTATTTTTCGATACCTTAGACGCAATATTAATAATCGAGCGTACATATTTTTGTTTAAAGACATATGCGTTATTTAATAATAAGTTCATTGAGTTAAATAATTTATTGAGCAATATCCGCATTATTTAAATGCTTTTTCGGGTGAATCAAAAACTGTGTGAGCTCTTCATTAAAAGGCTTACACCGAGATACGTAAACATCACAACTCCAAAACCTATGATACCGAGGTAAGCCATTGGTTTGCCCATCCACCATTTTCGTAAACGGGCATGGAGGTAAAGGCTGTAGTAAATCCACAAAATACTTGTCCAGAGTTCCTTGGGTGTCCAAATCCAGTAAGTACCCCATGCTAGGTACGCCCATACTCCACCGAATATCATTGACATAGTAAAAAGACAATACCCTATAAGGACTGCCCTGTACTTCAAGCCTTCAAGTGTTTTATCCTCCCCGTTCTTCTCAAGATAACCACATACCCCCTTTGCCGCTTTACAGAGTGAGGGAGGATTATCTCCATTTACTTTTTCGATGACCTCTCTGCGTTCTCGTTTCAGATAAAGCCCGCTGAGTATGGCCGCGATTCCAAAAAGTGCATAAGACATAAACGCTAATACGACGTGGCATTCAAACCAGAAAGTCTTTAATACAGGAGGCAGAGGTGAATTGTGTTGTGTTGATGTCATGGCAAAAGCGGTAAAAATCGAAACCATTATTGCTACAGTAGTAAAAAACCGTGTACGGTTTTTTAAACCAAAACCAAACGGAATGGAGAATGCTGCAATTGAGGAGGCAAGAAAAACAAGGGTGTCATGCGGCCCGACAAGCGGCAGCCTTCCAAGTGTAACACCTCTCGAGATTATATATACAATCTGAATGATGAAACCTATATACAAAAGCGGTCTTTTCCAGATCGCAAAAAGATAAAAGGCAAAAGAAATAGTAAGTATTAGCATGGAAAGATATCTTTCACTAACGCTGGCAAGCAGTAATCAAATAAGACGGATCAAGTATGTCCAATATAGCATTAATTAGCAGGCTGAACACCTCGAAAACACAAAGGTGTCGCAATTCTGTTTTCTCGGCATTCAGCCTGCTGCTTGCTATTAACTTGTACAGCAGTGAAGACGGATATTTAAACAAAACGCTTAATTCTGTTGAATCATTTTGGAAGAATAAAATAGAAATTGTTCCCGTACTGTGTTGGTTCATAACCTACAACTCCGCCATGTATTTTAACAGCATTTTTGATAAAAGATAGGCCATGTCCGGTCCCCGGCTGGTTTACGATATTGGAGCCACGATATTCTTCCTCAAATATTTTTCCCATTTCCTCAGGTGCGATATGCTGACCTGTGCTGAAGACGTTATATTTGACACCATCCTTGCCGGAACCAAAGAAATCCTTAATAATCTCATGACCATATGATATGTATTTCTTCCTTTCATCTGTATTAACAGTAACTTCCTCAGTATATTTCAGTGCATTTGAAAAAAGATTGGCGTATACCTGGGCTATCAGACCCACATCCACAACACTGATAACTTCAGCATCAGGGATACCACTGAAACGGTCATCTATCGAGATACCCAATTTTTTAAATTGTTCAATATAGCGTTCTAACTGAGGTTGAACAACATCTTTTTTCATGTTACAGGGTTTGGTACGGAGTGTAAGCCGTCCCAGATCAAAATGACTCTTTCGAAAAAGCGTTTCAATAAACAGGCTCATATTCTTATAGTGTTTTTCTATATTTTCCAACTCTTCGTTTAATCCCTTGTTAATATCGTTTAATTCATCTAAATAATTCTTTATACAGGCATCATCACACAGACCGGTCGACGATTTTTCGAAAAATTCTTTTTCCAATTCTCTATTCTTTTCCACCTTTTTTCTCAGCCCCCTTAGAAAAAGCTTGTATACCATATTGGGAACTATTATGTTATGTTCAATATCAGCCACAAGGGAGCGAATAAATTTCAGGTGTTCAATATTTTTCTTAACCAGGAACCTGTTATGGATATTGAAGCCAATACGATTTGCATACTTCTGAAAAAAAAGCTCTCCATGTTCGCCGAGTTCCTTAACAGGGTATATTTCCAACAAACCAAGAACATCATCTTTGACCTCAAAAGGAAGCTCCTCAATTAAGGGTTCTTTTCCACGAATAGTCAAAATAAGACTCTCCTTCTCAGTATAATAAGGTTGTTCAGCCGGTTTTACATTATCCGGAGGAGGAGTCTGTAATTTGTATTCACTATCATCCGTACTTGCAATAAGTGTAAGGGCATTAATTTCGGGATGTACAATGTACAGATTTGCTTCTACATTAAAAAAACTCTTGGGAATCGCTACACACAATTTATAGAAATCTTCAATACTGTCAAATTCCTGAGCAAGATCAAAAAAAGTCTTCAGGGCATCATTCTCCTTCTGGGTAAAATTATAACGCTGGTAATC
>CAYFXR010000228.1:0-18894 GCA_964347155.1 uncultured Nitrospiraceae bacterium | reverse complement strand
CATACAGCTCTTGCTTATATACTGTTAATCTTGGTGCTTTTGAAAATGGTTTGGGTAGCCTTTTTTCGTTAAAAAGATTTTTCACATAATAATTTACTCCATTTTCTATTGCCTTTTTACACCCCTCATGACCTGTCATTTTTTCAATCTTTGCCAGTGCCTTGAGAACAAAACAGGTGTGAAAATGATCAACAAAGTCTCTGACTCCGTCAACAGCATAATACCAGGAACCGTTTTGTTGCTGAGAATTTAGTACAAAATTTAGATTACGTTGAGCTATATGCCAGTATTTTTTTTCTGCAAACAGAATTGACGCACTTGTTAATAAAAATGCTCGGTAAGCGCTTGCATTTACAATTCCCCCGTTATCATAAGGTGTATAAGAACATGTTCTGGCGCCAGGAGAAATTTCGAAATCCTTTATATCATGTGTTACATGTTCAGCTATTGAATGCATGATTTCAAGCCATATATCATTGTTATCAATTTGATAAACATTTAAAAAAGCTTCGTATGCATAAGGAGTCGTTGTGATTAAAGGTGTGCCCATAGCAATGGTGCCATTTCTTGTTTCCCAGTTAAAAGGATATCCCCAGCAGAAATGCTGAAAACCTTGACATCGTGTTTGCCTCAAAACATTGAGGAAATGTAATGCCTTTTCATAGTATTCTTTACTATCTAAAACTTGTGAAAAGAAGACAAAACCCATGGCATAATGGGCATCAGATATTGGTAACCTTTGTCGTTTCCAGAATAAACGACGTGCAGAGGGTACAAATGCTTCGCAAAATATTATGGGAGCTGCAGACAGTTTTCCTAGCAAAGGTTTCTTGTAATAGAGTGACTTTACTTTAGATCCCAAATGACTGGCAAAAAAGCTTTGATGGTCGTAAGATGTTTCACCATAGCCTTCAAGCCAGTTAATGAATTTAATGAGAGAGAATTTAATCTTATATAATAGTTTTTTTTCCATAGAGACACGCTCCAATCAATGAATTTTTATTCTATATGTAAATTGGCTAAGTTTGACAGGAATGGGATTACCGTTTATGGATTTGTTGGTTTGGTAAGTTACCTGTTTTCAGCTAATTTTATCCCATAAATCATTCTGTGCCAACCCCATATTCTCCCGATCCAGCGTGCTAATCCTGTTGGAATAGCTTTACCTATAAAGGACCAATGATCAGTGTTAAATTCCCAAATTTCCTGCTTCACATTGTCGAATTTCTTAAAAAGTTCTGCTGCTTCTCGCCTGTTATATACTTTTGCAAGAGGGCAAAGGGGTCCATCGGTATTGATACTTATCCACTCTTCTTTGGTCAATTTACCTTTCTCTCTCATAATTCTTCGATGCTCATTTAATTTCCATTCATCAAATCCGGCGACTTTCGATATTAAGAGCGGCATAAATTTAGGGTATAAAATCCATCGAAACAGTTTTCTCAAAAACATTATCTCGATGTAATAATTTATCGATGATCGGTTGTATAACATTACGGTAAATGTACCGCCAGGCCTCAAAACACGATACATTTCATCGACTATGTAATCTGGATTTGGAGAGTGGTGAATTACACCAAAACTATAGATATGGTCGAAACTATTATTGGGACATGGTAATGTTTCTTCGGCATTTACATTTATAAATGTTCCTTTCACATCAAACAATTCAAACCTCTCCTTTGCCAGCTTGATTGACTTTGACGTCAAATCGATCCCTGTATAGTGTGCTCCATTCTTTGCGAACTCAAACCCATCTGTTCCAATTCCACATCCGATTTCCAATACATTACGATCTTTAAATTCTTCGAATTTTGCTATTATCGGAATATGCCATTCACGTCCATAAAATCGTTTGTATGTGATTTCCTCAAAATATTTCTTGCGTTCTTTCTTGTCAGAAAGTAAACTTTGACAGGGATTGGCATCCCAGAAGGATTTTACATCGTTGATTTTAACACTCATTTTTTCGCTCTACTCTCATCCGAATCACCAGATTATATTAAGTTCTTGAACAATGACTTTAATGTCTTTGAATCTATTGCAACAATTTAATCTTATGTCGGTTTTTTGCCATATATCATTCTGTGCCAGCCCCATATTCTCCCAATTGCCCGCTCTACTTTTGTTGGAATCATTTTACCGATAAATGACCAATGTTCAGAGTTAAATTCCCAAATGTCCTGCTTTACATCATTAAATTTTTTGAAAAGTTCTGCCGCTTCTCTCCTGTTATATACTTTCATAAGAGGGCAAAGGGGTCCATCGGTATTGATACTTATCCACTCTTCTTTGGTCAATTTGTCTTTCTCTCTCATTATTCTTCGATGCTCATTTAATTTCCATTCATCAAATCCGGTAACTTTGGATAGTAAGCGCGGCATACATTTCGGGTAGAGAATCCGGCGGAACAATTTTCTCAAAAACATTATTTCGATGTAATAGTTAATTGATGATCGGTTATATAACATAACGGTAAATGTACCTCCGGGCCTTAAAACACGATACATCTGTTCTACGATATATTTAGGATGTGGAGAAGCCATAATGACCCCAAAACTATAGATGTGGTCGAAGCTGTTGTCTGGAAATGGTAGTGTTTCTTCAGCATTTACATTTATAAACGTTCCCTTGACATTAAACAGTTCGAATCTTTCTTTTGCCAGCTCGATTGCCTTCGGTGTCAAATCGATCCCGACATAGCGCGCTCCATTTTTTGCAAACTCCAGCCCATCAGTTGCAAACCCGCATCCGATTTCCAAAACGTCACGATATTTAAATTCCTTGAATTTAGCAACTATCGGTACATGCCATTCACGACCGTGATACCGCTTGTAAGTGATTTCCTTATAGTATTCCTTTCGATCCTTCTTGTCGGAAAGGTTGCTTTGACAGGGGTTTGAATCCCAGAAAGTTTTTACATCAGTGATGTTAGCAATCATTATTGCCTCCTATCGATATTTCAAGTTTCAGCAAATTATGGAAAAATGTTTTTAATCTGTTCATCTGTTCTTTTCTATGAAAATTGATAAGCTCCTGAGAAATTGGCCTCTCCATACGGCTTAAGAAAGCCCAGGTATATCCCGACAAAAGCAACATACCACGAATCACATACGGTTTTTTTGTTATTTGAAAAATAATTCTAAACAGCTCCCATAGTGGATGATTGCCCAAAAGATAATCCTTCCTCCCAGAAATTAACCTTGCTGCCAATTTATTACTTTCACCAGCACCCATGGAACGGTAGTGATAAAAGGTTTTCTCACTAAAGGTTCTCGTTTTCCATCCTTTCATACGTGCAGTTTTTACTGCTATCCAGTCGATACCACCATACCTTGAAGGAAAATATCCGCCAATTTCTTCAAGGCATTCACGCCTGAAAAGCTGGCATTGCCCGGAAACATCTTGAGAGCTGTAAGTGAAGGTACTGTAATCATTTTCAAAAAAACGCGTTCCCGCGACTCCAAGTTCTGGAATTTGAGATAATTTCCCGAGAAGAAACTCAAAATAATCTTTTTCAAAAGAGATATCTGCATCGAGATTCCCTATGACATCAAAATCAATATCAATATCTTTAACCGTTTGATAACCAGCATTAAAACAATAAGCTTTCGCTGCAAAATTGTGTTCTTTGTGCTCAGGCATTCGCAGGAGCTGTATCCAGTTATATTTTTTAATATACCGATTTACTATCTCATCAGTGCGGTCAGTTGACCCGTCACTCACAACAACCCACTTCTTTGGTAAAATAGTCTGTGATATAACGGATTGGACAGTTTTTTCTATGTATGCTTCTTCATTACGGGCAGGAGTTATAATCACATATGAATATTTTTTATGATGAGGTATCATTTAGAATTGCCCAATTTACATTAAACCTTTCGATAGACGATAATAAAATCTGTCTTTGAAATACTTATCATTCCAAGTGTCAATATTTTCAGTATTATCCCAAGTACAAGATAGATCTTGTAAATAATTGAAGATTTCTCTTTTAATATTTCCAGCCAGGCAACCTCAAAATACATCCACTGAACAATAATATTATTGTCTTCTGCAAACTTAATTAATGCTCTTGGTGAGATGGACGTTCTAAGATATGTTGGATCTGGCACCTTTTTATATTTATAAATTTTTTTATAAACCCAATAATGAAATCTATAAGGTGTAAATTTTGTAATTAATCCTTTTACGGACATCACATTGGGAACTATTATGACTGCAATTCCACCATCCTTCAGAATATGAACAAAATTCTGAAGAGCCAATTCCGGTCTATTAACATGTTCGAGAACTTCAATACACACTATTACATTAAAACTCGAAGGTTTAAATATAGCAGTCTGAATATCACCAAGAATTCTACTATGTACTACTTTGTTTTTGTGCAATTCATTCAAAGATATGTCAACTCCCGTGACATGAGCATTTTCTCCAAAATCAAATGTCTTAGAAGATGGACCGCATCCTGCTTCAAGCACGGTAATTTTATTTTTTTTTGTGACTATCTCTTTTATAAACTCATTTATTCGATCAATATATACATGCATATCTCAATAGTTTTCAGAAGACCGGATGCCCATCAGGGAGTTTTTAAAAAATCCTACGAATTGTTAAACCTTCTACGTATGTTTCCATGTATATAGTCCGATGTGACTAACTCGAAGATCGGCTTTGTCCTTATAATTGATAGATTGGTCAATATGAGCAGGCAACTCCTTATCCTTACGTGTCCATTTATATATGATCTTGCTGTTTGTGTTTTCAAGTGCACCGAATAATTCTTGCCAATGACTACTTCTTATCCTGTTTCCTCTCGTGGCTTGAAAAGAACGGGAATATTCGTCTGATGAAATTGACAAAAAGTCAAATGGACTATTATCCCAGTCTTTATGATCCTCCAAGTGGACGACATGGAGCATAGTACCACCGGGTTTGAGATGCAAGACGATGTTTTTTAACAACAGAGGTATATCGTCGCAGAATACATGTTCGAGAACGGAAATTGAATAGATGAAGTCTATAGGAACATTCAATGTATCCTTAACGAAATCTATCGGAGCAATGTATTCTATCCCAAGTTTTCTCAGCACTTCGAAATTGAAATGGTCTATGGAGAGAAGATTATCAAAACGTTTTCTTATTAAGGAATGCTCGGCAAAGGGGGAGAGTATATCCCGTGGAATATATGCGATTGATTCATGTATGGCTTTATTGAGCACTTCGGGATGACCACAATGGTGAATGTCGGTTGCGAAGACTTTTCTTGCACCTAACAGATAGCATATAATTGCATGACTTAACACCCATCCAGAACCGATCTCAAGGCAAATCTTGTTTGATATTGGCGGGTGATTTGATAAATGCAAGTAATGTGCAAATTGTGTAGCACAAATATCTATGCGTTTTGACGTACACGCTAATCGTTTGGCTATCATCTTATTATATTGTCTCGTTTGTCGAATTTTATTTTTTGCAGCCTCGGGAACCATCTTCTTGATTAATTGCTTCATCATAACCTCCATTTTCTTATATACTAATTTGCAACAGTTTCAGCTCGACCCATATAATCCATTCGACAACGGCATCTACTCATCATTGATGTATTTTTAAAGATCTTGAAGGCATCTGTGCAACTTATGTGCATGGGTAACTGCATTTTTTATGTTGCGTTTGAGTTCACATATAATGAGTATCTGTATTCGGAGTCCCTGCATGTACCAGTCTGGTTGCCCTTTGATATCAGCACATCTTATGCCTGGGTGACATGAAAATGGCAAAATTAATGAGGACTGGTAAAGTTCAGCTGAGCGAAAATATCATCCATTATCTTGGAAGTACAAAGAATTTCCTTATAAGATATAGGCAAGGGTTTGCCATCTGAAACTGAACGATAAAATGACTCTATCAAGTACTTCATACCAGCGTCATCATGGAAATCTCGTTTAAGAAATTGTCTCATATTGTGTCCGGAATTTGCCAGATATTGACTTGCATAAATGCCCGGTGTAATAAAATATCTCAAAAAACTTTTGTAATGGGTATTATTAACCTTAACAAGGGTTCTTTGAATATTATCAACAATTAAAGAATTTTTTGGACCATATATACGAAATTGACGAAGTACAGGGCCAATTTGCGATGAAAAAGTAAAATATGCTGTAGTCTGGTTATCATCATAAATGATAACTCTTAATTCATCGATGATATCGATTTCGTTCATACTTCTTAATAAAGGACTGGTAAAACCATGAGCTATTACTTTGGGATAATCACTTGTTAAAAACTCTGCAATGTAACTTATACCATGGCTTATGAGATTATGCAGTAATTTCCCCGGTAATGTTCTTACCCAGTGTTTTCTGTCTCCTAAAAGTGCTTTTGCATAACGCTCGTCTCCCAAATCGTAACAGTACATACTTTCCAAATGAACGGGAGTACCACCCAGGAAACCATTTCTTATCAATTGACGCATACGAATTGCTTCGTGACTGAACTGTAGATTATGACCTGCAGTTATCTTTAGATTTTTTTCTGTTGCCAGGTTTATTAATTTCTCAGCCTCTATCATGGTAAGTGTAAAAGGCTTTTCAATATAAACATGAGAGCCAGCCTCCAAGCATACCATGCCTAATGTAAAATGACTTTGAGGCGGTGTCGTAATATGGACGACATCAGGACGAGACACTTCTAATAATTCGTTAACATCAGCATAATATCGTCTCACTTTAAATCTCTCACATAATTGTCTTGCCATCAGCTCTTCTCTGTCGCAAACACCAATAATTTCACAGCCTGCAATTCTTTGAATTGATTCTGCATGTAGATCTGCTATTTTGCCGCATCCAATGATACCAACCTTGATCATTTGTTTCCCCTGTTTTTCCTGCAATATTCAAAATAGCGTTTCAATGCGTCATCAACAGAAACTTTAGGTTTCCATCCTAATAGTTTTTTTAACTTTTCATTAGAGTATCGATTACCTTTCCAATAAGCCGCACACCTTCTTCGATTAAAAACCGGCGGCAGTTGTCTTTCTGACCATTTCGAATATTTTTCCCATAAATAACATAAAAGATAAAACGTTCCATATGGAATATAAATGGATTTAAAGTGTTTCACATTTTTCTTGTACATATTTAAGAATTCCCTGCTGCTTGGCAGGTCATCATCAATAATATTAAAAATTTCACCATCAACACCTTTTTTAATACCAGCCAATACTATTGCATCAGCACAATTATCCACATAAGTAAACGGTATTCTATTTGAGCCACCTAAATGGAGAAAAATACCAAAGGTTCCGATACCGACTCTTCCGGTAATTGAATTTTTGCCCGGGCCGTAAACAGCTCCAGGACGGACAATTACGTAAGGAATGTGATACTTTTTATGGTATTCAAATAGCAGCGCATCTTGTTTGGCTTTTGCAAAAGTATAGGGTTCATACCTCTGCACAGGCTGGTATTCCATCTCAGATGTCTCATCAAGTAATCCACCACGCTTTGTTTCCCTGTTTGAATATACGGCAAACGAGCTAACGTTTAAAAAGCGCCTGAGACTTCTATCTTGTAAGGTTGAGTCAAGTAAATTTCTTGTTGTTACCACGGAATTCATAAAAGATCCTGGAAATGTTTTTTCCATTCCAGCTGCTAGATGAAATATTACCGAAACACCTTCAGTTGCATTTTTACAGTCATGAGGTGATAGTAAATTGCCCTTAACCACTTCAATCTTGGCCTTGTCAAAGGAATTAATGATTTTGTTGAGTATCTTCAAATTGCTAGAAGGCCTTGTAAAACATCGCAGATTTTTAAATCCGTAACAGAGCAGTGTCTCTACTACCTTTGAACCAATAAAACCGTTTGACCCCGTTATGAGTATACGATCATTTAAATCAATTATTAAGTCGCTTTCTGTCATATGAATTTTCCCTCTTGAAATAAAGAATGCGTCATTAAGATGTGTTACGATTTCTTTGGAAAACTTTCTACTTTACCACTTCAAATCCACAAGCACCCATCAGTTTTCCCATGTGATGAAAATCTTTAATTAAATATCGCATGAATATATGATGTCCTATTAAAAAGAGAAATGGTAAAGCCAAAGTGTATACTGAGAAAGCAATTATGGACTTTAAAATGTTCAAAGGTTTAAAAGATGGATGCATTAAAGAGACTTTTCCTCTTAGCAAAGCTCTTTTTAAATGGAAAGATCTTTTAAAACGCTCTGGTAGTATCGTCTCATATACAGATGCCTCATCGCACCAGATAAAAACATAACCTTTTTCAATCATCCTTCTGAATAAATCTTTATCTTCACTATCTCTTCCAAAATTTTGGTTAAACATAATATTGCTTTCATTAAAAATATCCTTTCTAAGAAAAACATTGCCTGTTCGTGTATCGGTCCAGTGCAAAACAAAACCGGTTTTATGGGAAGGCCTTTCAAAAATTTTGCTCTTTTTTATCCATTGTGGTGGGTTTAATTCAAAATGAGGCTTTACAGGACCGAGAACACCACTAGGCTTATACTTACTGTATGTTTTATATAGATTGAGGAGCCAATTATTGGTAGGGAATTCATCGTCATCAATAAAGGCAAGAAAATCACCATTTGCATTTTGAACGGCCTTATTTCTTACAAGTGCAATATTTTTTCTCGGCTCAACATAATAATCTATGGCAATTAAAGATTTTTTCTTAAATTGTAAAACTATATTTTCTGCGGACAGCTTGTGATCATTATCGACAATAATTATAGAATAGGTAAATAATCCTTCAGTCTTTTGATTTTGAAGTTTTTTCAATAAGCGCTCTAATAATTTAGGTCTTTTATATGTGCATATGCATACACAAATGTGACTCTTTTTCATAACCATATAATTTTTCTTCAACCCTGAAAATGCATTTCACATAATGCAGGCTTTGTGAAAGAAATTTTTAACGACTTGCCTGTCGGCAGACAGATACCTTTGAAATTCGTAATCCGTGTCCGTCGTACGTGTCCGTAAAAAACGGATAACGGAAAACGGAGCGCGGTTCCCTGACACGAGTAACCATAATCGCTGTTTTCGGGGTCGAATAGACTCTGTATTATTTTGGTCAAATCAAAGATGCTGTTTTAGGTCTTGATTATTTTTCCCTATAGCATGAGCTTGTGAAATATCAGGAATATTCACTGCAACAAGAAGAAAAAGAAACCACATAAGATTTGTTCCCTTGGTAAGGGTGCTTTCAGAAAAATTATGTAACAAAATAATAATCAGAAATGTCATTCGAAGTACCCCATATTCAAAGTTAAGCGATAATAGCTTGCGCATGTTTTTAAAGGCAGAAAATATAATACCTGCCATCAAAAACAGACCCACCAAACCGAGTTCAACATATACGTCTATATATCCATTATGTCCCTGTACAAGCTTCCAGGAATATTTTTCCCATAAATTGTTAGCCAGGTCTCCAATCCAGAAACTGCCATATCCAGCTCCCAATATTGGATGATATGAAGCAATTTTGAGAAGATCGGTCCAAAGGTATATTCTTCCAGTAAATGTCATGTCACGCTCCGAAGATGCTACGACAAAATTTAATAATGAGTTATTGAGAAAGAGTTCAGTAAGCAATGCAAGAGTTAAAGAAATAACTGCAGTAAAAAAGATATACGTTTTCACGTATTTCAGATTTGATTTTGCAAATCCTATTAAGATCCAACTACCGATAATAAAAATAAATATTGCGGTTTTGCTGTCGGATGTTGGTGAACCAGCTAACAACCACAATGTCATGATTAAAAATAAAATATCAATAAATATTTTCCTGCTTCTCGGGGTTCTTATAATGTTCCATAAAAAGTATATCCCGCTTATCATAGCTAATGCACCGAGACTATTCTTATGATTTGTAACACCCACCCACATTTCAGTTAATCCGTCGGGTGTATATTCCACCCCTATATCACGAAAGTATTTGATAAACAAAACTGACAGGGGAAGGAGCACATATGCACATCTTCTGATAAGACTTTTTAAAGCTTCAAATGGGGCGGGTTCAGTCAGTACAACTAAAACCATTATAAAATCTCCCATTGTTCTGGTCCATCTTTTAAAGGACACATCGATAAAATCAGACCACAGGATACTAAGTCCCATATAGAGAAACAGTATTAAAATCCAGGTATTATTTTTTAGTAATCGTGACCAGTCTACTTCCCTTCGGAATAATATAAACAGGCCGGTAATTATAAGGATGATGAGAAAGGTTCTATTAATCGGATCACCACTTATATAGTCTGTTTCTGTTGTCAGAACAGGTTGTGGATGTAGCCAGTAAGAAAGATATTTTGATCCACAGAATATCATCCAGATCAATGGAACCCAGAGAGCAGGAGAAACATTAGATTTCTGTTTGAGATCTGATCTGAAAACAGTAAAAATAAATATAATACATAGTAAAAAAGCTATATTGGGCGGCATAATTATTTTGGTGAGATATTCGTTACCTGTTTAGAAGCCATTATGAAATCTCAAGACTGAGATTGTTCTGTTTTAAAAATACTAACAGTCTCGACGAGGCGAATAATAACATGACCAACTCTCCCACAATTAAGGAAATAATGGTTCCATAGCCTTCAAATGTCTTAGTCAGAATTAAACAGCTTGCAATTGTAATTATTGCACTCATTACATCATATTTTGCTAGTGCTTTAAATTCTTTGCATACAACCAAGGCATTTGTAATGGGGTATCGCAAGGAATGAACAAGAAAAAAAATTCCCCATAAGAATAAAAAACCTTGAATACTTCCATACTTTTCTCCGAGAAAGGAAATGAGATAATCATAAAGAATCCACAAACCAAAAAGGTAACTTATGCAAACAAGAACCAGGAAGCAGGAGATAACCATAATAAGCATTTTGAATCTTGCCAAACCTTTGATATTTAAAACCTCGGCTCCTTTCGCGAGAGTAATATTGCCGCTGCTACTTAAAAATAAACCCACTGGTCTGAGAAGTAAACGGGCTAATGATATTTCAGCAATTTTTTCAAGACCCAAGGATGCAGAAACAATATAAATGTAACCCCGATTCATAAAGATATTGCTCGTAACACCTATTAATGCCCAACGGCTATACCGCCAGGTTTCTCTAAATGAATGTACTATTGATTTCCAGTTAATAATGTACGTGTCTTGAGCGTAAGAAATTCCGAAAATTGCTGCGATGAAATATCCTGCTCCAAGTATCGTAATTGAATAGCTGCACGTGACTTTATGAAATACTATAAGTATTGAAATTCCAAGTGCAACAAAAATAACAAAAAGCGCATCCATTTTTACCAGCAAATGAATTCGCAGCTTGCTATAGTTTACCGTACGGATAAATTCGTATAAAAGGTATGTCAATATACCAAGGGATAATACCAGTACGTGATGTAGTAATGTAAAATCCTGATAGAAGAGGGAGTAAATGGTAACAATTATTATTGATAAAATAATCAGGGGCAAGTAAAGTATCCATTGACCGAAGCCTAATCCCGAAACAAATAAAACTTTTTCTGTTGAATCTTTTTTAGGGACAAGAACCGTAAGTGGAGTATTGACCAAGGCACTCTGGTAATTTCCTGCAATTCCTATAATTGAAAACAGTATGACATATATGCCATATTCACTTTTTGAAGCATATTTAGCAATTGAAAATGCAACTACAAAGTTTGCTATGCTTAACATACCCTGGGTAAATAATGAGCCGGCAGTTTTCTGCAACACTGGCATTCGCAGAAAATTAGTGAAAAAATTTACAGGCAATTTAACCGTTTCCATTTTTGAATATGTAATACTTATGCTTCCGTGTAGTTTTTAATGACGTATATGCTTCTATTAAATTGTTCGATGCATGTTCCCAGTTTAATTCTGTTTTAATTCTCTCCAGGCCGTTTTTACCTAACTCTTCTCTTAATTGTGTGTTATCTAATAGTTTTTTTATCGCGTTGGCAAATCCTGTAACATCACCGGGTGGAACAAGTATAGCCGAGCCATTTACAGAATACCTCGTTTCATTTAAATCAAATGCTACAACCGGTTTTCGTGCAGCCATATATTCCATCACCTTAACAAAGGTAGAATGTCTGTTTAATTCGTTGTCAGACGCAGGTTCCACACAGATATCTGAAAAGCAGAGATATTTTTTAATTTTCTCTCTATTATTAATAAACCCTGTAAAATCAACATATTCTCCTAAATTTAATTCCACTGCAAATTGTCTCACTGCCGTTAAAGAATCTCCGTCGCCTATGATATGACACATAATATTTTTTCCATTCAAGTTATTTACTAAATAATGAAGAGATTTTAATAAAATATCTACCCCATCCTGTGGATTGATACCTCCCAGGAAAAGGATTGTATCATTTCGTTTTTTTGCCCGTTTATTATGAATTTTATCTAACAAACAGTCACTGATTATTGGGTTATTTCTCACCACATGTATTTTGTTTGGATCAATCCTGTGTCTATTTACAATAATCGCTTTATATGAATTATTTGTGCTTATGATCTTGTTCGCCATTTTACAACTTCGTTTTTCAAGCCAAAGGAGTATCTTATATAATAAATCCTTCTTGCCGGAAAACTTCGATAAGTACAATTCCGGGCCTAAATCATGGTGATCAAAAATGAATTTTTTCCCAAGAGGCTTATACAAAGCTCCCATAATGAAGAGAGTATCCGGTGGGTCATGAGCATGGATAATATCAAAACCATCTTTAACAAGAATATACGGACTCAAAATAATACAAACGGACGTAAAATAGAAATATTCAAATATATAACCTGCCACTGACTTGACCCTATGTAGAAAGAATTTAAGATATGAATTCTTATCAAATGTAGAGTCTTTTTTGAACATTGTTATTTCTGGAACTCTATAAACGTTGACACCATTCACATTTTCCTTTGATTTTTCTCCCCTATTACGGATTGCAATCACTGATACTTTGTAACCTGCTTTTACTAAGGCATAAGCTTCTTTTGGTACTCTCACATCTCTGGGAAATCCCGCCTCCAGCAGCATTAATACTTTTCCTGTATATTTGTTCATTTGAGGTGTTTCTTGCTTAGTGAGAAAAGTAGGGTAAATTACATGTAAGAACCATCTATTGGATGGGCTTTGAATGAGATGTATTATGTGCAGTGTTACACTGGCGTTTTATTTTGCTTTGACCAGAAAAGAGCCATTTGCTTGGGCAGTACATGCCAATAGAGACCATTATATTTTGTTTTAATGTAAACTAATAGCTCATAGTATAAGTCAATTGGATATTCTTCAATTCCTAAAAAATTTTTGTCGAAGTTCATATAATCCGGATGAGTATTCAATAGGGCCATACCACCATGTTCAATAATCCAATCCAACTTCTTCCTCCAGATATCAATTGTTTTTTCATTCATTAAAATGAATAATGTAAAGTCCTGGGGGAGCGTATAAGGAATCTCCACATAGCCACTGTGTTTCGAGTTTGCCGACACCCAGAATGGGAAAATTGTCTTAACTCCATCTGGCTGCGGTTCAAAGGGATCAGTGTCAAAAGTGGAAGCATCATATTTTATATTGAGGTTATGTAACCAGTCCAGATTGCTGTGCATGGAACCTGACCGAAAACCCACCGAATTCCATTTTCCCATATAATAGTTAATCTTTTTTGCTCTCTGTTTAAAGATCTTTTTCGATACATAAAGCTTCCCATCATGATTCAAATCATGTACACCAACTTCAAAACCTTTGCTTACAAGAAGATGCCGTAATGCTGAAGAAACATTATATCGCTCAGGGACAAAATTAAAGGATGATGTAAGACCTAATTCCATCTCAAGTTCACTGAGTTTATAACATTTTTCATGACCCAATGCTGTATCAACATCATGAGTAAGTACTAATGCGAACCGTTTATTTTCCGGCCATCCAGACCATCCATCAGGCAGTTTGCTGGCTCTTTCATCAATAGGCCAGATATCTTTGCATAATGGTCGTTTCAAACGAACCGCTTTTCTTCTTAGAAAAATCTGCAATCTTCTTGGTATAAAGGGTTTGATATAATAATAAAACTTAGTTATTGACATAAAAAAATATGTTTATAAAAGTTATTCTTTGCTGGCAATAGCTGTTTCTTTTGTTGTTTGAATAGCTCTTTTATATCTCAATTTTTCTATCATTTTACGGATTAAGAAATTCTGATAGAACATCTTTTTCCCTGTCTCTGAGGCGAAGATATAACTTGACACGTAGCTCAGAATGCCGTAGTTGCTATAAATCCTTCTAAAAGCCTTTCTGTGAATATCCCTCCTGACTTTTTGCAGATATTTATGGAGTTTGACCCTTTCAGAAGCAGGGAGCTCCGGCGTTTCAAATACCGGGTTATGTTCACAGCAAGAATGATCATTAAGATACACTTCAGGCCTGACATGGAAATAGTTGTTTTTTGAAACCCAATCAAAGAGCTCTGTTCCCGGATAGGGGATTGTATTATAAAAATGCACATCGTTAAGCGGATATTTTCTTGCAAGTTTTACTTTATCTTCAACATCTTCTCTCGTCTCATAAGGAGTACCCACCACAAACAGCAGTTTCACATCATACCCCAGCTCACAGGCATTTTTTACTGCAGACTCAATCTCTTCGATGGACTCTCCTTTTTTAACAATTTTTAACATCTTGTTGTTTCCAGCGTCAGCTCCAAAGGCAATATAATGAAAACCCACCTCTTTCATCCTCTTAAGCATATCACGATCAATTTTGTCTGCTCTTACTCCATTGGCACATCGGAGAAAGAGGTCCTTCATATTTCTTTTTTCTATCTCATCACAGATTTCATAAACTCTTTCCTTTTTAAAATTAAAATTATCATCATCGAAATTGAATTGATGGTACCCCTTTTTATACCAGTATTCCATCTCGTCTACAACGTTGATTGCGCTTCTTGTTCGGTAATGTGGTGAAATAATCCGGTTGGGGCAAAAAATGCACTGAAAAGGACAACCTCTACTCGAATAAATCGTTACTTCAGGAACATACTTCTTGAGTTCAAACTTTTCATATCTGGGAAAGGACAATCTATCTAGATCCCAGTTAGGACTCCCATCCCCCGTATATACTAAAGATCCGTTAGTTCGATAAATGAGACCTTTTATCTTTTGTAATCGTTTTTCACCTCTGCAAAGATCTATCAAAGGTATTTCTCCTTCAAATGTGACTCCATAGTCAATCGCCGGACAATCGTGAAGCACCTTTTCTTTAAGGATTGTGACATGGGGACCTCCTACAACGAGATCTATATCCGGATACAGGGTTTTTATCTGTGATAGCAATTGATAGAAATTGAGATACTGGAGAGATATCAAGGGGACCCCGATTAAGTGAGGACGAAATTCATCAATTTTTTTTGTCAGGTCTTTGAAGGTGTGATCCAAGTTCATATCGAGGATGTCATAGCGTATGCCGTTATCTACTAATGCCTCAGCTAAATAACCCAATCCCAAATGGGGGCGAATGCCTCTCCATTCAGCATCAGAATGAGGGATAATAAAGAGTACTTTTTTATATCTCACGCTTTCTCCTTTCGTAATTATTAAAAGTTGCAACTATGGATACTCCTGCCTTTACCGTATCACCGGGATTGACTTTAAGAAAAAAAGAGGGCAGATCAGGTATGTACAAGTCAACTTGTGATCCAAACCGAATCATGCCGATTCTCTGACCTCTTTGAACTTCATATCCTTCCTGAATGAATGGAACTATTTTTCGAACAAGACGCGAGGCAATCTGAACAACTCCAACCTTGAAATTTCCGTTATCTATAACAGTCAATACCCTTTCGTTTTGAATGACCGCTTCTTTCATTTTTAATGATATAAACAGACCCTTGATGTGTTTAAGGAGGTCGATTCTTCCTTCCATAGGTGCGCGGGTCACATGAACATCAAGAAAATTCATTGAGATACCAATGAGATATCCCTTTGAAGGAAAGGCATCTGATTGAAAAAAGTCATGCAAAGAAAATGTTCGTCCTTTTTTTTCTGTAAAAGGAATCTTTCCGTCTTCTGTCTTCTTGATATATATAATTTTTCCATCGGCAGGGGACAGGATACTATTCTTATCTGCAGGTGTGACCCTTTCAGGGTCCCTGTAAAACCTCCATAGAAGGAGTGAGCCTGCTATAACAACTATAAAGAAAAGCTGCAAAATTAATATCTGATAAAAATCTGCACTCCAGAATGATATAAAAATATTGACAAAAGCTCCACTCGATACCCCGATAACAAAGGCAGACGGGAAGATCACTTTTTTTTCGATTTTCCATTTTATTCCCAATGAAAAAAGAAGAATACAACTGAAGATTATCCCGGAAAAGAAAAAAATCCAGGAAATATCCTAAAAACCTTTCTTTGTCCAAAGATAGGGAATCATTGCTAATTCCACAAAAAAGGGAAGAGGGTCTTTAAAGGAGAATACTGCAAACTCTTTTTTGCCTTTCATTGATGTTATATAATCGCCAATTTTCATTTTTCCTTTTACAACTTCAATAAAGACAGTCGGAATATCGGTAATTAATCGTACCCAATTAATTTTTTTAAAAGTATTTTGAACCTCTATTTTCTCACCGATCATATCCTGGTAAAGAATATATGGAAGATCAACTCCAGCAGCAATTGCAAGAGAATGCCAGCCCCAAATCCTTGGATTCACTTCAATTAATTTATATTTTCCACTTATGGAATCCTTCATAAATTCAACTTCTGCTATCCCGTAGAAGTCAATCAGGCTTAAGAATTTTTCAGCAATTCTATGTAGTTCAGGAATATCAATAAGCTCTGCGAAGGTCGTTGCGTGCCCAAAATCCATGGGGTGCTGTCTGCTTCTTCTGGCCATGACACTCGAAACCACTTCCCTGTTTTTGAAAAAAGGACAAAATGAAAAGAGCTGTTTGGGTCCTCCCGGGATAAACTCCTGAATAAGAACCTCTGAAGGATCAATAATAGAACAGACTCTTCGATACGTTTTTTCAAGTTGTTTCATGTTATTGATAAGAAAGGCTTTGGTCTTAACCTTGTTGTAGAATTTATCTCTGATTGAGGGCTTGATTATCACTGGATACTGCAAGTCTAATGTAGTCAGTTCGTCATAACTTTTGGGATAATAGGTTTTTGGTATCGGGATATGATGTTTTTCAGCAATCTTGTAAGTATTTTCCTTTATATATAAGTTTTGGATAATTTCCCAACCGGGTGTAGGGATTCTGTAAAATTCTTCCAATATATCCTTATGCTTTGATAAAACATATACGGCTTCATCGCTGTTTGGAAAGATTACCCATCCATGAATCTTCTCCTTTTTTGCCAAATTAATAAGAAAGTCAATATAGTGCTCTTCTATGGAAGGTGAGGGAGATCTAAAGAATTTTTTTCTGTACCTTGAATACTTGCCAATACAATGTTCCTTGTCAACTAAAATGACAGGAACGTTTTTTTTAGCCAGGGTTCTCAATACCGCTAGCGCCTGAAAGTCCCCACCGGTAATCAAGGCACCGATTTTTTTTGACATTTTATGGCTTAAGATCCTTTAAGATTTGGATAATTAATTGTTTTTAATGGCTTGGCTGGTATTCCTACTACAACCGTGTAAGGAGGGACATCTTTAGTGACTACAGAATTTGCTCCTATGACTGCACCCTGCCCGATTTTTATGTTAGGCATTATTATAGAACCTGTTCCCAACCAAGCGTCATCTTCTATGGTTATTGGACCATGGGCAGTCGATACATAAGGTGTAATACGTGAAAAATTTGGACGTGACGAAATGACCAGGGTGACCCTCTCTGCTATGGCAACTCTGTTGCCGACATTAAGGTAACCGGTTTCCTCAAGTTCATCGATTATAATGAGATCCTCCCCGATATAAACATCCTTCCCGATTTTGTAACCTGCTGCCTTGAATAATCTGCGACGGATTTGATAACCAGGGAGTTGTTTGGCTAATGATTTGAGAAGACGCTTGTATATTTTCCAGAATGATGAGTTTATTTTATGTAACCAAAGCTTTTGAATATTGTTACCCAGCAATTTTTTTATTCCGTATTACAGTTGCATTTACGCCTTTTGTCTTTCAGGCCCTGAAGGCTGCTTTGTAAAAATTTTTTTCTCCACTTATAATACATCACATCACTTATGCCGTAATGCCTGCAAAGGTCTGCAACTGACATCTCTTTACGTAATCCTGCCATTACAATTTTCTGCTTCTCTTCAGCATGCCATCGTTTTCGTTTCATACTTTTTCAACTTTAATGCAAAAAATGCATTATTGGGGTTTATGGGATCAACTTATAAGTTGTTATAAATTTCGTCAAACCTTTACATTAGATTTTCTGATTTTTGCCTTATTTTTAAACTCCTTTATTTTTTGAACTACATGCAGCTGTTGATTTTCTGTAAGACCTGGATACATGGGCAATGAGAGGATTTCTGATGCAACTTTTTCTGTTATGGGAAAGTTTCCTTTTTTGTAGCCAAGTCTTACATAAGCTTTCTGAAGATGAAGCGGTATGGGATAGTGAATACCGGTAGCAATATTGCTATATGACAGAAACTTCCGCAATTTGTTCCGATTTGGCGTACGGATGACATATAAATGATATACCGGTTTTGACCATTCGGGTTCATAGGGTTTGACAATTCCATCGCTCCCAAGCATTTCATTGTAACGATAAGCAATCTGTCTTCGTTGTTCGTTCCATTCATTAAGCTTTTGAAGTTTGATACGGAGAAAGCCTGCTTGTAAGGCATCAAGCCTTCCGTTATATCCCTCCATTTCGTGAAAATACTTTTTTGCCTGGCCATGGTTTCGCAG
>CAYFXR010000227.1:0-11401 GCA_964347155.1 uncultured Nitrospiraceae bacterium | reverse complement strand
ATAAATCTCTAAACATACTTGATAAGATTTTTGCCAGACTTTTAAGTCCCTGTAATTTTTAAGCATTCCACTTGAATCCCGAAAAGGGATGTTGTCCCAGCGGCGAAAAGCCGCGTTGCGGCCTCGCCGCTTTACGCGGGACTTTACGTCCTTCAGATTTTACCAACTATTTTGGAGATGATCCATAATTTCTTATATAAAACCATAGCAGATATGGCACAATTTCCTACATATAAAAAGACTCCCATGCCTCCTTTGTCTCTTTATAAGCCTCGCATTTTAATATATTTCTGCATTCAGGGCAGAAGAAGTTGCAACCGTCATTCATACACATAAAGTCAAATTCTGCAAAAATATCAAGAAATTTGTCATGTTCCTCCTTATACTTATCAGCTTCTTCCCTGTAATAGGCCATAATAGCCCCCTTATTTTGATTACGAATAAATAAATCTTATTGATTCAATTGAATCAATTGAATCATAAAATTAGTAATTTGTCAAGAAAAAAATGAAGTATGTAACTGAAGGATTACTTGGTTATATATTCGAGAAGCTTCTGTCTTATAGATACCAGTTTCTGGAAGGAATATACAAATTCTCTATACACCCTGCCCTTGTCTGACTTCATACTCTCAAGCAAAGGTTCGCAAAAATACCATGTACACCGGTACGGTCTCACCCATCTATCACGTGAACAGCCTTTTGCAGTAAGAAACCGGCAAGGATCCGTATCTTTCCGAATAGAGGTGTCATGAGGGATTTTTATGCCAAGAGCCTTAATAAACATTATGTCATTGTTGTCATAATCACCGTGTTTGTTTATACAGCAGACTTTTTCACATATCGTGCAGACTAGTGAAGTATGCTTCTCAATAAAAGGACTAATAATTTCAAAGGCTTTTTGTAGTTCGCCGGCGGTTTTTACACGATTATCTGACATACAGTTCTTTAACCCAAAAAATGCATTTAAAATAATGCCCCCTAAACCTGAACCGCAATGGTTCATGGCTTGCCATGTACCGTGTCTGGTACATGGCTAAACTTCTGGCAGCATTATGTTTATCTGAGCACCAGGGAAATAATCAAGGCTGGACTCTTTCACCTTTCCGAATGCCCAATCAGGGATTATTGAAAATTTTGCTGTTCCAGAACGGATAGAGATTTTACCATTCCACTGTTTAATGAATCTTCTCACTGCAGCCAGTCCGTGCCCTCTTCCCTCATCTTTATATCTTGACACTCCGTAAAGCAGTGCCTTTTCGATGGCATCAAGATCACTTTTTATAGAAAGCCTTTCAGAAAGTGACTCTTTAAAACCGATTCCCAAATCCATAACAGCAATTTTGACTACATTTTTATCTTGCTTTTGAAAGTGATATTTCTGGATCCCCACAAATCCTGTGTTTTCACTATGCTCAATGATATTCTGACATACCTCGGAAAGGGCAACAATAAAACCGTTTATTGCCCTTTCATCATAATGAAGGTGTCTTTCAAGTATTGTATGTGCGCGGTTTTTTACCTTTCCTACTATGAAGTGGATATCGTCCGATTTTTCTATCGGTGTAATCTCAAGCAAAACATCAGAATAAGAACTCCTTAAATATCTTTCCGGCAAATCCGGTTTGTCAGAACTGAATTCAAAATACCGTCCTGCGTACTTGAAGAAATCCATCCTTTCAAGATATTTAATAACATCATCCGACTTCGGCAGAAGTAAAGTTTTTACTATACGTAAAGATCTAAAAAATCTTCCAGTTTCAAGAATCCCTACCATTCCGTAGGGATCAATAAAACTCACATCTCTCAGGTTAACCATATCCTCGTTTAAGGTTCGGTCAAGAAATAATTCAAAGGTATCATCAGACAAGCGAGTCATTATTCTCAATGCGAAATATTTATTATTACCTCAATTGAGCGATTCTCATATATCTGGATGTGCAATGCAGGTTCAAAAATTCATAATGCGATTGAATATTGGAATTGTCTTATTGCTACATTTAATCTTTCACTTAAAGAGTGAACATTATAAAAGCAGGACAATAGTTGCACGGAGGTATCGCTATGTATTTTTTCACCTGCCTTGCACATCATTATGAAATTAAATCGCTCAATTTATGTAATACAATTTTGCTTAGTAAATGCTTTTGTAGTATCAATTTATTTATAAAATTAAGCTATCAATAATAAGTAAAACAAATTAAACAATCCTTCCATCTCTCATCCTTATAATCCTTCCGCATTGTGATGCAAGGCTTTCGTTATGGGTTACTATCAGGAATGTACTACCCATTTTATTTAATTCAATTAAAAGATTAAATAAATCCTCACCAGTTTGAGTATCAAGGTTTCCTGTAGGCTCATCAGCCAGCACAACCTTTGGATTAAGCATAAGAGCCCTTGCTACGGCAACCCTTTGCTGTTCACCTCCTGAAAGCTCACCTGGTTTATGTAGCAGTCTATCAGAAAGTCCGACATCTGCCAGCATCCTATCTGCTTTTTTGATTGCATCTCTATTACTTATACCTGCTATAAGCGCAGGCATCATCGTATTTTCAATTGTATTAAATTCAGGCAGCAGATGATGAAACTGGAAAACAAAACCAATTGTCTTATTCCTGAAATTGGCTAATGCATCATCCTTCAGACTAAATATATCATTATTTTCATAAAAAATATTTCCAGATGTGGGTCTGTCGAGAGTGCCGATGATATGTAGCAGTGTGCTCTTGCCAACTCCTGAAGGGCCCATGAGTGCAGTCAACTCGCCTTTGTTTACCTCAAAGTTTATATCTTTGAGTATATGGAGATTTCCAACTGGAGTGAAAAAACTCTTATTTAGATTTCTGACACTTATTAAGGTTTCCATTTATGTATTATGCTGACTGGTTCAATTTTCCTTTTCAGAATCTACAGCATCTTTAAATTTATCATACGTTCTTTTCATTTTTTTACTTCCGTTGATTAGATCGTCCACAAAATCCCCGAATTCTGAAATTTTCTTTCCGATCATTACAGTTCCCTCTCCCAGGACTCTAAAAGGTTCTCCACCTTTCCAGGTAGCAAGAGCTATTGTTAAAAAAACCAGAAATAAAATTATGACTATCGTTCTGAAAATTAATTTAAACATATCAGCCTCCCTAACCTTCATGCAATATATCTATAAACCCAAATAATGCAGACATTGCTCAAAAATTTATTTAACTCGATGATTTTTTTATTAAATTATGAAAATATCTTGGCACAAAAATATATACCGGTACATTGATTTAAATTAAGTTAAGGTATCGAAAAATAAATTTTTCCGCAACATCTGCATTATTGTAAATGCATTTTTTGGGTAACGATATATGGTTCTATAATCACCCTTGTTCCCCTTGAATTTATCTTTATTCATATCTCAATGGCTCCACTGGATCAAGCTTTGAAGCCTGCCAGGATGGATAAATTGTAGCCAAAAAACTAATCAAGATCGCTGCTGCAGGAACGATGGTAAAATCTAATACATTCAGTTTCACGGGAAGATAACTCAAATAATATATATCTGCAGGAAGGTTTATGAATTTGTACGTCTTCAAAAGCTGGCAAAGCACATATCCACCTATCATACCAATGGCTGTTCCTGTGATACCAATGATAAGTCCATGAATCATAAAGATCGACATAATCCCTTTCCTTGTTGCCCCCATTGCCTTCATAATAGCTATCTCCCTGCCCTTTTCAATAACAATCATAATAAGATTGCTTACAATGTTAAAAGAAGCCACAAGAATGATAAGCGCAAGTATTATAAACATCACTATTTTTTCAAGCTTCAATGCAGAGAAAAGATTCTTGTTCATTTGCATCCAGTCCTTTGCATAAAAAGGAGGTTTCAGTAAAAGTTCAATCTCATTCGCTATCTTTTCGGCATGATAAAGATTATCTATTTTCACTTCTATACCGGTAACAGTTTCGTCGAGATTGAAAAATTCCTGGGCTTCATGAATGCTTATAAAAGCAAGGCTTGAATCATATTCATACATGCCTGCTTCAAAAAAACCAACAACCTTAAATTTTTTCATTTTGGGAATCATTCCAAGAGGGCCAAGCTCGCCAATAGGCGACACCATTTCAATCACATCACCAACAAACAAACCCAAGGTTCTCAAAAGCTCTTTTCCAACTATTATTCCCGGAACACCAGTATCTTTCTTTAGTTTATCTATACTTCCTGTCTTAAGGTTTGCAAGAATATCTGTAGTGCTTGTCCCTATAACCGGGTCGATTCCCCTTACAATAACACCATACGCCCTGTCACCGAATTTCAACATAACCTGTCCGTAAATAAAGGGGGAAGATTCAATAACACCTTCGACTTTACTGATCTTTTCCCTTATTTTTTCTTGACCACCTATTCGTCCTTCATAGTTCAGCGTTATAATATGTGCATTAACACCGAGTATCTTTTCCTGAAGGTCTTCATGAAATCCACTCATTACAGAAAGCACTGTAATAAGTGTCATTACCCCAAGCGCAACACCAGCAATCGATATCAACGTGTTAATCGATATACCACTGTGTTTCTTTTTGGATCTGAAGTAACGGCGTGCTATGAATAATTGGTAAGAGAAATTCATGCCTGTTCCGGTTTTAACTGTGGAAACAGAATTATATCCCTTATTGAAGCGGTATTTGTCAGAAGCATCAGTAGTCTGTCAATACCAATACCCTCCCCTGCAGCCGGAGGCATGCCGTATTCCAGTGCCCTGACAAAATCCTCGTCCATGAAGTTCGCTTCTTCATCTCCCTGATTGCGTGCCTCAACCTGTTCCAGGAATCTCTTTCTTTGATCAGCAGGGTCATTAAGCTCCGAAAATGCATTGGCAATTTCCCTCCCGCCAATAAAGAGCTCAAATCTCTCCACAAATTCTGGATCATCCTTTTTCCTTTTGGCAAGGGGAGAAAGTTCCACAGGGTATTCCGCAATAAAAGTCGGCTGTATAAGCTTTGGCTCAACCTCTTTCTTAAATATCTCATCCAGTATTTTTCCATGTGTAGCCTTTTTATCAATATCAATCTTGCTGTTATTGGCAAATTCCCTTGCCTTTTCTGCATCCTTGAAAACAATAGATTCAACGCCTTCCTTTTTCATGGCATCTACCATGCTCAACCGGGGCCAGGGCGGTGTAAAATCAATTATTTCTCCGGTGTCACCTTCAGAACTCTCTCCAAAAGGTACGTGAAGGTTCCCTTTTATTTCCTTGCAGAGATAGGAAATAAGCTCCTCGGTAAATTCCATCAAATAATGATAGTCTACATAGGAAATGTAGAACTCAAGCATGGTAAACTCCGGATTGTGTTTAGAAGATATTCCCTCGTTTCTGAAATTCTTGTTAATCTCATAGACCTTTTCATAACCTCCCACAAGTAGCCTTTTCAGATAAAGCTCTGGAGCTATTCTGAGGAAAAGATCAAGTCCCAGGGCATTATGATGTGTCTTAAAAGGTCGCGCAGTAGCGCCCCCTGGTATCTGATGCATCATGGGAGTCTCAACTTCAATGAATCCACGCTCATCAAAAAAATTTCTGACAGTTTTAATCAACTTGCTCCTTTTGAAGAATAAATCCTTTACCTGTGGGTTAACAATCAGGTCAACATATCGCTGTCTGCAGCGAATTTCAATATCCTTCAAACCATGCCATTTTTCTGGTAGAGGTCTTAGCGATTTACAAAGCATTGTAAGACTATCAACCTGAATAGTAAGCTCATTTGTTTTTGTTCTGAATAACTGACCTCTTACCCCAACAATATCGCCAATATCAAGATTTCTGATAATATGCTGATTGCTGCTGATGATGTCTTTGCTAAAATAAATCTGAATCTTTCCGGTAGCATCCTGGATATGGGCAAAAGCGGTTTTACCAAAATTCCTGAAAGATATAATGCGGCCCGCTAAAACACCCACTTCATTTCTCGACTCCAGATCCTCTTTATCCAATTCCCCAAATTTACGTATGATATCAGCTGCCCTATCCTTAACGGCAAAAGGACCCCCATATGGTTCGATACCTGAATCACGAAGTCTGTTAAGCTTTTTGATCCTTTCCTGTATCAGTTCGTTCGTTTCTTCCATAATTAACCTTTTTAATAAATAAAAAATGGGAAATAAGAAATGGAATCAGTCAAGAAATCCTGAGAGGATCTTTGTCTTTTCCTCTATCAATTTATCCAGATTTTCCTGTTCTATTCTGAGTTTGAAAAGCTCATCTGCGATACCAAACGCAGCCATTACGGTTGCCTTTGTCTGGTTGATGTTGGGCACGACATTGTATATCTCTTTCAATTTTTCATCAACATATTTAGCCAGAGACTTTATATAAGCCTCATCCTCGTCAGTTTTTATTGAATAACTCTGACCGAGTATCTGAACTTCAATAGAACGCATAATTTTACCCTTTACCGAAAGTATGTGTAATTAAAGTTCTACTGATTCGAGTTCCTTAATCAAGTTTTCTACCTGAGATCTTACTGTCTCACGCTCACTGTTCAATTTATTAATATCCGTTTTTAAGATGTCAATATTCTTTAATTCCTGTCTGACCGTCCTTAATTCCTCATCCTTTTTATCCAGCTCTTTCTGAAGCCCGGAAATTTTTTCATTTAATGCATTATTATCTTCCGTGAGAACTTTAATCTTATCAATCACTCTTATTATTTTCTCTTCAAGCATCTGTATCTTTTCCACAGATGATCCCCCCTTTAAAAAATTAAACATGTCCTGTTGCATCAGCATGTAAATTATCAAAATACATCCAAAAAGTAAACCCCGTTTGAAATGACAAATGAGAAAAAGTTATGCTTTGCATGATGTTAATCAACATTTTACATTACAAATAGACGGGGGGCCATTGATCGGCAGACCGTTTATCGCCTTATATTGCCAATAACTTTTCAATACTCTCTTTACGTATTTTCTTGTTTCCCTATATGGTATATTTTCTATAAATTCAATTATATCGTTTTTATTAAATCTTGATAACCAGTTCTTCAAAGTATGTTCACCTGCGTTGTACGCTGCAATTGCAAGGGGAATATCTTTAAACTCATTTATAAGCTGTGACAAATAATGCGTTCCTAAGATAATATTTTTTCTGGGTTCTTGAAGTTCTGCGCTATCTTTCAGATTGACTTTCATACCATCTTGCAGTCTATACGCTGTAGAGGGTATAAGCTGCATGAGACCTACTGCTCCTGCCCATGAGATTGCCTTTGGATCAAAACGGCTCTCTTCTCTGATCAATGCCGTAACAAGATGTGCATCCAGGTTCTGTGAATCGGCAGCCTCCTTTACAACATCCCAATAACCAAGGGGATATGAATAAGGAAGGAATTCCCTGTCCTCTTTCTCCTCGGCAAAGGCTATTATTTCTCTATATTCATCCCATTTCATAGCCATATAACCAAGATATGCAAACTCTCCACGTTTTCTTGAACTTTTTAGAGAATCAACTATTTCGTTCACCACATCGTCTCTCATACCCAAAAATGCCAGATCTTCTATTCTCTCATACGTTTTCCCCTCAGGTCTTGCAGGTTTTACAATCTCAATCTTTTCAGGCAGGGCATGTGTCTGTGAATTCAGTTTAATAAGATATCCATAATAACTTTTATCTGAAGGGAGACGGCTAAAATAGTCATCATCTTCTTTATTGCACATATCCTTATTATTTTTGTGTTCTCGATTAACTTTTTGCTTGATACAGTCCTCAAATAATTTTTCTTTAGTTTTTGCCTTCCAGTAAAGGTATTTATAGTAATTTTTGCTTTTGAGATAAGCAGTAAGTTTTGAAAAATAATTCAATGCCGCTCCATAATCTCCAGAAGTATAATGCATCCATCCAATCCCCCATAAAGCATCTTCGGTATTTTTAGGAAATTGATTCGATACCTTTTTGTATGTCTCTGTAGCGTTACTCAATTCACCTCTTCTCACGAGTTCTTCCGCTTCCATAAGGAACAAAAGGGCAAGGTATTTGTTATGTGGATATAGGTTTTCAAGTCTTTTCTGAACCATTTTAAATCCGTCCATATTACTAAACCTGTAAAAAGACCTTGCCTGCCAATACATCGCCTTAGGGGTATTAATGAATCCAAAGTTCTTGGCTGACGCATCATATCTTTTTTGTCTGAATTGACTCATACCGATTAAAAACCTGATCTTGTGTTTTTCTTTATTATCCGCAATAGTAAGAACTTTTTCGTATGCGGTTTCAGCTTCCTGATAATCATGCTTTTCAAAGAGATTATCTGCCCTTTTCAATATCTCTTCTTTTGTAAAAGAATCTGACTTGACAGCCTTCAACTCTCTAAGAGCATCTTCGGATAAAGGTACAGCATGGATGTATATATCTTTGAAAAGATGAACTGCTTTATGAGTTGCTCCCTTGTCTCTCAAAAGTTTAGCAAGACTGAGTTTATAGTCCCAATCTTCTGGATATTCCTTAATATACCGGAAAAGCGCTTTTATAGCTTCTTCTTCCTTTTTCAACGCTAGGAGTGAATCAATTAAAAATCCCTTTGCACCCTGCAATAAGACTCTATTATTAATCTGCCTTGCGGTTTTTATAACTTTACCAAATTGTTCCGAAGTAATATAAACATCAACAAGTAGCTTTAAAGCATAATCCCTTAACAAAGGATAATTATCAGCTGCACTTTTCAGATATTCCTCAGCCTTTTCAATATCACCTTTGATTGTATAAAGTCTGCCAAGTAAAAACGATGCCTTTTCTTTTCCAGCTCGTTCATTTTTTACAATATCAAGCAAAATTTCCTCTGCATCCCCATACGATAAGTTCTTGATAAATTCAACTGCTCTTTCAATTCTTTTCTCAACTGTGTCTTCTGAATCAATTTGAGATTTTCCAGGAGCATGAAAAGGAGTGAGAGAAGCATTGCCAATCATGGGAAGAGAACATAATCCAACCGTCAAGATCAACACGATTAATGTAAAGAGACATATTTTTAAACTTAAAAATCTAAACATAAATTATATTAGCCAAAATATTCTCATGCAGGCAATAGGAAAAGACATTCAATAATACTGGCTTCATAAAAAATATGGTTCAATCTGCAAGATTGAACCGGCATATAAACCCAAAAAATGCATTTGAAATAATGCAGGCGTTGGAAAAAAATTTATTTATCGATACCTTAAACGCAACTCCAACCAAATTTAAGGGAGATATTTTTATTCCAGGCTATTTGCATAATTTAATAATTAACTCATCGAATTAAATAAATTTATTTACAATGTCTGCATTATTTAGGTTAAAGAATTTTCCGGGTTTTTCCGAGTAAAAAACAACTAACGATCATCATAAAAAAAAATTTCGTAAAGATGTATTCAAGTAATGGTATGGAGAATTTTTAATAAATTTCGCTTTTTCGTTTTAATATTTCCATTTTTATTTGTTTTTACATTTCTCTTTAGTACAGTCGCTATTGGAAACGATTTTCAATCAGACGCCTGTATGATATGCCATGAAAAAATATACATTAAAGCCGTTACGAGTCCCTATCAACACAATGTGGCAAAGGAGAAATGCACGCTTTGTCATATTTTCAAGGATCCTAAAATTGAAAAAAAGATACGTATTCAATCTTCTACGTTTCAGAAGGAAGGAATCTTATATCTCGGCAACCTGCCTGAAGATAAAACGTATCAGGCAGAAGTAGTCGCACTAGATAGTAACGGAAAGAAAAGCGATCCAAAATTCGTAAATATCAAACCCACAGATGTACGTCATCATCATGATGACATATCTCCCTTGAAGCATATATTCGATGTAAGAATAGAGAAGATAAAGAGAAGTATCTTTGTGGAAGCCACTATCTCATGGATTACAGATGTGCCGGCAACTACTGAGATTACATACGGGGAAATTGGAGCAAAATACAGAAAAACCTTCACCGCTGAAAATCTGCTCTCCAATAGACATAACGTAACGTTAGGGGGTTTAAAACATAAAAACACATACTCATACAGGGTGATTTCCAGAGACATATCCGGGAATATGCTGCAATCTAAAGAATATTTCTTTGATACATCAGAAGATGTTTCTCGTATGAACGAGTCAAGAGATGGGGAAGGGGTATCTCCTCTTATACGAGATATAAAGGTGTTTAAAACTGGAAGGAAAGACGATTTTTATTTGCAAGTATCTTCCAATAAAGCTGTGGAGTTTTTGGTTTGGTTCACAGAGATCCAGCAAATGGAAGAAAGGCAATGTTACGGGTATTCACCAACAAGATACTCAACAATTGATGTATGTCTTACGTGTCATAAACAGGATGCATCCCATCCGGTTGGTGTAAGATCAAGGAACCCCAAGATCAAGATATCGGAAGACCTCACCACTATTGAAGAGGGGGTGTTGACATGTGTAACATGTCACGCTCCTCATGGAGGCGAAAAGGTATACTTTATCAGAACAATTTTTCCTAAAAATCTATGTATAAAATGTCATGTAGGATATATTAAGTGATAATCCTCTCATACAAAAATGCTGCACGAAAAGGAGGCATGGATGTCGGGTAAGTATAAGAGAAAAATCATAAATTATTCCATTAAAAGGAAGTTGCAAATAAGGCTTTTCATTAAAGTCCTTGGTGTTTCCATCATAGGAGTCGGGCTTATGGCAACGATATTTTATTTTTACAGCAACAGGGAAATAAACGGAAGTTATCAACAGTTCCATATCCATGCAGAGAACTTCCTGGATTTGCTCCTGCCAGCTGTTACCCTATCCATTGTCCTGGCTATTCTCTCTGCCGGTGTAATAACCCTTTTCTTTCCCCTCAGGATTGCAGGTCCTTTATACAGGATCGAAAGAGACATGATAGAAAAGGTAGCTGAAGGGGATCTGTCTGTAAAATTTAAGGTGAGAAAAAGTGACGAGGTTCGTGATCTGGCAGATGCTATCAATCTATCTTTAGAAAAATTGAAGTACAAGATCGAAATGGTTAAAAAGCCATCAGAAAAACTCGAATCAATAATTTCAACTATGAGTGAAGAGGGGAATAAAGATATGAAAAAACTTATAAAAGAGATTAACGAAGTTCTCAAAGAGTTCAAGTTATAGGCGGGGCATCTTAATTCTCCTCCCCCTTTCCCTCTCCCGCCAGGGGAGAGGGGATTTGAAAGGATGCCATTCATCCTCTTGCACATCAAGGGGTATTCTGGCAAAATTTTCATAAAACCATCGAATTAAACAGAATGACCGGCTCGCTGTTAAGCGAGCGAATGTCAATTAATAATTTTATCCTTACATTCGCATTTCTTAAAGGAATGCAAATTTTATTACAATGTCTGCATTATTTGAGTTAATTACAAGTCGATAGCTGACCACTGAAAGCTT
>CAYFXR010000226.1:0-18773 GCA_964347155.1 uncultured Nitrospiraceae bacterium | reverse complement strand
TTCGTAAAAAAATTGAAATGGATGTAAGGATTCAAGGGGTCGAGGAGTCAAGGATTCAAGTGAAATGATCAAGGCACTTATAAAAACGTTAGAAAACAAACACTTGAACCCTCGAATCCTGGAATCCTCGAACCCTATTTAGCATTTGATATTAATTGCATGTTTTATATTTAATTTAAATTTATCAACTAAAACACGAAAGAGGGAAAATTATATATGTTACTTAAATTACTAACTAGAGTTTGTGTATAAAGTCAGTTTTTGTCATTGCCCGGCTTGCCCTGAACCAGGAGCGGTTCTGGGCTTGCCCTGCATCATACGGTTCAGGTCCTGACCTGTCAATCCAGAAGTCTTTGAAAATACTAAATTCCTCGATCAAGCCTGTCCTCGATGTGATCGGGGATCGGGGAATGACAGATTATACATGTCATGGTTTATACATTGACTTAAACTAATGAATTACGCTGCGCCATATACCGCATGGCTTCAAAGTCTTAAAAAAATGATCACGAGAGTCCTGTGATACCGGGCTTGACCAGGAATCTCATATTTACATTATGTTATGATCGCAAGAGGTACTGAAACTTGTTCAGAACGACGGTTTTTGGACAGACTCTGTTACCACATTTTTTGTCTTCCCGATCAAACATGAAAATCTCCTGTTTATCCCCGTCAATTAGGCATTTCATTAAGTAACTGTCTGAAAATAAAACAATAATTGCTGCGTACCATTAAAGAATCTTGCTTAATACAAAAGAGGCCATATCAAGAATTGACAGTAGTATATTTGGCATAAAAGTTGCATATAAAATATCAGATATTAAAAAACTTTTTGAGGAAGGAGGTTTTAATTACCCTTAACAGAAATATCTGTAAGGAAAGGAGGTAAGAATGGAAGAAATTAATAACAAACATGAAGAATGTTCAATATGCAAACATGAATATACGTCAATTCATACTGAAGTCACGCCAGGCGTAAAAATTTATGTATGTGATAATTGCCTGGAGGCTGCAAAGCATAACTTTATATGGATTTGTACGAGTTGTGGAAAAGTCTATCTCAGACCCAAGAAGTTAGTGATTGAAAGAACAAACAATTTTGACCTTAAGAGAGCGTATATGCTTTGTCAGGATATGCAGATAATCCAGGGAATTGATATGTGTATAGCATGCGATCCTGAAGGCATCATGAATTATATGAATAACCAAAAACAGCCATGGTATGCTAATTCTTGCTAGGACAATAATTGTCTATGATGACAAAAATTGTCACTAATTTTTAATTAATGCAATACTTTTTAAATAAAAAATTGAGGTTTAATAAAAGGAATAATATACCTTATCACGAAGCTCAAATTTATTGTTAAAAAGGGTTCTAGGATTATGTTTATTTATTCTCCTTCAAATTCTGTCAGGCAAAAAACATTATATCCTTTTTTCTTTAATTTCTCATATCCACCTACATCCGGAAGGTTAACAATGAAGGCCATTTCCGTCACAACACCTCCCAGTTTTTCAATCAGCGCTGCAGAAGCCAGGGCTGTACCACCTGTGGCAAGCAGGTCATCAACTAAGAGCACTTTTGATCCTTTTGTAACTGCATCTCTATGCATCTCTACTGTATCTGTTCCATACTCAAGTTGATATTCGTGTCTTACAACGTCAGCCGGAAGTTTGCCAACTTTTCTTATCGGAATAAAGCCCTTTCCCAGTGTATAAGATAAGGCCCCGCCAATTATAAAACCTCTTGCCTCAATTCCAACAATAATTTCAAAATCAACCTTGTCTGTTATATACCTCTGGGTAAAATTGTCAATAACGAGCCTGAATCCCACAGGATCTTTGATGAGAGTAGTTATATCCCTGAACATAATTCCTTTTTTGGGATGATCCGGTATGGTTCTTATTCTGGACTTGATAGACATGTCTTGTTCTCCTTTCTAAATGAGAAACGCATCTGTGTTTATTTCACACATATATCATCATATTCTTTTATCTTTGTTATGACATCTAAAAACAGTTTTATTACATTATTTGCATTTTTCTTCATGGTCTCAACAATCATATCCCATGTAACTGCCTCTTCTTCTTCATGCCAACAGTCATAATCCGTGGACATAGCAATTGCAGCATAATGCATCTGTTTTTCCCTCGCAAGAATAACCTCTGGAACAGTGCTCATATTGACAACATCAGCATTCCAGCTTCTGAACATATGGCTTTCAGCTTTAGTGGAAAACCTCGGCCCCTCAATGGTAATTACAGTCTTATTCTTATGAAAAGGGATTCTCAGTTTTTCTGCAGATAATGAAAGTAAATCAATAAGATTCATGCAAAAAGGTTCTGCCATAGGTGTATGGACAACTTTACCTTCATCAAAAAACGTCACTGCTCTTTTCCTCGTATGGTCAATAAACTGATCAGGAAATACGAGATGTCCCGGTTTGATTTCTTCCCTAAGGGAACCAACCGCAGTAGAAGCAAGAATATGCGTACACCCCTGGTCTTTCAGTGCCCAAATATTTGCCCTAAAATTTACATTAGTCGGATATATCGTGTGGTCTTTTCCATGTCTTGCTACGATAACAACATCAACTCCTTCAATAGTACCGCAGGCAAGAACAGACGTTGTTGGGCCGTATGGGGTTTCATCCATAATCTCTCTTGCATCCTTTAAAATATTTGGGTCATCAAGACCCGAACCTCCGATTATGCCAACTTTAACCATAAAATGCCCTCTCTTTGTAATTTAATCTGCAAAGATTGCATTGTGCAGTCTTTTCTGTAGCAGCAGGTTTTAGCCTGCTTTACAAATAAGCACCCTGAAATCCTTGTGATAAGCCCGGCCGAATAGTAACTGTTTATATTATTGAATAATGCGGATTTTCAAGAAGTTTCAGTAATTTTATATTAAAAAAATTTCACTAAAAAAGCAAAAATGTAAAGGTTAATCCCGATAATGCATTGTGAATATTAAGGACGAGGCATCATTTCAAATGCATAATTTAGGTTTATTTATATCTGTCCAATATAGCATTGATCACCAGGCTGATCCCCTCGAAAACATAATTGATCGACAGTGTCACAATTCTGTTTTCTCGGTATTCAGCCTGGTGCTTGCCATTGTTTTGGGAATTATTTAGGTTTATAGAAATATTAATAAAATGTGCTAGAATTTGCTTATGATGGAGAAAAATACATATAGAATTGTGATGAGCGGTGCAACCGGTTTTGTGGGATCCAATTTAAACAAGGCCTTTCAAGCAGAAAACTGGAATGTGATACCACTCGGGCGAAAGGATTTCAGAGCAAAGCCTGAGGAGCTTGCTACACGATTGAGAGGCATGGACATTGTTATTAACCTCGCCGGTGCCCCTGTTATCGGACGATGGACGGAGGAGTATAAAAAAATCATGTATGAAAGCAGAATTCATGTTACCAGAAAAATTGTTGAAGCATGTTCACTCATGAGCCAAAGGCCTCGGCTGTTTATTTCCACTTCTGCATTAGGTTTTTATGACACAAAAGGTACGCATACCGAAGAGAAACATTTGAAAGCTGATGATTTCCTTGGTCACCTTGCTCAAGACTGGGAACAGGAGGCTTTAAAGGCAAAGGGAATTGGTATGCGGACGGTCATCTTTCGTTTTGGCATTGTCCTGGGCAGGGATGGTGGCGCCCTGAAGCAGATGCTTATCCCGTTTAAATTTGGCCTGGGAGGCACAATCGGGAATGGTTCACAGCCATTCTCATGGATACATATTCAAGATCTGACACGTGCATTCCTGACTGTCATAGATAATACGACATATGAAGGTATCTATAATCTTACTTCTCCCAATCCAACTACCAATAAAGGCCTTACCAAGGCATTGAGTAAAGCACTACACAGGCCGGCTTTGCTTCGAATACCGAAATTTGTACTCCGGATTCAATTAGGTGAAGGCGCACAGGTGCTTACAAAAGGACAGACTGTAATCCCCAAAAGGCTTATCGATAGCGGATTCACCTTTCTGTTTCCCGAGATCGAAGAAGCAGTAAGAGATTGTGTTTCTTAGGGTGGACTCGCAGGAGTTCAGAAGTCAATCTTTCATCAGGTGACATGATATGCAATATAACCCAAGCACTTTCGTTGCAAAAAAGGATTCAAGGATTCAAGGTTTAATTATCAATGTGGAATGAACAATTTTGAAAACAATTATTCATTGTTAATTGTTCATTGATCATTCTTCATTAACTTGAGTCATTGACCCCTTGAATCCTGAAGATTATAGCAACTTTTTGGGATATGATCCAAAAAATATTATACGGAGGTATCAAATGAGTGATTTGAAGCAGAGGATATTCAATGCAGCAAAGGAGTTGCAGCTGATGAACTTCGCGACTGTCACAGAGGACGGAAGACCCTGGGTGCGCTATGTAATGGGAAAAGCCGACAAAGATCTGGTTATTCGTTTTTGTACGCATCTGGAATCGAGAAAGGTAGGTCAGATAAGGAAAACCCCTGATGTACACATTTCCATGGGAGTAACAAGTCTTGAAACTGCAAAGAACTGGCTGCAGGTTGAGGGAACCGCGGAAGTTTCAACGGATAACGATGAACGTGGTGCGTTCTGGTTCGATGAACTGAATAATTATTTTACAGGTCCGGATGACCCGAGTTATTGCATAGTAATCGTAAGGCCATCCAGAATAGAATTTGGGACTATGGAGCGCAAAACCCCTGAAGTGTGGGAGAAGTGAGGCTATTTGTTGCTATTCTGAATCGTTATGATCTCTATCATAGATTTTTGGGGAAAATAGTTATAAATTTAAAATGTAAGATGCTGATAGGCGTTTATATGCGCTGGCAAATGGAACAGGCAAATCTGCCTGAGAAAGGAGGTTATGATAATGGCCACCAGACAGATAGACATAAAAGATTATTGCGATTCCCTGTACAAAGAACTGTACGGCGTCAAGTCCAGGCTGAGTGAGTTCGTGACGATGATAGAGCATATGGAAGATAAAAATAAGAAAATTCTCAATCCATATATCAGACACTTGCGGGAAACTCTTGGCTTCATCGACTGGAAAATGGAGATCTTTTCCAAGGTCTGCCCGATTGACTGGAGCAAATTTATCCAGGATATTGAAAGCACAGTATCTGTGCCGCCAGTAGAAACACGGGAGGAGAGCAAGCAGCCTGCCGGTGGGTTTGTAGGTGGATAATACGGGGAGAGCAGAAACGAAAGTCTCATGCAGTTTAAAATTTCTGAGCAGGAGACTTTCGTTTTTTTAACATTCAAACCTCCATCCCTAAATCGCTTACAAGCGTTATTAAAAGGATTTTCTTGAAAATCACGGCTTGTGCTGCGCAAATGATTGCACAAGGAATAGCCACTGAAATAGTAAAATTGCCGGCAAAGTCGTATCTTGCAAACCAATCATTAAAAGGAGGGTCTAAATGGTTAAAAGAACCGTCTTGGCTATAATAGCTGTGTTTGTCTTATGGTCAGCACTTGATTTCATAATTCATGGATTAATTCTTAATACCGCCTACGAGGCCACTGCTGATCTTTGGCGACCAATGGAAGAGATGAAAATGGGCTTGATGCGCATTGTGGTTTTGATATCATCAATTTGTTTTGTTTTAATCTACGCGCTGTTTTTTTCAGAAAAAGGGATTGGTACAGCCGTGAAATACGGTCTTTTATTCGGACTTGGTACGGGTATCTCCTTTGGTTATGGATCCTATTCTGTAATGCCGATTCCTTACAAAATGGCTTTTGTGTGGTTTGTAGGCTCTCTGGTTGAAACCGTTTCAGCCGGGCTGGTAATAGGATTGATTATTAAAAAGTAACCCTTTAAGAACCCTGAACCAAGAGCGCAGGGCGTAAAAGTCAAATTTAAAGTAACTCCCTGCTGTCATTCTCCAGCCTGACCCCCGTATCATGACCTCCGTATCAAGTACGGGGAATCAAGTTCCTATCTCTGGATTGCACGATCAAGCATGCCCTCTGACTCGATCAGGGGGTCGGGCAATGACAACATTTTATTGAAAAATTAAGAGATTACTAATAAAATACATCAGATCACAAATTTTTCCTATAAACGCTATTTACATAACTTAATCTAAAATACTTCGTATAGGTATTTACCCAAATAATGCAGACATTGTAACAAAATTTATTTAATTCGATAGATCTATTATTAAATTATGCATATAGCTTGTAACAGAAATATTCACCTTAGATTGGTTGGAATTGCGTCTAAAGTATCGAGAAATAAATTTTCTTCCAACGCCTGCATTATTTAACTGCATTTTTGGGGTTTATGGAAAAATTGCGCCAGAGTGTCGCAAATTTTATATCTCTTGAGAGCATCATATCTGACGGTAGCCCTCAGCTTTTCCATAAAGTTGTCGCTGGTATGCATGACCTGTGCCTTCATATATTGGAAGCTGAAAAGAATGTTATCCCTCGAACTGAAATAGAAGAAATCATAAAACCTGCCAGAGATATTCACAGTCGCTCGGTTTTTGTTAAGCGTATGCAGGAATGGCCAAGAAAATATCCAGGGGATTTTGAAACAATAGAATACATTTGTAATCTTGAGAATAAATCTGTATATGGAAAAGTTGAATATTACATTGAAGAATATGCCCTGAATAGTGCTATGGCACAGCAACACAGAAATAAGGTGCAACGCCAGTCTGGGATTATTCTTGATGCACTTCTTAATGGTGAGGCTACGCAGAAAATATTATCAGTCGGATGTGGAGGCTGCCGCGATTTCTTTAATATTGAAAAATATATTTCTCATGTTCAATGCGATATTGTTTTACACGATATAGACAGTGACGCATTGGAATTATCAAAGAAAAGACTTGGTAATATCAGGGGAAGGGTATATTTGGTTTATGGTAATTTCTTACAAGCATTGAGAAAGATAGAAAAGTTGGGGACTTTCGATTTAATACTCGCCGGTGGTTTATTTGATTATCTATCCGATAAACACATTTCTTTTTTCTTAAAACATACTTTTAAAAAATTATTAAATAAAAACGGTATTCTCTTTTTTACAAACATCAAAGAAGGCAATCCTTATAAGGTATGGCAAGAATATCTGGCAGACTGGAAACTTATTTACAGGTCTGAAGATGAAATTATTAACCTTCTCAATTCTTCCGGACTAACCAATAGAGCTATTAAAATTGAAAAAGATGAAACAGGGCTGGCTTTTTTGGTAAAAGTGGGCAAATAGTGCACTAGTTCTATAGAGCAAAAGGGCAGAAGTGCCACAGATATGCAGTTCTACAGTTCATAAAAGCAACGACGGAACTGCAGCACTGTGGATCTTAAATCCTCCATTTTCTGTCATGTTTCTGTTAATATTATTAATTAAACTTTTATATAATCATACTGCTTTCCAAAACAAAGGCAAACAGCAGGCTGAACCAGTCGATCAATTATGTTTTCGAGGGGTTCAGCCTATTGATCAATGCTATATTAGACAGATTTTATATAATCATTAAATAATAAAAACACTTATCAGTCAGGAGATGTTTATGACCGAACCTGGAAAGACCGACAAACCGGACAGTGAAAAGTATAAAAATAAAAAAAAGATCTATTTCGTGAGAAATCTTTATCTTCCGGAAAATGCAACCGACGAATACAAGAAGATTTTTTACCGGTACTGGAATGAAGTGGAGGAGCATCTGGCCCAAATAGAAATTACAGAAAAGATATCAAAAATTTTCTGTGAAAGCATATACATGACCGGTGAGGAGTCGATGAAGGTGTTAAGCACTATGAACATGCGTCTGGAGCAGATTGTGGAAAAAAAGATCGAGGCAGGGGGGAAATTCCTTCCCCTGGAAAGTCAGGAAATATTCGAAACTTATCTCGACTGGTACAAATCCCTTGCACATGTAAGGACACCCAGGGTATATGAAACAATTCATAAGTTTCTAGATGAAACAATCAAAGCGAGGTTCAAGCACATCAAATCAGTCCTCAATAAAAATATTTCAGATGGTGAGGCAGCACTGCTCATCATGCGTGACGAAGATCGGGAATTTCTAGATGTGCCTGATGATATCGAGCTTGTATTTGTTACGCCTCCTGCCCATGATGACCTCCTCCAATATATCCAGGACAGCAAAAGCGGAAAAGAATTCTGGAGGACCTGATAAAATCGCTATTCGTGTCCAGGAACAGTGCCCGTTTTCCATTATCCGTTTGTACAGACACGGATGACGAATTTCTACGGTATCGTCCCGATGCTTATTTCATAACGTAAGATTCAATCGAGGACGATTGAACTAACAGAAAAATATGTTTTAGTAGCTTGAACTGTTCAAACCATTCAAACGGTTGAAAAAGATGGAACGGTTTAGAATGTCTGCATTGTTTGAAATGCATTTTTTGGGTACTTAGAATTGCAACACAATTGTGGCAATTACATTTTTGTAGGTATTTTTTAGACACGGTTTCCAATAAAACCAACAGGGTTGCGGTCTGGCATCTTTATTGCGTCGAGAAAGACAATTTTCATTATACCTATACGAGGGGTTTGGAATACAAAAAGGACACGTTGAACAGGCTGTATCCCTGATAGAAACGCATTTGAATACAGGGGAAATAGGAGACAGAAAAATTTTTCTATTAACACTTGATTTATACATAGTATGCTTATCTCTAGAATCATGATAAATAATAACAACGGTTTGAACAGTTTGACCCGTTTGAACTGAATATCATACAGGAGGAAAGAAATGGCCGCTGTAAAAGTAAAAACAAAAACCGATGTAATGAAATTAGTGAAAGAACATAACGTTAAATTTATCCGGTTGTGGTTCACCGATATCCTCGGACAGGTGAAGAGTTTTGCCATAACCAGCGAGGAACTGGGAGGCGCATTTGATGAAGGAATGGGTTTTGACGGTTCATCGATTAAGGGCTATGCAAGAATTGACGAAAGCGATATGATTGCAAAACCGGACCCTGCTACATTCCAACTCATCCCATGGAGACCGAAGGATAAGGCAGTTGGCCGGATGTTTTGTGATATTCTAAATCCAGACGGAACACCTTATGAAGGTGATCCGCGTTATGCCTTAAAAAGGAATCTCGACAGATTAAAGAAAAAAGGTCTTACTTTCTACCTTGGGCCTGAGCTTGAATTTTTCTACTTCAAAGATTCCAAGGACACGGTGATATTGGATGAGGGCGGATACTTTGACCTTACTACACTGGATGCAGCCAGTGATTTAAGAAGAGAGACCGTGCTTACTCTTGAGTCAATGGGCATAAAGGTTGAGTATTCCCATCACGAGGTTGCTCCCTCACAACATGAAATTGATTTGCGTTATGCAGATGCCTTAACAATGGCTGATAATGTTATGACATATAGAGTTGTTGTTAAGGAGGTGGCGACAAAATACGGTTGTTACGCCACATTCATGCCAAAACCGCTTTTAGGACAGAATGGAAGCGGAATGCATACTCACCAGTCACTTTTTAAAGGCAAACAGAATGCATTTTATAACGCAAATGATGAGTTTTATCTTTCAAAAGTAGCCAAGGGATATATTGCAGGGCTATTGAAACATGCGCCTGAAATTACCGCGGTATGCAACCAGTGGGTAAATTCTTATAAAAGACTTGTTCCCGGATATGAAGCACCTGTTTATATATCATGGGCACGTAGAAACCGCTCAGCCCTTGTAAGAGTGCCACTGTACAAACCCGGGAAGGAACAGGCAACGAGAATCGAGCTTCGTTCACCTGACCCGTCGTGCAATCCCTATCTTGCATTTTCCGTTATGCTTGCTGCAGGACTGGAGGGTATTGAAAAAGGTTACAAGCTGCCTCATCCGATAGAAAAAGACATCTTCCACTTGAATGATGAAGAAAAGAACAAATTAGGGATAACGTCTCTTCCCGGAAGCCTGGCTAAAGCGATAGAAATAACCGAAAAGAGTGACGTTGTACGCACGGCATTGGGAGATCATATTTTCAACAATTTCATTACAAGTAAAAAGGTGGAATGGGACGAATACAGAACCCATGTTCATCCTTACGAGTTAAACCATTATCTGCCGATACTGTAAGGGTGTTCAATTACCCTTTAATCCAGAAAATGCATTTTACATAATACAGGCTTTGTAAAAGAAATTGTTTTTCGCCTACCTATCATCTGCCTGCCGGCAGGCAGGGTAGACAGGGACTTTTGACGCAATATAAACCAATTGTCTACCCCCTTTAGTAAAGGGAGGGGGGGATTTGCGGACGTTATCATTGCAAAATCCCCCTTAATCCCCCTTTTTCAAAGGGAGAGGTATAGAGGGGTATTCAAATTATGTTTTCAATAAATTTTTTTGAGGTCGAATCGACTCTGCATTGTTTGGGTTAAGGAGGGTATACAGTTTAAACAGGTTAGAACGGTTCACACTGCTGAAACGGTTATTTTATCGGCACACTTTCCTATTTCATTTTGCTTAATACTTCTTGATACTCTCTGGCTTTTTCTTCAGGCACCCTGCCGCTTATTAAAACAAGGATATTGTCTTTTTTAAATATCCGCCATACAGGAGATTCAGCGTCTTTATTCATTGTTGAATAATATTTTATAGATTCTTTAAGAACATCTTCTGAACTATAGCTGGAAACGAGACTGCCAATATCATTACCAAACGAAGGTATTAAAAATATCGTATTCTCCCTTGCTCCAGGGGAACCCATGATAAAGCCTGGTTTTTTTACATCAACAACTTCCAAATCATGATCTTTAAATGCCTTTATTACTTCCTTGCTGCTCCATTTATAAAAGAATGCCTCTTTCATATATTGATTTGGGGGTCCCGGTACCGGGTAAATAGTGTGAGGACGGACATGACGGATACGTTGTGCCCATGACGAATTACAAAAAATAATACATACTCCAGCAATGATTGCAAATACAATCACTTGTACTTTATTATTGCTTTTCACTATATAACCTATTTGATAAAAAAATCAGAACTGTCCAAAGTAATGTCACACAGGAGACTGGATGCCGAATAAACACAATGACGACCCCCGCGGTATTGCTCTCAGCAGATATTCAACAATATAAACTTGGTAAATTCTCTACAATGAGAGCAGCAAAGTAAGTTTATATATTTTATCAAATTCTGATGAAATATTATGCCGTTCCCTGCATAGCTCCTTACCTTTTGATTCCATTAGTTGTTATAATTATTCTCGTATAAACCGTATCATACAAAAAGCTATTTGCCCAGATAATGCATTTTTGGGCTTATAATATAAGGTTAAAGTTATGATTATTCATAGATCGATACTAAAAGAGCTGTTTGGAAACTTTATTATCGTTATCTTTTCCATGTCAGTGATTCTTTTTATGGAAAAATTTGTCAGGTTGACTAGGCTCTTCATGGGAAAAGGGGCGGACATTATTGATATCGTTAAGGTTTTTCTGTACCTGCAACCATCCATTTTATTACTTTCTATCCCTATGGCGATCCTGATTGCTATATTTCTGACTTATGGACGTATGGCAACCGACAGTGAGATCATCGTTCTCAAGGGGAGCGGAATGAGTTTCTTTGATATATCAAAATCATCAGTTATGCTTTCGATAGTATGTTTTTTGACCCTTCTTCTTATCAGCCTTTATCTCATGCCTCGCAGTACGCATTCTTTCAAACGTACGTTACATGAAACGATAATTAAAAAAGCCTCTATGACCCTTGAGGCAGAGACATTTTCAGATGTATTTAAAGGTACGGTCATCTATGTAAAAGAGATTCCCTCAAAGGATAGGTTTAAAGGAATTTTTATCTATAGAGATACAGACAAATCTGTAGATGAGCCAGTTGTAATTGTTGCAGAAAACGGTGTAATAACATCGAATCCGAAAGAAAATCTCATAAAATTGAGTATGAACAATGGATTAGTTCATACATTTAAAAAAAACAGTTCATCTGAAATTGCCTTTTCTGAATATGATTTTGTGCTTACATCAGGACTCGAATCTGTAACAAAAACAAAACCTGATGAAATCAAAACCTTAGACCTATGGAAAAATCGTAAAACCAGGATTTCATGGGCCATTGAACTAAACAGAAGATTTGCCCTCCCTTTTGCATGCTTAATCTTCGGTATTCTTGGTCCCGCACTTTCAAATAAAATAGGGAAAACAGGTCGTCTCGGCGGTTTCTCTTTAAGTCTGACAATTCTTATTCTTTATTATATGCTTCTTATTATGGGGGAAGGACTAGCAAAATCTGGCAAAATATCACCATTTTGGGGAGGATGGGTCTCGAATATATTTTTTGGTGTTACGGCCATGCTTTTCTTTTATATTGCATATAAAGACAAACCGCTTAAGAAGCTTTAGAGCTAGAAGGTAAAACACATGAAAATTTTCAGGAAATATTTTTTAAAGGAATTCTTTAAGTTTTTCGCTATCATTCTCCTCGGTTTTACGGCAATTTCAATAGTAGCAGAGTTTTTTGATAAGGCTCCCGAATTTTATAGCGAAAAACCATCGGTTCTTTTAATTGTACAATATCTTATCCTCCAAACACCCAGAATTATGCTCTATGCATTACCATTTACCTCACTGTTCTCCATACTCATTACCATCGGAATATCCTCAAAATGGAGAGAAACAGTAGTTATTAAGGCATCAGGAGGTAGTACAAAAAAGCTTTTTTCATTTTTCCTTTTACTCGGTGTTTTTATCAGTTTTATAGCTTTATTTTTAGGTGAAACAGTGGTGCCTGCTGCCACGAGAAAGGCATCTTATGTACGAAAAGTAAAGATTCTAAAACAGTCACCCAAAATAGTGCAAAGGGAAGCGGCACTGTGGCTGAAAGGCCTTGACGGGAGTTTAATCCGTATTAATGGTTTTGTAGAAGATGAAAACAGAATCTTAAAAACAAGCATCTTTAACTTTAATCCATCTTTTGGATTAGAGAAAAGAATTGAGGCAGATGAAGCCGAATGGGTCAATGGTGCATGGAATCTAAAAAATGTAACAATCTTTGATTTCAACGATCAAACAACAAAGAAATTTAACTCATATATATCAACATCACTAGAAGAACCGAAAATATTCAGGGAAGAGATGAAAAAGCCAGAAGAAATGAATTTCTTAGAGCTATATGCTTATTATTCAAGAATACAGAAAGCAGGCTTCAAAAATCTTAAATACATTGTGCGTCTTTATGAAAAACTCGCCTATCCTATAATAAACTTTGTTATGATCCTCTTTGGAATTGCCCTAGCATTAAACACAAATTGGGGTGGGGGTATTAGAGCTGCCGGCTTGGGAATCATCATCAGTATATTTTACTGGCTCCTTTACTCATTTAGTATATCCCTTGGCAATACAGGTTTTCTTCAACCATGGCTTGCTCCGTGGATCAGTCCGGTTGTGTTTGGCATTGCAGGTTTTGTTATGTATCTCCAAATTAAAGAGTAAGAAAGAAGGTTAAAATACTGCAACACCCCACGGTGAGCCAGAATACGGGCTACGCGGAGCAAGGTTCAGTTTCAAAGTATCCACAACGCGATTGCTTTTAGTATCAATTATTGATACCGATACATCTACATGATTAGCCACATAGATCCTGTTTTTAGATGGATCAACAGCTATTCCGACAGGTTGTTTTCCCACCTTAATAGTTTCTATCACTCTATTATTCAAAATACTAATAACTGAAACCGTGTCCGAACCTCTGTTGGTAACATATGCCCTCCCGGTATAAGGATTAACGCCTATACTCCATGGTTTCTCTCCAACTGTTATTGTTTCTATGACTTTATGTTTGTTTCCATCAATAACCGTGACAGTGTTTTTACCATGATTAACCACATACACTCTCTGATTATAAGGATTTATATCAATACCAAGGGGCGTATCACCAACCTTTAAAGTATGTACTGTTTTGTTCTTTTCAATATCAATAACTGAAATTGTACTATCACCTGAATTGCTTACATAAAGCTTTTTACCAACAATTTCCATATCAAATGCTCCAGCACCTACTTTTATCTTCCCCGTTACTGTATTTTTTTTAAGATCAATTATTGAGATGGTTTTATCTCTGTTTTTAGGATGTGTTATATATGCAAGTTTAGCAACGGGATTGAGAGTAATATGCATGGGACTCGTATCAACTTTTATTTCTGAAACTATTGTACTGTTCTGGATATCAATGACTGAAATACTGCTGTCACCAGGATAAGAATTAACTACATACATTCTGCCATCAATCCGGTCAATTGCTATACCAGTTGGCCATTCACCTACTTTCAAGGTCATTACAACTTTGTTTCTTGAAGTATCAATAATTGAAACAGCATTGTTGCTCACATTGGTTATAAATACACGTTTAGAAACAGCATATGCATTATTATTGAATAAAGATAATGTTAGTATGATAAAAACAAAAAGCAAACAAAATACCAAAAATTTTAGCCTCATATGTTCCCTCTTTTTACATTCAAATAATAATTAGTCAAACAACCTTCAGAAATGCCCTGAAAACAGTTAAAGGGACAAATTCCCGATACGCTTACAAATAATATCATATCTTAAATATGTCTTTTATGCCCTATATAAAGTCTGTGGATAAACTATGACATGTATAATCCGTGATTCCCAGATCCCCGATCACATCGAGGACAGGCTTGATCGGGGAATCCAGTATTTTCAGTGTCTTCTGGATTGTCCGGTCAAACCCTGAACCGCTCCTAATTCAGGGCAAGCCGGACAATGACAAAAACTGACTTTATACACAGACTCTATATAGGTATCAAGTAATTAAATAATGTAAATACAAAAACAGTAATGCTTATATAGCCATTCATGTTGAAAAAGGCCAAATTTAGTTTACTTAAGTCAGAAGGCCTTACAAGGGTATGTTCATAAAACAGAAGCCCGGTTGCAATTAAAATTCCAAACAGATAGAAACTGGATAGGTTAAAAATGGGTATAAGAATTAATAGCAATCCTATCGTGATTACGTGAAACAGCCTTGCTATCCATATTGAAGTTTCTATTCCGAACTTACGTGGAATGGAATAAAGGCCGTATTTTTTGTCAAAGTCTATATCTTGCAACCCATAAAGTGAATCAAAACCTGCAACCCAGAACATAACTGCAAAGCAAAGCGGAAGGATTTCGTAATCCAGAGATCCTTTGATGGCAATCCATGCTCCAAGAGGAGCAAATGAAAGTGTAATCCCAAGAACTATATGACAGAGCCATGTAAACCTTTTGGTATACGAATAAGTAAAAAGAACAAAAAGGACGAATGGGGCAACTTTAAAACATAATGGATTAAGTTTGTATGCAGCAAACAGTAAAAACGCAAATGCAATAACAGTGAAAATAAATGCCTCCCACGTTTTTATCACGCCTCTTGGAAGCTCCCTGTTTTGTGTCCTTGGATTCAGTGCATCAATTTTTCGATCAATAATTCTATTCATTCCCATTGCACCTGACCTGCCGCAGATCATTGCAACTGTTATCCAGAATATCTGATAAAATTCTGGAATTCCGCCCGCTGCAATAAGCGCGCCTGTAAATGCAAAAGGAAGTGCAAATACAGAATGAGAAAATTTAATAAGCCTGAGATAGTCTGCAACCTTTTTAATGAGAGGCATTATATTAGTATTTTAATTTTACACTATACGAAAAGCAACAACTCATTGCAAAGGGATTTGAAATTTCATTATGCTCAATGTTAATATACTGTGCATTTCCCTGGAATCCAAAACCATGGCAAAAGTAATTCCTTTTCAAGGCGTTATGTATAATCCTCAAAAAGTGGATGTCTCTGCTACGATGGCACCTCCTTACGATATTGTTACGCCTAAATTCAAAGAGGTGCTTTACATGAGAAGTCCTCACAATATAATCCGTATTGACTTTGGGAAAGATAAGGATGGAGATGATGAAAAAGAAAACCGTTATACAAGGGCTACAAAACATTTATCAGAGTGGCTTCAGGAAGGTATTTTAATAAAAGACCCGGAACCTTCATTTTATTGTTACGAAATAACTTATACGATAAATGATCAACTGAAAAGGACCAGGGGTTTTCTGGGGGCAGTAAAGATTGAAGAACTTGGCTCAGGCAGAATTCATCCTCACGAGATGACCTATTCAAAGCCTAAATCAGACAGATTAAATATTTTGCGATATTGCAATGCAAATACAAGCCCCATATTCTCAATTTACAGCAGTGAAGAAAAGCTTGCTTCGTCTATTCTTGAGAATATTGTCCAAGAAACGCCTTTTATAGAAGCTAAAAACGGAGACGGTTTTACACATCGCCTCTGGCGGATTAGCGACAGCGCTTCGATTGAAACAATAAAAAATGAAATGTCAGATAAAGATGTTTTTATTGCAGACGGTCATCACCGTTATGAAACCGCGCTTGAATTTAAGAAAGAGACCGAAAGCAAAGGTTTACATAAAACAGGTGAAGAACCATGTAACTACGTACTTATGTTTCTCGCTAATATGGAAGATGAAGGATTAACCCTATTACCCACACATCGCATGGTTGAAATAGATTCAGATATTAATATAAAGGAAACTCTCAGGAAATATTTTGATATACAAAAAATCGCTTCAGAGGATACACCTGATCAACAGGCAAGACAGCAGATGTTTGCATTAATGAAAACGAAAAACAATTCATTCGGAATGTTCCTTACAAATGCAAATATATATTATTGCCTTTCGCTTAACGCATCAAACATAAAGGTAGAGCTGCCTGATTGCTTAACAAAGCTTGATGTGACAATACTCCATAAATTCGTTTTTGAAAAACTTTTAAAAATAGGCCATTTTGAATATGAAATGAATCCTGATGCTGCAGTGGAGAGGGCTGAAAAAGGATCATTTGAAGCTGTTTTTTTCCTCAATCCGACAAAAATAATAGATGTCAAAGAAGTCGCACTCTCCGGAGAGAGAATGCCTCCAAAATCCACATATTTTTATCCAAAGCTCTTGACAGGGATGGTTATTTACACGTTTTGAAGTCATAACGCATCCCTTACGACATATCTTTCATTATCTGCAATTTTATCCCCCAAATCTTCTTCTTTTCTGCCATAATAAGTCAGGCTTAAAGCCTGACTAATTTTATATTCACAAACACTTTTTCTGGAAGCATTAACCTGAAAAATGCATTATTTAGTCCGAAAATGTCATTGACCCGAAAATAGGAATCAATTTTGTTTATCCGTCATTCCGCACTTGATGCGGAATCCAGTTCGTTTTACCCAAGATTCCCCGATCTTGCCCTGAACCATACGGTTCAGGGCAAGTCGGGGAATGACTGACAAGGACATTTTCATTCTCCGTGGTACCCATTAAGTGCATGAAAGTTTGGGTTAATCAATGACATTATGCTAACGACATTGAAACAATCAATATCATCATGGCTTATTAAAAAGATTCAAAAATACGGTCCACATAAGGTTCATGTTTTGGGGAAGACCTATGAAATCTCCGAAGAAGTATTCAATCCAAAATATTATTATACAAGTCAATGTATGGCAAAACACATTAAGGTAACTCCTGAGGATGTGGTACTGGATATGGGAACCGGTTCTGGAATTCAGGCGATTACCGCAGGTCAAACAGCTTTAAAGGTTGTTGCCATAGATATCAATCCTGAAGCTGCCCGGTTTGCCTGGAAAAACGTCAGGGCCAACGGGTTAGAAAATATTGTAGTCGTAGAAGGAGATCTTTTTACTCCTTTAAATAAGCGACATACCTTTAGCATTATACTTTTTACCCCCCCTTACCTTGAAGGAAAGCCAAAGACAGATTTCGAATATGCCTTATTTGATTCTGACAAAGAGCTGATTCGAAAATTTTTCAAAGAAGCTAAAGATTACATGAAACCAGATGGATATATACAGATGGTTTATTCATCGATTGCGGAGCCAGAACGGGTTCTGAAAATATCCCGACAGCACGGCTGGAATCATGTATTAATAGCTCAAGAAAAAACTTTTACGGAAAAGTTTTTGATTTATAAGTTTACTTTGGATTAGAATTATCTGATCATGTCCAAACCATGTGTGTTTATAAATTGCCTTTAGATCTGTCATTATGAAAATAGGGATTATTTCAGATTCACATGACCATATTGACAACATCGTCAAAAGCATCAGGATATTAAAAAACAAGAAAGTTGATTATGTCATCCACCTTGGTGATTATGTAAATCCTAATTCAGTGAGAGCCTGTAAAGGCATAAGACTTATAGGGATATTCGGAAACAACGATGGAGATAAATTCCGATTGATGACTGCATTTCATGATATAGGTGGTGTGTTAAAAGGTGATTTTTACGAGTTTAAAGAGGATGGTTTAAAATTTGCGTGTTATCATGGAACTGAACCGCAATTAAAGGATGCCTTAATAGAGTGCAGAAAATACGATATTGTCATCTACGGACACACGCATGTATGTCAAAATGAAATGTCAGGTAAAACATTGGTTTTGAACCCAGGGACTGTGCACGGTTTTGAATATAAACCAACAATCATGATATTCGATACACAAACAAAGCAACCGGAATTCATAAACCTATAATTTAAGGCCCAACTCAAAGTAGTTGTAAAGTGAAGTTCCCTGCCTACAAGGCGGGGCATCTTAATTCTCCTCCCCCTTGACGGGGGAGGATTAAGGTGGGGGTGATTGATTAATTTGTTCCCCCTCACCCTTTCCCTCTCCCGCCAGGGGAGAGG